>NZ_JBTEYL010000004.1:0-303970 GCF_054330215.1 Pseudomonas sp. Ma2-10 | reverse complement strand
GGCGCATGCGTCGCAAAATCGAATACGCGAAAGCTCAACTGCGCGCCAAGGTTGAGCATCCGTTTCGCGTGATCAAGCGCCAGTTTGGTTATACAAAAGTGCGCTTCCGGGGCTTGTTAAAAACACCGCGCAGCAGACCACGCTGTTTGCGCTGTCGAACCTGTGGATGATGCGAAAACGATTGCTGAATACAGGAGAGGTGCGCCTGTAATGCGGACAATGGGCGCTGAAAAGCGCTCATATGCAGAAAAAAGGGGAATTAATAGAGGAAAAGGCCTGATTTACGATTGAGTCGACATTTTTTGAGCCTCAAGCAACGGGGCCGTTAAAACGCATGCCTATTTCAGACCTTCCCTAAGAAAACAATTCTTTTTCCGGTCTTGTTGACATTGCGGATCATCTTCTTGTTCCGTTTTTTTGGCGCAATTATCTAACCCCAAGCAAAATTTGGGGCCTTTTCGTTCTGGGTTTCGTTAAAAACCGGATCGACGTCCAAGTCTTCTCATGGTTTCGTTCCTTGGTTTGCGGCAAAGATTATCACCTAATGGGACTTGTCGCGATTGCGGATAAGGGGGGAGTTACGCCCAATTGCCGGTCTAAACCGCCGAACTCCCATTAAGGCTTGGCGTTACCTGGTTGCTTGCCTTTCACGCAGTTGGACTCTGCAAACCGCGGTCGTTATGATGGCCGAAGCCTTACCTGATCAGCGCCTACCGGCATCCCTTCCGGTAGATTTCAGAAAAAACTCAAGACTGTTGAACCGAATCCTCCTCTCGAACTGGATGGTGCCCGGCGCACGACAGCACAATACTTTTTGGAACATCACAAAGCATGAGTTACTGGTGGTTTATACCGGTTATCGCCGGCGTTTCTCTTTTTCTCACAGCAGTGCTTCGCCGCTATGCGCTGTCACGCAGTCTGATGGATGTTCCAAATGAGCGGAGCTCACACTCCATTTCCACCCCTCGGGGAGGCGGGGTGGCAATAGTAGTTGCTTTTTTGTTAGCGCTTACGCTGCTCTGGGTAACTGGATTGCTTTCATCGGCACATTTTTTTGGCATTGCGGGTGCGGGGGCGTTTGTCGCTCTTATCGGCTTTATGGATGATCATGGTCATATCGCTGCCCGCTGGCGATTGCTTGGGCATTTCTCAGGGGCAGCCTGGGTTTTGTTCTGGTTGGGTGGGTTGCCTCCAGTTGTTGTGTTTGGCGTCAATCTAGAGCTTTCATGGTTTGGGTATCTGCTCGGCGTGTTCTATTTGGTGTGGATGCTCAATCTTTACAACTTCATGGATGGGATCGATGGCATTGCCAGCGTAGAAGCGATTTGTGCTTGTCTGGGAGCCGGCCTGCTTTATTGGTTGGCAGGCCTCGACAATCTGATCTGGGGCCCGCTGTTACTCGCTGTTTCCGTTGCCGGTTTCCTTTGGTGGAATTTCCCGCCCGCGAAGATTTTTATGGGCGATGCCGGCAGCGGATTTCTCGGCATTGTGCTGGGTGGGCTTTCTCTCCAGGCGGCGTGGGTTAGTGCCCCGATGCTATGGGCCTGGCTGATTTTGCTTGGGGTATTCATAGTCGATGCAACGTTCACGTTGTTTCGCCGGTTGCTCAGGGGAGACAAGGTTTACGAAGCACATCGCAGTCACGCCTATCAGTTTGCCTCTCGTCGGTTCGGCAGCCATTTGCCGGTTACAATGGCCGTCGGCGCGATCAATTTGCTTTGGTTGTTGCCTATCGCACTAGGTGTTACCCAATTCGGCCTGAACTCAAGCCTGGGTTTGATTCTGGCCTATGCTCCATTGGTTGTACTGGCGATCAAGTTTCGTGCTGGAGAGCTTGAAGGGCCATCGGTGAAGAACTGAGTAACAGTTCTGTCATTTAGGATTAAAGTGGATGAAATGCGCCTATAAAGTCTCACCACGGTGATGCAGCAGTTGAAGGGAGAAGGCTGAGGTGTTTGAAGAGTTCATGGATAGGGTCCGATCGCGCCTTGTAGGGCTTCCCAGACGTCGGAAACGGTTGATACAGGTCGGTACAGACGTTTTTCTGGTCTGGGGCGCTCTGTGGTTGGCGTTCATCGTGCGTTTGGGTATCGATGATATGTACAACCCCTTCAGGGTTCATTTCTGGCTGTTTGTTTGCGCCCCTGTCGTCGCCATTCCTCTGTTTATCCGCTTCGGCATGTACCGGGCGGTTATGCGATATTTCGGCAACGATGCGTTGATTGCGATTATCAAGGCAGTCACTTTGTCTTCGCTGATTCTGGCGGTCGTGGTCTACTGGTACAGCAACCACGAAGCAGTAGTGCCGCGCTCCATTGTCTTCAATTACTGGTGGCTAAGCCTCGTCATCATCGGCGGTCTGCGCCTGTGCATGCGTCAATACTTCATGGGCGACTGGTTCAATGCCGTCCAGCACGTACCGTTCACCAACCGTGATAATGGCCTCACCAAAGTCGCCATCTACGGTGCGGGCGTAGCCGGCAATCAGCTTGTCGCTGCACTGCGCATGGGCCGGGTCATGCGCCCGGTGGCGTTTATCGATGATGATCCGAGCATTGCCGATCGTTCGATTGCCGGGTTGCAAGTCTTCAAACCCAAACACATCCAACAGATGATCGACTTAACCGGCGCGCAGGAGATCCTTCTGGCTCTACCGTCATCAACCCGCGCACGACGCAGGGAAATTCTTACTATTCTGGAGCGTTTCCCGCTTCACATCCGAAGCGTACCCAATTTCACCGACCTGGCCAGTGGCCGGGTAAAGGTCGAAGACATCCAGGAAGTGGATATCGCTGACCTGTTGGGGCGAGATTCGGTGCCCGCACAACCGGATTTGCTCGAGCGCTGTATCAAAGGCAAGACAGTGATGGTCACGGGCGCTGGCGGATCGATTGGCGCGGAGCTTTGCCGGCAGATTTTCTCGCTTGGCCCGACGACGCTTTTGTTGTTTGAACACAGCGAATTCAATCTATACAGCATCCTCTCGGAGCTGGAGCAGCGCGCTTGTCGTAAGTCGGTTTCGGTCAAATTGTTGCCAATTCTCGGCTCCATCCGCCACCAGGACAAACTTCTTGATGTGATGAGGACCTGGAGTGTGGACACCGTCTACCACGCTGCCGCTTATAAACACGTCCCGATGGTGGAGCACAACATTGCCGAAGGCGTGCTTAACAACGTCATTGGCACGCTTAATACCGCTCAGGCTGCGTTGCAGACGGGGGTGTCCAACTTTGTGTTGATCTCCACCGACAAGGCCGTGCGCCCGACCAATATCATGGGCAGCACCAAGCGTTTGGCCGAGTTGACCCTGCAGGCGCTCAGTCGTGAAATTGCCCCGGTGATGTTCGGCGACAAGGCCAATGTGTCTCGGGTCAACAAGACCCGGTTCACCATGGTGCGCTTTGGCAATGTGCTGGGGTCTTCCGGTTCGGTGATCCCGCGGTTCCACAGTCAGATTAAATCCGGTGGGCCGTTGACGGTCACGCACCCGAAAATCACTCGCTATTTCATGACCATCCCCGAAGCGGCGCAACTGGTGATCCAGGCGGGTTCCATGGGGCAGGGCGGTGATGTGTTCGTTCTGGACATGGGCGAGCCGGTGAAGATTGTCGAGTTGGCAGAGAAGATGATTCACCTCTCGGGTTTGAGCGTTCGTTCTGAGAAGAATTTGCATGGCGACATCTCCATAGAGTTCACCGGTCTGCGTCCCGGTGAGAAGCTATACGAGGAGTTGCTGATCGGTGACAACGTGGCCGCAACACAACACCCGATGATCATGAGTGCCAACGAAGATCATCTGCCCTGGGACGTGCTCAAGGGGCGTTTGTCGGAGTTGCTGATGGCCGTTGATCATGACGATTACAGTCGTGTCCGTCAGCTCCTGCGCGAAACCGTCAGTGGCTACACCCCCGACGGCGAAATCGTTGACTGGATCTACCAGCAACGTCGCCTCGAACCCTGATTGTTTCACATCCTGTAACGGACACATTTTTGACAGCTCCAGCCCATCGCCTAAGTTTGGAAGGCAGCTTCGGAAAGCTGCTTTCTCAATCGATGTCATGGAGCGTCATTTATGCGTACTGGCTATTTCTACTCTCTGGTGTTTGCCCTGCTCACCAGCGCCTCTATTGGCGCCATTGCTGCGCCGACGGCCAAACCCGAGGCTGGCAACGCACCCTTGGTGCTGGACGTTTCTCCCACGGCACCGTCCGGCAAGGTCGAGCTGAATCAGGCCGATGCGCCAACCCTTCAGCGCGAGTTGGCCGGTGTGGGCGAGGCCAAGGCCAAGGCGATTGTTGCCTATCGTGAGAGTAATGGGCCGTTTGCGTCCGTGGACGAGTTGCTCGAAGTGAAGGGAATCGGTAAAGCGATTCTGGATAAGAATCGCGAGAAACTTGAGGTGAACTAAGCGTGTAGATCAACGCCAAGAGGGCCGGTCAGTGACCGGCCTTTTTTGCATGCTGGCAAGAGTGGATCAAAAGATCGTCCGAACGCGGCCCGAGCCTTCGGCAGCGCCTACAAAGGCGGACCTTGCGTCGGCGCAACAAAAATTACGCCTATCATATACGGCTAAGATTATGCCTATAATAAATTCATCATTCGCCAAAGCGTTGTTGCGGCGCGTCTTGTCATGGCGCCGAATCTTTCCAAGAGTAAGGCCGCCGCGCGTTATACGTGAGGCGTCATGAATCGGCTTGAGGTATTTGCGGTATGAGTGATCGTCGAGTAGTTGTAACGGGCATGGGCCTGGTGTCGCCATTGGGTTCTGGCGTCGACGCCGTTTGGTCGCGTCTGTTGGCCGGGCGTTCGGGGTTGCGCCATTTGCCGGACGAGGTGGTTGCCGATTTGCCGGCCAAGGTCGGGGGAGCCGTGCCGACGCTGGCTGACGATGCCGAGGCGGGGTTTGACCCGGACCGGGCGACGCCACCCAAAGAGCAGAAGAAGATGGACCGCTTCATTCTATTCGCCATGGAAGCGGCGCGTCAGGCGCTGGAGCAGGCCGGTTGGCAAGCGGCGGACGCCAAGGCCCAGGAGCGTACGGCAACCATTATCGGTTCAGGCGTGGGTGGTTTCGGCGCGATTGCCGATGCAGTGCGCACCACCGACAGCCGTGGGCCGCGACGCTTGTCGCCGTTCACCATTCCGTCATTTCTGGTCAACCTCGCTGCGGGTCATGTGTCGATTCAGCACGGTTTCAAGGGCCCGTTGGGTGCTCCGGTGACGGCGTGCGCGGCCGGGGTCCAGGCGATTGGTGATGCGGCGCGGTTGATTCGTTGTGGCGAGGCAGACATTGCGGTGTGTGGCGGCGCGGAAGCGGCAATCGACCGCGTCAGTCTCGCCGGGTTTGCCGCTGCTCGCGCTTTGTCCAGCGGTTACAACGACACCCCGGAGCGTGCCTCGCGGCCGTTCGACAGTGACCGCGATGGCTTTGTCATGGGGGAGGGCGCTGGCCTTCTGGTGATCGAGTCCCTGGAGCATGCCTTGGCTCGCGGCGCTCAACCGCTGGCGGAATTGGTCGGTTATGGCACCAGTGCCGATGCCTATCACCTGACGGCGGGGCCCGAGGATGGCAGTGGTGCGCGACGGGCGATGTCGCTGGCGTTGGCGCAAGCGGGCATTTCGGCAGATCAAGTGCAGCATCTCAATGCGCACGCCACCTCCACCCCGGTTGGGGATTTGGGAGAGTTGGCGGCCATCAAGGCGTTGTTCGGCACGGATAACAACATCGCAGTGACATCGACCAAATCGGCCACCGGGCATTTGCTCGGGGCCGCGGGCGGTATCGAGGCGATCTTCACGCTGTTGGCGATTCGCGATCAGGTGGTGCCGGCCACCCTCAACTTCGACAACCCGGACCCCGCCGCCCAAGGCGTGGACATCGTCCATGGCCAGGCGCGGCCGATGGCCATCGAGTACGCGTTGTCCAATGGCTTCGGGTTTGGTGGGGTGAATGCCAGCGTGCTGTTCAAGCGCTGGGAGGGTTAGTCCCGGGGCTGTTTGAGAGAGGTGCGAGTGACATCGAGAATCCGCTGCGCCAGCTCGGGATTCTCGACACTGCGTGACAGCAGTAAGGCCCCGACCAGTGTCGACATGATGACGATGCTTTGGTCGGCGGCGTTCTGGTCTTCAAGAGAGCCTTGCACTTGTTCGAGCCGCGCGTTGAGCACCTCGTCAGTGGTCGGGCTCTGCTGTCCGCGCAGGCCGAGTTCCGCTGACATGGTCGGCAGCGGGCAACCTTCATCGGGTGAGGTCTGGTGCCACTCGGATAAATAGACGTCGATGAACGCTTCCAGCGGGCGATCCTGGGCGAAGAGCTCGGCGCAAATCACATCGACCTGCTCGCCTGCGGCTTGCAAAGCCTTTTCCACCAGTTCGTCTTTGGACTTGAAATGCGAGTAGAAACCACCGTGAGTCAGGCCCAGTGCTTTCATCAGCGGTTGCAGACCTGTCGCGCCAATACCATCGCGGCGAAAGCGCGCTGACGCTTCCTTGATGATGCGTTGGTGGGTCTGGGCTTTATGGTCCTGCGAGTAACGCATCGGGTATCTCCGCAACAATGCGCCATATTAACCAATGAAAATGGGATGGTGATTGTACTTCTACTTCTAAAAAGCGTGCAGATGCGTCCAGTTCGGTCCTGCGGACTTGAATGAACTGGCACGAATAGTGATTACTCATTAACTGACGATTGTTGAACAATCATGAGGCAATGAGCATGAACAGCGGACTGTCCCTGGCCGACCACATCACCCTTGAGTTGCGCGCCGACATCATCGGCGGCCGTTTGCTGCCCGGCATGGCGTTGGTGGAGAACGATCTGGTGTCCGCGTACAACGCATCTCGCAATACTATTCGCGAAGCGCTGCATCGCCTGGGGCAGGAAGGTCTGACCCGTTATGTGCGCAACAAGGGCGTGATGGTGCGCAGGCTGGGCGTGGAGGACGTGCGGGATCTGTTCAAGGTCAGGCGCACCCTGGAGTTGCAGGCCATCAGCGCGAGTCAGCCGCTGCGCGACTATCAATCCGACCGGATGCTCGACGCCCTGGAAGCCACCGAGCTGGCCCGGGAGCGCGAAGACTGGCGTGCGGTCGGTACCCACAGCCTGGCCTTTCATCAACACATTGTCGGATTGCTGCGCAGTCCACTGTTCGATGAGTTCTTCACCAACGTCGTCGCGCAATTGCGCCTGGTGTTCTGCACCGCCCCCGATGAGTCTCGTTTTCAGGCGCCCTGGCTGGCGCGTGACCGGCAGATTCATGAGTGGTTGGCCGAGGGCGACAAACGCTCGGCCGAGGACGCCATGAGCCGGTATCTCGACGATTCCGAACACCTCCTGTTGCAAATGCTTGCTCCAGTTTCCCATCACTGATCGAGGATTCGTGCCATGTACAAAGACTATCCGGCGGCCTATCAAGTCAGCAAAGGGTCCGCCTTGCAGGTGGACACCGCCTTCTACGAACGGATTCGCGAGGCGAAGGCGGGGCGCACGTTGATCGAGGCTTTTGAAGTGCCGATCCGCACCGGCCGCGCCTGGACAGTGCCGGCCGGGCATGTGTTCCGGGTGACCACACCCGTCGGGCCGCAAGTCGGGGATTTCAACGTCTGGAATGCCAACGATCCACGGGAGCGTTTGTGGGCGGCACGGACCCGGCAATTACAGGGCGCTCACGTCAGCACCCATGATCGGCTCTGGTCGAACCTGCCTTTTCTGCGGCCGCTGGTGACCATCACCGATGACAGCCTGGCCAGTTACGGCATCGACGAGCATGGCGCTCGCTTACACGACTTGCTGGGTACCCGCTGTGACCCTTACGTGAACAAAATGCTCACTGGCGAAGATTTCCATCACCACTGCCACTCGAACCTGACCCGCGCGGTGCTGCCTCATGGGCTGACCGAGTTCGACGTGCATGACGTGCTGAACATTTTCCAGTGCACGGGCCTGAACCACGACGACATGTATTTCATGAAAGCCTGTCCGGCGCAGAAGGGCGATTACCTGGAGTTCTTTGCCGAAATCGATCTGCTGTGTGCGCTCTCGACCTGCCCGGGCGGCGACCTGTCGCTGGCCATGTGGGGGCCGGACGCGCAGGACCCGCTAAGCGTGTGTCGCCCGCTCGGGGTGGAGATTTATCGGTTGGAGGATTCATTGCTTGAGGGCTGGAGCCCGCCTGAACGGGCTGCTTACAAAGGGCTGCACGGCCTGCACATCGCCAAGGCCGATTGGGAGAAGTAAAACGCCAAACCCTGTCATTCAATGAGAATGACAGGGTTTGGTTTTAGCGGTCTTGCGCATCCTTGGCATCCGCTTGCGCGTTGCGTTCAGCGACGCGTTTGCGTTGCTCCTCGGTCAGGTCGACCTTGTGGGCGGTGTCACGCAACATCATCAAACCACCAACGATCGAGCCGATTGCAACGACCAGAATCAACCAGGCATACCAGGGCATAGGGCTCTCCTTGAGGGCAGGCCGATCGGCGGGTTTCGCCAATCGATCGTGCATACCACTTTGAGCGATTAATTTTCGCAGTGGTTCCATTCTATGCCTGATCTGACAGCCGCACTTGGCCCGTTTACAGCCCTGTCAGCATCGCTTGCGGCATAACCCCACCTTTTACGCTTTCTTTATGCACAGCCAACCCCCTCGCTCTCGTTCCTTTACAGCCTTCCTTCCGACAATGGCTCCACACGCGGCAATACGCCGTAACACGGAGAACTTCCATGAGCGTTCTGGACGGAGTGTCACTGCTATTGGCGGTGGGACTGTTCATTTATCTGTTGGTTGCGCTGTTGCGCGCGGACCGGAACTAGGAGCGGCTATGCACAGTTATGACTATTGGCTGATCCTCGCCTTCTTCGCCCTGGTGCTGATTCCGGCACCGTTTCTGGGGCGCTTCTACTACAAGGTGATGGAAGGACAGCGCACTTGGCTTTCACCGATTCTCGAGCCGGTGGAGCGTGGGTGTTATCGGTTCGCCGGCGTTGATCCGCAGGCCGAGCAGGGCTGGCAGAAATACGCCCTGGCCTTGCTCGCCTTCAACCTCGCGGGCTTTTTGCTGTTGTTCGCGATCCTGTTGTTTCAGGATTACTTGCCGCTGAACCCGCAACACCTGCCGGGTCAGGCGTGGACGCAAGCGTTCAATACTGCCGTCAGCTTCATGACCAATACCAACTGGCAGTCCTACAGCGGCGAAGCGACCCTGAGCTACCTGAGCCAGATGGTCGGCCTCACCGTGCAGAACTTCGTCAGCCCCGCCACCGGCCTGGCGGTATTGGTTGCGCTGTGTCGCGGTATTGGCCGCAAGTCGAGCAAAACCCTCGGCAACTTCTGGGTCGACATGACCCGCGCCACCCTCTACGGCTTGCTGCCGCTGTGCCTGCTGCTGGCGCTGTATCTGGTCTGGCAGGGCGTGCCACAAACCTTCGCGCACTACGTGAGTGCGGTGACGATGCAAGGCGTCGATCAAGTGATCCCGCTCGGCCCGGCCGCCAGCCAGATTGCGATCAAACAACTGGGCACCAACGGGGGTGGCTTCTTCGGCGTCAACTCGGCGCACCCGTTCGAGAACCCGACGGCGTGGAGCAACCTGTTTGAAGTCGGCTCGATCATTCTGATCCCGGTGGCGCTGGTGTTCACCTTCGGCCACTACGTGAAGGACCTGCGTCAGAGCCGCGCGATCATCGCCTGCATGCTGGCGCTGTTCCTGATCGGTGGCGCGACGTCGCTGTGGGCTGAATCCCAGCCGAACCCGACCCTGAACAATGTCGCCGTTGAACAGACCGCGCCGCTGGAAGGCAAGGAAGCACGCTTGGGCACCACCGCCACGGTGCTGTGGTCGGTGACCACCACTGCGGCGTCCAGCGGTTCGGTCAACGGCATGCACGACAGCCTCAACCCGCTGAGCGGCATGGTTGCGATGGTCAACATGATGGTCGGCGAAGTGATCTTCGGCGGCGTCGGTGCCGGGCTCTACGGCATGTTGTTGAACGTGTTGATCGCGGTGTTTCTCGCCGGCCTGATGATCGGCCGTACCCCGGAATACCTCGGCAAGAAACTCCAGGCCAAAGAAGTGCAACTGCTGGTGCTGACCTTGCTGGTGATGCCGGTCGGTGTCCTGGTACTCGGCGCGATTGCCGCGAGCCTGCCCGGCCCGGTCGCGGCGGTGAGCAACCCCGGAGCCCACGGTTTCAGCCAGTTGCTGTACGCCTACACCTCGGCCAGCGCCAACAACGGTTCGGCATTTGGCGGCTTCGGTGCCAACACCCCGTTCCACAACCTGATGCTGGGCCTGGGCATGTTGATCGGTCGCTTCGGTTACATCCTCCCGGTACTGGCGTTGGCCGGCAGCCTGGCGATGAAGAAAACCGCACCGATCGGCCAGAACAGCTTCCCGACCCATGGCCCGCTGTTCGTGACCTTGCTGACCGTGACCATTTTGCTGTTGGGTGGTTTGACCTTCCTGCCGGCATTGGCGTTGGGTCCGATTGCTGAACATTTGAGCCTGGGCTTCTGAGCCGCTTTTTTAGGAGCACGATGATGAATATGCCCGCCACTAAAGCCGCCACCGTCAAGGCGCCGGAAACACCGAAGACCGCGATCTCGGCCCTCTGGCGCCCGGCGCTGGTGCAAGCTTTCGTCAAACTCGACCCTCGGCAATTGCAGCGTGCGCCGGTGATGCTGGTGGTTGAACTGACCGCGATCCTGACCACCGTGCTGTGCTTCATTCCCGACAACAGCGTGCCGACCTTTGTCGCCGCGCAAATCGCCGTGTGGTTGTGGTTCACCGTACTGTTCGCCAACTTCGCCGAAGCACTGGCCGAAGGTCGCGGCAAGGCCCGCGCCGACAGCCTCAAGGCCGGTAGCGAAGGTCTGAGCGCCCGGCGCAAAACCAGCAACGGCGCCTTTCAAGTGGTGCCGGCCAACAGCCTGCGCAAGGACGATGTGGTCCGCGTTGAAGCGGGGGAAATGATCCCCGGTGACGGCGAGGTGATCGAAGGCATCGCGGCGGTCAACGAAGCGGCAATTACCGGTGAATCCGCGCCGGTGATTCGCGAATCCGGCGGCGACCGTTCGGCCGTCACCGGTAACACACGGCTGGTGTCCGACTGGCTGCTGGTGCGCATCACCGCCAACCCTGGCGAGTCGACACTCGATCGCATGATCGCCCTGGTCGAGGGCGCCAAACGCCAGAAAACCCCGAACGAAGTGGCGCTCGACATGCTGCTGATCGGTCTGACCCTGATCTTTCTGTTGGTGGTCGTCACCCTGCAACCGTTCGCCTACTTCGCCAACGGCAGCCTGCCGCTGGTGTTCCTGGTGGCGTTATTGGTCACGCTGATTCCGACCACCATTGGCGGTTTGTTGTCGGCCATCGGTATCGCCGGAATGGACCGTCTGGTGCGCCTGAATGTGATCGCCAAATCCGGTCGCGCCGTGGAAGCGGCGGGGGATGTACACGTGCTGCTGCTGGACAAAACCGGCACCATCACCTTTGGTAACCGTCGGTGCACAGCGGTTTATCCGGCACCTGGCGTCACCGCGACGGAACTCGCCGAGGGTGCATTGTTCGCCTCGCTGGCCGATGACACGGCGGAAGGTAAATCCATCGTCGAGTACCTGCGCGGCACCCAGCCACAACCTGAGCCGTCCACGGAGTGGCTGACCGCCGTACCGTTCAGTGCCGAGACGCGCCTGTCGGGTGTCGACTATCAGGGCCGCGTGTATCGCAAAGGCGCGGTGGATTCGTTAATGGCCTTCGTTGGCCTGGAACGCGCCGACCTGGCCGCGCCGCTGTCCCGGGAAATCGACAAGATTGCGCAAAGCGGCGGCACGCCGTTGCTGGTCTGCGTCGACGGCAAATTGCTTGGTGCGATTCACCTCAAGGACGTGGTCAAGCCCGGTATCCGTGAGCGATTCGCCGAACTGCGCAAGCTGGGAATTCGCACCGTCATGGTGACCGGCGACAACCCACTGACCGCTGCGGCCATTGCGGCCGAAGCAGGCGTCGATGACGTGCTGGCCGAAGCCACTCCGGAGAAAAAACTGGCACGCATTCGCCACGAGCAGAACGACGGTCGCCTGGTCGCCATGTGCGGCGACGGCGCCAACGACGCCCCGGCCCTGGCCCAGGCGGACGTGGGGATGGCGATGAACGACGGGACGCAAGCCGCGCGCGAGGCGGCGAACATGGTCGACCTCGACAGCGATCCGACCAAGCTGCTGGACGTGGTGCAGATCGGCAAGGAATTGCTGGTGACTCGCGGTGCCTTGACGACGTTTTCCATCGCCAACGACGTGGCCAAATATTTCGCCATTCTGCCGGCGTTGTTCGCCTCGATCTACCCGCAATTGGGTGTGCTGAACGTCATGCACCTGAGCAGTCCGCAGAGCGCAATTCTCTCGGCGATCGTGTTCAACGCCTTGATTATTGTGGTGCTGATTCCGTTGGCACTGCGCGGCGTGCGGGTGCAGGCGGCGAGTGCGGCGGCGTTGCTGCGCCGCAACCTGTTGATCTATGGGGTGGGCGGGATTCTGGTGCCGTTTGTGGGGATCAAGGCGATCGACATGGTGTTGACCGCATTGCATTTGGTTTGACCCTGGCGCGGTGTGCCAGGCACACCGCTTTCTGTGAAATGGAGGCGTTTGAAATGTCCACAATGATACGTCCGGCCCTGAGCCTGCTTGTCCTGATGACCCTGATCACCGGCGTCGCTTACCCACTGGTGGTCACCGGTGTCGCCCAGGTCGCATTCCCCGATCAAGCCAATGGCAGCCTCGTACACGACGCCGACGGCAAGGTCCGTGGCTCGTTGCTGATTGCGCAAGATTTCGTCGGCGACGCCTGGTTCCATCCACGGCCATCGGCCGGTGCCTTTGCCACCGTGCCGAGCAGTGCCAGCAACCTTTCGCCGAGCAACCCGGCCTTGGCCACTCGGGTGATCAAGGATGCCCACAACCTGTGGGTGCCGGGCCAGGGTCCGGTGCCATTGGCGATGGTCACCACCTCCGGCAGCGGCCTCGATCCACACTTGCCACCGGCCGCGATTGCCTATCAACTGGCGCGTGTTGCGGCCGCGCGCAATGTGCCGGTGTCTACGCTTCAGCAGTTGATGGATGCGCACATCGAGCAGCCGCTCGTGGGGCCGCCGGTGGTGAATGTGTTGGCGCTGAACATCGCGCTGGAAAACCTGTAAATCGGTGGTGGCCGAATAATCACCACATCAACATCTGAAAAGAGACCCCTACGCATGAGTGACTCCGGCCGCGCCGACGCGCTGTTAGCAGACCTGCCCCGCGACGGCCGTGGCCGGCTCAAGGTTTTCCTCGGCGCCGCACCCGGTGTCGGCAAGACCTACGCCATGCTCCAGGCCGCCCACACCCCATTGCGCCAGGGCGTGAAAGTCATCGCCGGCGTGGTCGAAACCCACGGTCGCGCCGAGACCGAAGCGCTGCTCGGCGGCTTGCCGCAGCAGCCGTTGGTGCGCTCGGAATACCGTGGCGTGATGCTTGAAGAAATGGACCTCGACGGCTTGCTCGCGGCCAAACCAAAACTGGTGCTGGTGGACGAACTGGCCCACAGCAACGCGCCCGGCAGTCGCCACGCCAAGCGCTGGCAAGACATTCAGGAACTGCTCGCGGCGGGCATTGACGTGTTCACCACGGTCAACGTCCAGCACCTGGAAAGCCTTAACGACAAAGTGCGCGGCATCACCGGCGTGCAGGTTCGCGAAACCTTGCCGGACTGGGTGCTGCAGGAAGCCTACGAACTGCTGCTGATCGACCTGCCGCCGCGCGAGCTGCTTGAGCGTCTGCGCGAAGGCAAGGTCTACGTGCCGGAACAGGCCCGGGCGGCCATCGACGCCTTCTTCACTCAGACCAACCTTACGGCCCTGCGTGAACTGGCGATGCAAACCGCCGCCGCGCAGGTCGATGATGATCTGACTCAGGGCTATCGCCAACTCGGCCAAGCCGCGCCTGCGGTGCGCGGTCGCTTGTTGGTCGGGGTCAATGGCGATGCTCAGGCCGAGCGCCTGGTGCGTCACGCCAGTCGCGTCGCCCAGCGTCGGCATTTACCGTGGAGCCTGGTGCATGTGGACAACGGCCGCGTGCGTGACGAGCAGTCGCGCCTGCGTCTGCAAAGTGCCCAGCAATTGGCCGAGCGCCTCGGCGGCGAAGTGGTGTTGTTGCGCGCCGCCGAGGTGGCGAAAACCCTGATTCAGCACGCTGCCGAACGCCGCGCCAGCCTGGTGCTGGTGGGGCAGTCCCGGCCGCGTTTGCGTCGGCGATTGTTCGGCGGTGGCCTGGCGTCACGGTTGCTGCGCGATGCGCGCGGGCTGGAAATCAACGTCCTTGACAGCGAACACCAACAGCATCAGCCGCGTCAGCATTCGGCGCAGTCCCTGGTGTGGTTCGACTATGCGCTGGCGCTGGTGGCGACGGTGCTCGCCAGTGCCTTGGCCTGGGCGGTGGCGGGCGTTTTGCCTTTGCCTAATATCTCGCTGGTGTTTCTCGTCGCGGTGTTGCTGGTGGCGGTGCGCAGCAGCCTTGGCCCGGCGCTGGCCTGTGCGGCGTTGTCGTTTTTGACCTACGATTTTTTGTTCATTCCGCCGAATTTCTCGTTCAGCATCCAGCGCGAAGAAGACGTGCTGACCTTGCTGTTCTTCCTGCTGATGGCGGCGCTCACCGGTAACCTCGCGGCCCGACAGCGGCGCCAATTGCAGGCGCTACGCGACACCCAGGAGGAGACTTCCGAACTGCTCGACTTGTCGCGCAAACTCACCGCCGCCACCGACCGCCAGGCAGTGCTCAGCGCAGCGGCCCAGCACCTCAATGGCTGGAGTGATCTGCAACTCTGCCTGCTCAATCAAGACGGGCAGGGCGGCTGGAAAGTCGAAACCGGTGGCCCGCTGGAATTTTCCGACGCCGAGCGCGCTGCCGCCGATTGGGCCTGGCAACACGATCAACCGGCCGGCGCGGGCACCGGCACGCTGCCGTTCGGACGTTGGTGGTGGTGGCCGTTGTCACTGGAAGACGGGCCACTGGCGCTGCTCGGGGTGTGTGCCAAAGAGGGGCAGACCTTGAGCGGTCAGCGTCGCCGTTTGTTGACCGCATTGAGCCAACCGCTGGCGCAGGCGCTGGCGCGGGCGCAGTTGGCCGAAGACCTGGAAGCCGCTCGGCTGCACGGCGAAACCGAGCAACTGCGCAGTGCCTTGCTGGCCTCGGTGTCCCACGATTTGCGCACGCCGCTGACCTCCATGCGCGGCAGCATCGACAGCCTGTTGGCCCTCGGTGAAGCGATCCCGCTGGAGGATCGCCGGGAACTGCTCGAAGGCACTCGCGATGAAGCCGAGCGCCTCGATCGCTACATTCAGAACCTGCTGGACATGACCCGCCTCGGGCACGGCGCTCTGACGCTGGCGCGGGACTGGGTGTCGCCGGCCGACATCGTCGGCAGTTCGCTCAATCGTCTGCGCGCCGTGCTCGCGCCGTTGCAAATGATCATCGACGTGCCGCCGCAGTTGCCGCTGCTTTATGTCCACGCCGCGCTGATCGAACAGGCGCTGGTCAATGTGCTGGAAAACGCCGCGCGGTTTTCACCGTCTCACGGTCGCCTGCAGTTGCGCGCCGGGGCCGACGACAGCGAGCTGTTTTTTTCGGTGAGCGATGAAGGGCCGGGGATTCCGCAGGAAGAGCGGGCGAAGATTTTCGACATGTTCTACACCGCCGCGCGCGGTGATCGTGGCGGGCAAGGCACCGGGCTGGGTCTGGCGATCTGTCAGGGCATGGTCGGTGCTCACGGCGGACGGATCAGTGTCGCCGAGGGCATCGAAGGGCGCGGCACCTGCATCACCTTGCACCTGCCGTTGCAGGCGCAGCCGGCCTTTGAAAATTAAGCGCCGAAAGTGAAGCCTGATTACGCGTGCGCTACTCTCTTGCCACTTCTTTGTGTTGATGTGAATTCATGAGCCAGACCGCGACCATTTTGGTCATCGACGACGAACCGCAGATCCGCAAATTCCTGCGCATCAGCCTCGCCTCCCAGGGCTACAAAGTACTCGAGGCCGGTACCGGCAGCGAAGGCCTGGCCCAGGCGGCCCTGAATAAACCGAACCTGCTGGTACTGGACCTCGGTTTGCCGGACATGGACGGCCAGCAAGTGCTGCGCGAGTTTCGCGAGTGGTCGACGGTGCCCGTGCTGGTGCTGTCGGTGCGTGCCAGTGAAGGGCAGAAAGTCGAAGCGCTCGACAACGGCGCCAACGACTACGTGACCAAGCCGTTTGGCATTCAGGAGTTTCTGGCCCGAGTGCGTGCCTTGTTGCGTCAGGCTCCGACGGGAGAAGCGCAGCAAGCGGCGCTGACGTTCGGCCCGTTGACCGTGGATCTGGCGTATCGCCGGGTGTTGCTCGACGGCACCGAAGTCGCACTGACCCGCAAGGAATACGCGGTACTGGCGCAACTGGCGCGACACCCGGGGCGGGTCATCACCCAGCAGCAATTACTCAAGGATATTTGGGGGCCGACCCATACCGAAGACACTCACTATTTGCGGATTGTGGTCGGGCACTTGCGGCAGAAACTGGCGGACGACCCGACCCAGCCTCGGTTTATCGTCACCGAGGCGGGGGTCGGGTATCGGTTGCTTGATACCTGATCGTTAGGCCTCAGGCATCCCGTTCATTCTCATACCGGTCCAAGGTATCCCGGGCAATCTCCCGCCCCAGTGCGATCAATTCCGGCGCTTTGTAAAACTCGAAAAACCGGCACACCCGCTTTGGCACGTTGATCAGAATATCCGGCGGATAACCGGCGATTTTGTACTGCGCCAATGAGGTTTGCATCACCTCGAAACTCTGGTTGATCAGGTCCAGCAAAGACGCCGGTCCGACGTTGTCGATGATGAACGAGCCGGTGGCGGACTTCGGTGCGCCTTCGCGCTCGGGGGCGGCGGCCGGTTGCTGCGCGTCGGGTTCGGCGGAGTCGATCCACGGGTTGAACTCGGCCGCTTTTGCCATCAACGCTTCTTTTTCCAGCAGCAGCAACTGTTCCGCCTGTTTGCGGCGGAAAGGCAACTTTGAACCGAGCGAGTTGATCAGGCTGTCGAAACGGGTCTTGAACGCCGCTGGGCGCTGGATCACCGGCAATTGATAGTGGCGCTGGTTGGTGGAGTTGAGGTTGACCGCGATGATCAGGTCGCAATGACTCGACACCACCGGCACGATCGGCAAAGGGTTGAGGATACCGCCGTCCACCAGCATGCGGTTACCCTGCATCACTGGGGTAAACAGGCTGGGAATCGCCGCCGAAGCGCGCATGGCTTGGTGCAGGCAGCCTTCCTGAAACCAGATTTCCTGTTGATTGGTCAGGTCGGTGGCCACCGCCGTGTAGGGGATGCGCAAGTCTTCAATATTGATCTCGCCGACGATCTTGCGGATCTGCCCGAAAACCTTTTCTCCGCGAATCGCCCCCAGACGAAAACTGACGTCCACCAGACGCAAGACGTCGAGGTAATCAAGGCTTTCGATCCAGTTACGATATTCTTCGAGTTTGCCGGCGGCATAGATTCCGCCGACCACCGCGCCCATGGAACAACCGGCGATACACGCGATGTCGTAGCCACGCCGTTCGATCTCTTCAATGACCCCGATATGGGCATAGCCCCTGGCTCCACCTGAGCCCAGCACCAGCGCGACACGCTTTTTCATGAATCGCCCTCGTCTGACAAGGTTCAACAATGCACCCATCAAGGGGCGCGCTTCAATCGCTAAGGTCGTTTCGTGAGGCCAGTGCGTCGTTTTTTCGACACTCTTTGGCAGCAGGTGCGTATTCTCGTGAGCGCTAAAGTTTGTGCGGCGGGGCCAAGGCACTTTTCACGTGTCGGACCGTCTTACCTGCACGACTGTTTACCTATTTTTGAGGTGTGAGTGATGAAAGCCTGGATCTGTGTGCCTTTGATTGCCCTGGCACTGGCCGGTTGCGCCGGCAAAACCGCTTACCGTGACAGCTGCGGCAGCGGGCTTGATACGGCGTGGCACGAACTGGATCTGGCCAAGGCCGAAGGTTTCGCCGGGACCGTCAGCTACTCCAAGGCCCTATCGTTGTTGACGGCGGCCAAGACTCAGCAGCAATTCGAAGGGTTCGAAGGCTGCACCAAGAAGGCCGGGAAGGCGCAGTTCTATATTCGTGAGTCGCGTGCCGGCCGTTGAGGCATGATGTAGGCATTAAGGAAAATTCGATTCAGGGAGCAAGCGATGTCTACCTTGGTTGATCGGTTAGTGGCTCGTATCTTGGGCCTGGAAGTCCGTTTGCTGGCCTGTCAGGCACGCTTGAGTGCGTGTACCGACCCTGAAGCGCTGCACGAATTACGCACCACGGTTCGCCGTTTGCGCAGTCTGCTGCGGCCATTGCGCGGCTTGCCCGGGGTCGAACAGCTGGAAGCGGCGGCGTCGCGGGTTGGCGAGCTGACGACGCCGTTGCGCGATCGCGAAGTGTTGGCGGCGTACCTGCTCGAGCATGATCAACCCGCGGCTGCCCAGCGGCGCATGGCGCAAATGGCCGAGGCTTACCCGGCGGTCGCGACGAGTCCTGAAGTGGCGCAGTTGCTGATGATCCTCGACGCCTTTCCGCGTTTTCTGCGGGCCTCTCAGCGTCAAGGATTGCTCAAGGGCTTGCGTCAGCGCATCGAAAAACGGTTGGCCAAACAATGGAAAAATCTCGATCAGGCCCTGCACGATCCGGCACATGATCGCCACCGCTTGCGCTTGTTGATCAAACGCGTGCGCTATGGCATCGATGCCTATCCCGAACTGGATCGATTGCCGAAAGCCGCGATGCCGCGTTTGAAGTCCGCGCAAAGTGCCTTGGGCGATTGGCACGACTGCTGGCAATGGCTGGCCAAGGCCGAACACGAGGCCGATTTGCAGCCCTGCGTGGCGTCTTGGGAAACCACTATGGCCAAAGCCGAAGGCCGCGCCGACCGCGTCCTCGACAAACTCAGCGCGGCCTGCTTCAAATCCTGACACCACCACAAGACAGATCGATGTACCCGCTGTCGTAGGCTGCGTTCGGCCGCGGGTACAAGGGGCGGCGGTTCTATCCGGCTCATCTGTCAGGCAATTTGGCCGGAATAAGCGCTGTGCCATCCCGGCAGGCTGGTTAAGATCCCTACATCCTTTTCCGCTCTGAGGTTTTCATGCGCTTTTCCGATCTGCTCGACGCTGTCCGCAGCCAGCCGCTGGAACTGTCTATCCCGGCCGAATGGGCTCAGGGGCGTGCCAGTTTCGGTGGCCTGGTGGCCGCCTTGCAGTACGAAGCCATGCGCGCAAAAGTCCCGGCGGATCGCCCGGTGCGTTCGTTGGCGATCACCTTTGTGGGCCCGGTCGAGCCTGAAGTGCCCGTCAGCTTTGAAGTCGATGTGTTGCGCGAAGGCAAAGCGGTCAGCCAGGTGCTGGGCCGCACGATGCAAAAGGGCCAGGTGGTGACATTGGTCCAGGGCAGCTTCGGCGCCTCGCGACCGTCGGAGGTGGCGGTGATCGCGCAACCGGCACCCGAAATGAAGCACTGGGACGATTGCCAGGAACTGCCTTACATCAAAGGCGTGACCCCAGAGTTCATGCGGCATCTGGCGATGCGCTGGAGCGTCGGCGGTCTGCCGTTCACGGGCAACACATCCCGCGAGATGGGGGGCTGGGTGCGCTTGCGTGGGGAGGTGAAGGACGAGGCCGTCAGCGAGGCGCATATTCTGGCGCTGGTCGACGCCTGGCCTCCGGCGCTGTTGCCGCACCTGAAAAAACCGGCGATGGGCAGCACGCTGACCTGGACCATTGAATTCGTCCAGCCGTTGCTTGAACTGAGCACGCTGGACTGGTGCAAATACCTCGTCGAGATCGAGCATGCCGCTGACGGCTACGGCCATGCGGCCGCGAAACTGTGGAACCCCGACGGTCAGTTGATTGCCATGAGCCGGCAGACGGTGACGATTTTCGCCTGACCCCTGACCCCTGACTCCTGACCCCTGACCCCTGACGCGCATACGCCAGTCACGCCTCCAGGCTGTGACCGTGGCGTTGCAAGACGAGGGCGGCGAGCAGGCCGATGACGCCAATCGCGACATTAGCGAAACTCAAGCTGAACACGCCCGAGACCATCAGCAGAAACGCCACGATAAACAGCGGCACGGCAATCAGGTGCAGCACCTGATTGGTCGGGTGTGGGTGATGGTTGGGGTACACCCGCCATTGCCAGGCGGGGAGGTTGGGATGACGTTTGCCCATGAGGGTAATCCTTGGTTCGTTGAGGCTCGTGAACAAAGCATAGGCCGCTCCGAACCCGTCGGCGAGTCAAGGCTGGCTATCGGCGTGATAGGTGTCATGTTCAATATTGATGTTGAACAGGCCTTTACAACTTGAGCTGCCCTATCGCCTTGCTCAACTCCCCGGCCAACGCCGCCAGCTCATTGCTGGTAGTCGCCGACCCCACGGTCTGCTGCACGGTGTTCTCGGTCACATCCCGAATGCTCACCACCGCTCGATTCATCTCTTCCGCCACGTGGCTCTGCTGCTCGGCCGCCACCGCGATCTGCGTGTTGCTTTCGCGCATTTGTGCCACGGCGCTGGTGATTTGCGCCAACGCTGCGCCGGCTTCCTGAGCCTGCTGCACGCAATCGTCGGCCTTGAACGAGCTTTCCTGCATGAAATCCACCGCGTCCCGAGTTCCGGCCTGCAACGCCGAAACCATGATCGTGATCTCGTCCGTGGAGGTCTGCACACGTTTGGCCAGGTTACGCACTTCATCGGCGACCACCGCAAAACCGCGACCCATTTCACCGGCGCGGGCCGCTTCAATCGCTGCGTTCAGCGCCAGCAGGTTGGTCTGCTCGGCGATGCTGTGAATCACACTGACCACGCCGTTGATCTTCTGACTGTCCTCGGCCAGACGCTGAATCATCTCGGCAGTCTGTTGCACCCCGCTGGACAGGCCGGCAATCGACTTCTGCACCCGACTGACCACTTCCTGCCCGCTGCCGGCCAGGGTGTCGGCGGTTTGCGAGAGGTCGCGGGTGGCGCCGGCGTGCTGGGCAATGTGATAGACCGTGGCCGTCATTTCGTTGATCGCCGTGGCGGCCTGATCGGTTTCGCTTTGCTGGCCGAGCATGCCGTGACGCACCTCGTTCATGCTCGACGCCAACCGCGCCGCGCCGACATCCAGTTGCCGGGCGGTGCTGGCGACGGTGTTGACCACTCGCTGGTATCCAGCCTGCATGGCGTTGAAGGCATTGGCCATCTGCCCGACTTCGTCAGTGCACGCCAGCGGCACGCGGGCGGACAGGTCACCGGTTTTCTCGACGTGAAGCATCACATCCTTCAGCGTATTGAGCTGGCTGAGCAGGAAGCGGATCAACAATTGCGAAGCGCCGAGCATCGCCAGCATCAGGATCGCCACGGCTACGGCATAGTGGGTGAAGCGCTCGCCAAATACCTGGGTCAGGCTCGGGCCATGAGCAATCACCGCGACCTGGTTGCCATCCGTGCGCGTAAACACTTCAGCGCCCATCAACAGGTTGTTGCCGAACAGCGGCATGGCATTGATTGCGACCCAGCCGTTGGTGTCGGCCAGCGCCAGTAGCGGCTGCCCGTTCAGCAACGGTGCCTGCCCGCGACTGAACGTCAGCACGTTATCGGCTGGTGGCAGCGGCTGCCCGGCGGGCCAGGCGTTGAGCAGTCGCGCCTGGGCTTGTGCCGATGCCTGATAAGCATCGCTGCGGGCCTGTTGTTCGAGCTGTACGGCGTACAACACCAGCAACAAGGTTGTGACGAAGGCGACGGCGTTGACCGCCCAGAATTTGTATTTCAGCGAGATATTGCTAAGCCAGGCACCCATGGAGGTCTTCTCTGATAGCGGAAACAGTTTTGGCAAGGTGCCAGTATTGTGCCGCTACGCAGGGCGCCGGATCTTGATGTGGGTCAACGTTCCTGGCCATGCTTGCACACAGGAATTGCGTGGCGTAATGCGCTATCCTTCGCGCCTTCAAAATTCCCTCGTTACAGGATTCCGCCCCATGAAAGCCGCACTCGTCGAACTCATCAGCAAAATAAGCTCCGGGTGCATGAGCGACGACGAAATCCTGAAAGTCGCTGACGAAGCAGCCCAGGCCTACGCCGATCCTGAGGCTTTTCTGACGGCCAATCCGGATATCAACTACGACGAAACGTTCCCGATTCCGCTGGGCGAGTGGGTCGTCGTCGGCAGTTTGCCAGAGACTGTGCTGTTCCAGGCCGACACCTACATGGACCTGTTCGCCCAGATCGTTTCCTCGTTCGGGCCCGGCGTTGATTTCAATATCAAACCCAAGCAACTGGCCAAGACTGAAGCCCTGACCGCGCTCAATCGCATTCAGGTGCAGATGGGCAGCATGAGCAAGGAAAACGGCGGTTACACGCTGATGAACTTCAGTCAGTTGCTCGACGACGAACTGCAAGTGGTGCTGGTCTACGGTAACGACGTGCCGCGCGTACTCGAGTTGTGCGCCCAAGTCGGCATCGCTGCCGCACCCTCGCTGGAAGCCCTCAAAATTGCCGTCCACGTTTAAAAAAAGGAACCCTCGCAAGGCGCGGCTATCCTAAGAGTGCAAACCACTCTTTGGGAGCGACACCATGGGTTCCACTTTCAACGGTCTGATTGGCCTGATTATTCTTGCCCTGGATATCTGGGCAATCATCAACGTGCTCAAAAGTGGTGCCGACACAGGGATGAAAATCATCTGGGTGCTGCTGATCCTGCTGCTGCCAGTGCTGGGCCTGATCATCTGGGCCATTGCCGGTCCCCGGGGCAATGTAAGGATCTGACAGTTGCCGCTGTACGTTCTGCCGGCGGTGAGCAAACCAGGCAACGACTGATTTCGAGCAAGCCAGAAAGGGCCGTCTCAGGTTGTGTGAAAACACACCGGGGGTGGCCCTTTTTCGTGCTTGACTTAATAGAGGGAGCGGTTGAACGATTGGCCGGGAAATAATGTCGAGATAGTGGTAAGCCCATTCACGGTTTTGATCGAGGAGGCACCTGATGCAAAAGTGGAAAGTCACTTTCGTTGATGATCACGGTGAAAAAGTTAGTGAGGTGTTCGAGAGCGATGAGTGCCCGAACAACGAGCAGGCCGCGAAGCTCATTCGCGCCCGGCGTCTGCCTGTGGCTGCCGAACTGGACCTCAACGATCTGGAAGGGCGCATCGATAATCCGACTGTCAGAAATTTGAAGACCCAGTACAGCATTGAAATCCTCAGCATCACGCCAATCTGAACATCTCCTGTCTCATTCCTAACCAGGCCTTGGCAACGGCTCTATCTTGCGGCTACTCTGCAATCGAGATCAGCGAACGGATCGCTAAGGTCTGGTCTTGTCAGCTACATGCTTGCTTCCCACCGGCAACGTTGTTGCCGCATCGCTCGCCCCATTCGGTTGCGGGTGCCGGGAATACGGAAAGTCTATCCATCAGTCTGAGGGGGACGTTTCATGAGCACAGCCTATCAAGAAGACATCAGCACCAGCGTCTTGCGCCGCATGAAAGAAGGCGGTTTCGACTTTTCACGATTCCATCCCATCGAGTTCTACGCCATTTTCCCGGACGAGGAGCGGGCGCGCAGGGCGGCAGGGCATTACTGTGGTGAATCCTTGAATGCGCAAATCAGTGTGCGCGACGATGGCGCGTGGTACCTGGAACTGAGCAAAGTGATGTACGCCACCTATGACGGCATCGGCGACTTTGAGCAGGATTTCGAGGCGGTGGTCGAGCCTTTGGGCGGCATCATCGAAGGATGGGGCGTCAAGCAGGAGGTACGAGGGCGACTCGCATAACTTATGAACAGTGACGACACTCAGCAACGGCTGACCTCAGGGTTGGCCGTTTTCGTTTGTGCGGGGCAGAAACTGCACCAGGCAAAACCCTGAAACAAGAATCCGGCGCAAAAAAAACCGCCTGAGCAGGCGGTTAAAGGGAAGTTCGTCAACATTTTCAGTGAATGCGCGGATTATCCGCAGGGACTCCCGGGCAGTGAAATCAACTCTAGCTATGCTGGTGATAGGCGACAACATTGCTTCGCAATGAAGCGGGGGCGATCAGGTGGGGGCATTTACCGCACAGGATTGGTGCGGTGCGTGCGGTGCGATTTCCCAACCGATTGATATCAAAGCGTTTATGCCGATGGCACGGGCTTTGCGAAGCCCAGATGTCCGGGTGACAAGGAGTACGGCATGATCCGCACCTATTTTGATGAGATGTACGATGCCGGCGGCCAGGTCCGCCCGCATTATCGGGAATTTGCCCGTTGGCTGGCCGAAACGCCTGACGAGCTTTTGGCGCAACGGCGACGCGAGGCCGATCTGTTATTTCATCGCGCTGGGATTACCTTCACGCTCTATGGTGATGAGCAAGGGACCGAACGCCTGATTCCCTTCGACACCATCCCCCGCAGCATCCCCGCCAGTGAATGGCGAGTCGTCGAGCGCGGCTGCATTCAACGGGTCAAGGCGTTGAACATGTTCCTCGCCGACCTTTATCACGAGCAGCGCATTATCAAGGCCGGCATCATCCCGGCCGAGCAAGTGCTGGCCAACGAGCAATACCAGTTGGCGATGCAAGGGCTGGATTTGCACCGCGATATCTATTCCCACATCTCCGGTGTCGATCTGGTGCGCGACGGCGACGGTACGTACTACGTGCTTGAAGACAATCTTCGTACACCGAGCGGCGTGAGCTACATGCTTGAAGACCGCAAGATGATGATGCGGTTGTTTCCCGAGTTGTTCGCGGCCCAGCGCATTGCCCCTATCGACCACTATCCGAACCTGTTGCTCGACACCCTGAAAAGCGCCAGCCCGATTGATAACCCGAGCGTGGTGGTACTGACGCCGGGTCGTTTCAACAGCGCGTTCTTTGAACATGCGTTTCTGGCGCGGGAAATGGGCGTTGAACTGGTGGAAGGCGCGGACCTGTTCGTGAGGGATGACAAGGTGTTCATGCGCACCACGGACGGGCCGAAAGCCGTCGACGTGATCTACCGTCGCCTCGACGATGCGTTCCTCGATCCGCTGGCGTTCAACCCGGACTCGATGCTTGGCGTTCCAGGGCTGCTGTCGGCATACCGTTGCGGCAATGTTGTGCTGGCAAATGCCATCGGCACCGGGGTCGCGGACGACAAGTCGGTATACCCATTCGTCACGGACATGATCCGTTTCTACCTGGATGAAGAGCCGATTCTGAAGAATGTGCCGACGTGGCAGTGTCGTAATCCCGCCGAATTGTCCCACGTACTGGCCAATCTTCCGGATTTGGTGGTCAAGGAAACCCAGGGCTCCGGCGGTTACGGAATGCTGGTCGGGCCGGCAGCGACGGCGGCGGAAATCGAATCTTTTCGCGCGCGGATCAACGCCAAGCCCCATGCGTACATCGCCCAGCCGACGTTGTGCCTGTCGACCTGTCCGACTTTTGTCGAAAACGGCATCGCTCCACACCACATCGACCTGCGCCCGTTTGTATTGTCTGGCCGCGAAACCCGGGTTGTGCCCGGCGGCTTGACCCGTGTTGCCCTGCGCGAAGGCTCCCTGGTGGTGAATTCATCCCAGGGCGGTGGAACCAAGGACACCTGGGTGGTCGAGGATTGAAGGAAGCCTGCCATGTTAAGTAGAACTGCCTCGGATTTGTATTGGATGTCGCGTTACCTGGAGCGGGCGGAAAACCTCGCACGGATGCTCGACATCAGTTATTCGCTGTCGCTGATGCCGCAGGATGGCCGGGGTGATGGCCTGCATGAACTCGCCATGCCGTTGCTGATCACCGGCACCCTGGACGACTACCTGGAACGCCACGGCGAATTGCACGCGGAACGGCTGCTGCATTTCTTCGCCCTGGACGCGGCCAACCCGGCGAGCATCTACAGCTGCCTCGGCGCCGCGCGGGCCAGTGCCCATGCGGTGCGTGGGCGAATCACCGCCGACATGTGGGAAAACATCAATGCCACCTGGCTGGAAATTCGCGGGATAGCGGATCAAGGCTTGAGTCGCTACGGCATGAGCCGATTCTGCGAGTGGATCAAGGAACGTTCCCACCTGTTCCGGGGCGCGTCCTACGGCACGATCATGCGTAACGATGCGTTCCGCTTTATTCGTCTTGGGACGTTTATCGAAAGGGCCGACAACACGTTGCGCCTGCTCGACGCCCGCTACGAAATGGCTGGCGATCAGGCCGAGGCGGTCAGCGATGGCACCGCTCACGCGTATTACCAGTGGAGTGCTTTGCTGCGGGCGTTGTCCTCGTTCGAGGCCTATACCGAGATCTACCGCGATGCGCCCGGTGCCCGGCATGTGGCGGAATTGCTGTTGCTGCGCGCTGACGTGCCACGATCATTGCGAGCCTTGAAGAAATCGACCAGATCCTTGCCCAGCTGCCAGGGGCCAACGGCCGTCCGGCGCAAAGCCTGGCAGCGGAAATGGACGCACGCCTGCGCTACACCGGCATCTCCGAAATTCTCGACGAAGGCCTGCACGCCTGGCTGACCGAGTTCATCCCGCTGGTGCGCCAGTTGGGTAACGCCATACACAGTTCCTACCTGGAGGCTGCATGAGACTTTCCATTAGCCACGAGACCACCTATCACTACGAAGATCAGGTGCGGGCGAGCATCCAGTACCTGCGACTGACCCCCCACGACAGTGAGCGCCAGCATGTGCTCAGCTGGCAGCTCGACTTGCCGCGCCCGGGGCCAGGTGGACATCGACGAATTGCGTGAGGCGGAGCATGAAAGCCAGTCGGCGCTGCCGTTCTTGCGCTTCACGCGCCTGACCGAAGCCGACGAAGCCCTGCGTGGGTTCGCCGAGAAAGAATGCAAGCAGCGCCGGGATCGCACGGCGCTGATCGACTTGATGCATGGCCTGAACCAGCACATGACCTACACGCCGGGGTCCACCGAAGTGGACACCAGCGCCGCCCAGGCCTTCGCCGGGCGTTCGGGTGTCTGTCAGGACCACACCCACGCGTTTCTCGCCTGCGCTCGCAGCCTGGGCATTCCTTCGCGTTATGTGTCGGGCTATTTGTACAGCGAGAACAGCGAACACCTGGCCAGTCACGCCTGGGCAGAAGCCTGGCTCGATGACGCGTGGTACAGCTTTGACGTGACCAATGAATTGGCGCGGCCTGAGCGTCATCTGAAACTGGCGGTGGGCCTGGATTACCTGGATGCCTGCCCGGTGCGTGGCATGCGGCGTGGCGGTGGTTGCGAGCAGATGCACGCGAAGGTGTTTGTTTCGCCAACGCCGATGCCCGTGATCTCAGTGCAACAGCAGTAAGGGTGTCAGGGTTTAACCTTGCGCCCTGCCATGTGCTTCAAATACCCCACCAACCTCTCCAGATCCCCGTCCGGCAACACCGCCGCCGAGAAACCGGGCATCTTCGCCTGAGGCCACTGCCGCAAGCTCTGCGGATCACGAATGTAGCGTCTGAGGAAATCCGCGCCGAAGTACTCGGTCGGGTTAAACGGAATATTCAGGTCAGGCCCAAACTGCGCATCCCCGGCGCCGTTCAATCGATGACACGCCAGGCAATTCTTCTGAAATAGCGCAAAGCCCTTGTTCACTGGATCGTCAGCTTTCAACGCCGGATCGGGCAGCAGGGCAGGGAAGCGTTCGGCCACCGGAGCCAAGCGCCGGATGCTCGCCACTTGAAAGGGCCATTGCTCGGGACTGATATCGCCCGCCTGAGGATCGGTCCAGACCAGATAGAACGGCCCGGCGCCGGGTTTGCCTTCCGACAGCGGTGGCCACGGCTTGGCGGGTTCTTCAATCGCCAGCCATGCGCGCGCACCCTGGGTATTGAGCAACGGCGCGGCTGACAGTTCTGCGGCAAAACCATCCAGGGCTACCGCCTGTAAATGGTCTTCAGGCTTGATGCCCGTCAACAACGCAGCCAACGGAACAGCGCGATAGCGCATGTCCCGTTTGTAGGAAACGTCGTTATTGATAGTGAGGGTCTGAACCTGAGGATGCTTGAGCAATTCCTCGGTTTGCCAGGTGCGACTGCTCGCGCCCAGCTCAAGGTTCAGCTGTGCGGCAGACAGAGGCGTGCTGAGCAGCAAGGCCCCGAACAAAAT
This sequence comes from Pseudomonas sp. Ma2-10, assembly GCF_054330215.1. Taxonomy (NCBI): domain Bacteria; kingdom Pseudomonadati; phylum Pseudomonadota; class Gammaproteobacteria; order Pseudomonadales; family Pseudomonadaceae; genus Pseudomonas; species Pseudomonas sp. Ma2-10. The sequence continues at coordinate 275,842 of NZ_JBTEYL010000004.1, read as the reverse complement.
GAGCGTTTTCAAAGGATCGCCGTCCATGTCGTGGAAGTGCCGCAAAGATTGGCACACCCGCGCTGACCCGGGTAGCGAACCACTCACCTTTTTAAGAGGGCGAAATAAAATCTGTAGCGAAATCAGCCGATCACCTTGGTCAGATTCGGCAAAATCAACAACAGCGTAGTGGCGAAAAGAATGAGCCCGGCTTGACGTACTTTCGATTGTTTGAACATGGCTTGACCGCCTTTATTGTTATTTCCTGATGCCTGCCTGCATTTCTCCATGACGGCAGGACGTTGCACTTCCTGTTTGACGAGCGCCTCGGCAAAACCCGACGACAACTTCGTACAAGTTCACCTTAGAGCCCGCGTCACGCTTGCTTTAGATCCATTTCGTATGGGGTTCACATAAATTGCTCTTAAAAAGGCATGAGGCCTATTGCCAGCTTCTTGGGCGCCCGTTGGCTAGACAGCTTGGTGTCCTGAATCGGTTAACTCAGTCCTTGCCTACCGTCCGTCTGAGCGTGACCGTCAACGTCTGTGAGCACTGCGGTCATTGAATCCAGGGCCGCTCGGCCTAAGGTGGGGACTCTGCATTTACTCCCCGCTCAGGTTCGAGGCCGTCATGACCCACGCTCTGATTTTCGACGCGTTACGCACCCCCCGCGGCAAAGGCAAGGCCAACGGCGCCTTGCACAGCCTCAAACCTGTGAATCTGGTAGCCGGGCTGCTCACCGCGCTGCAGCAGCGCACGTCTCTGGATACCCGTCAGGTCGACGATGTGGTACTTGGCTGCGTGACGCCCATCGGCGACCAGGGTTGCAACATTGCCAAAACCGCGACCCAAGTGGCGGATTGGGATGTCAGCGTGGCGGGTTTGCAGATCAACCGCTTTTGCGCCTCGGGGCTGGAGGCGGTGAACCTTGGGGCGATGAAAGTGCGTTCCGGCTTCGAAGACCTGGTGGTGGTCGGTGGTGTTGAGTCCATGTCCCGCGTGCCGATGGGCAGCGATGGCGGCGCTTGGGCGCAGGACCCGCAAACCAGTTTTCACAGCCATTTCGCCCCTCAAGGCGTGGGCGCTGACCTGATCGCCACGCTGGAAGGCTTCAGCCGTCAAGACGTCGATGCCTATGCGCTGCACTCCCAGCAAAAGGCTGCGCGGGCAAGCGCCGACGGTTCGTTCAACAAATCGCTGGTGCCGGTGCAGGACCAGAACGGCATTATCCTGCTCGATCACGATGAATTCATCCGCGCCGAATCAACCATGGAAGGTTTGGGCAAGCTCCAGCCGAGCTTCGAGATGATCGGGCAAATGGGTTTCGATGCCACCGCGCTTCGGGTCTTCAGCCATGTTGAGCGGATCAACCATGTGCACACGGCGGGTAACAGTTCCGGGATCGTCGATGGCGCGGCGCTGATGCTGATCGGTTCAGAGGCCAAGGGCCGGGCGCTGGGTTTGCAACCGCGGGCGCGGATCGTCGCCACGGCGATCACCAGCACCGATCCGACCATCATGCTCACCGGTCCCGCGCCGGCCACCCGCAAGGCACTGGCCAAAGCCGGGTTGCGGGTCGAAGACATTGATCTGTTCGAGGTCAACGAAGCGTTCGCCTCGGTGGTGCTCAAATTCATCAAAGACATGGCGATCGACCCGGACAAGGTCAACGTCAACGGCGGCTCCATCGCCATGGGCCATCCGCTGGGAGCCACTGGCTGCGCGATCCTCGGCACGCTGCTCGACGAACTGGAAACCCGGCGCCTGCGCTATGGCCTGGCGACGCTGTGTGTCGGCGGCGGCATGGGCATCGCCACCATCATCGAACGCCACTGAGCCCCGACTTCAAGGAAACCTTCCATGACCGAAGCCATTCGCTACGAAAAAGGTCAGGACCAGATCGTCGTCCTGACCATCGACATGCCGGGCCAGAGCGCCAACACCATGAACGCGGTCTACCGCGAAGCCATGGCCGCGTGTGTCTCCAGGCTCGTTGCCGACCAAGACACCCTCGCTGGCGTGATCATCACCTCGGCCAAAAAAACCTTCTTCGCCGGCGGTGACCTCAACGAACTGATCAAGGTCGGCAAGCCTGAAGCCAAAGCCTTCTATGACAGGGTGCTGATGCTCAAAGGGCAATTGCGAACCCTGGAAACCCTCGGCAAGCCGGTGGTCGCCGCGATCAACGGCGCCGCGTTGGGCGGCGGTTGGGAAATCTGCCTGGCGTGTCATCACCGGATTGCGCTGGACGATTCTTCGGTGCAAGTCGGCCTGCCGGAGGTGACCCTCGGCCTGCTGCCGGGCGGTGGCGGGGTCGTGCGCATGGTGCGGATGCTCGGTATTGAAAAAGCCTTGCCCTATTTGCTGGAAGGCAAGAAAGTGCGGCCGAGGCAGGCGTTGCGGGCTGGTTTGATTGATGAACTGGCGGCGGATCGTGATGAACTGCTGGCCAAGGCTCGCGCCTGGATTATCGCCCATCCTTCAGCTGTGCAGCGCTGGGACGTGAAGGGCTACCAGATTCCCGGTGGTACGCCGTCGGACCCGAACGTCGCGCAGATGCTGGCCATCGCGCCGTCGATCCTGCGCAGCAAAACCCAGGGCTGCCTGCCCGCGCCAGAGAAAATCCTCTGCGCTGTGGTAGAAGGTGCTCAGGTGGATTTCGACACTGCGCACCTAATCGAAACCCGTTATTTCACCGAATTGACCACCGGCCAGGTGTCGAAAAACCTGATAGGTACGCTCTGGTTCCAGCTCAACGAAATCAATGCCGGCGGCTCGCGGCCTAAGGGCTTTGCACCTTACGTGACGCGTCGCGTGGGCGTGCTGGGCGCAGGCATGATGGGCGCCGGCATCGCCTTTGTCAGCGCCTCGGCCGGCATCGACGTGGTGCTCAAGGACATCAATCTTGCGGCGGCACAGAAGGGCAAGGCTCATTCGGCGGCGTTGCTGGACAAGAAGGTTTCTCGTGGCCAATTGAGCGCTGATCAGCGCGATGCAGTGCTGGCGCGAATTCACCCCACCGAACGCGACGCCGATCTGGCCGGTTGTGATCTGATCATTGAGGCGGTGTTTGAAGATCGCGATCTGAAAGCCAACGTCACTGCGGCGGCGCAAAAAGTCGTTGGCCCGGATGCGGTGATTGCTTCCAACACGTCGACCTTGCCCATCAGCGGCCTCGCGACCGCCGTGCCGGATCAGAGCACGTTCATCGGCCTGCATTTTTTCAGCCCCGTGGAGAAAATGCCCTTGGTGGAAATCATCAAAGGCGCCCGCACCAGCGACGAAACCCTGGCTCGCGGGTTCGATTTCGTCCTGCAAATCAAGAAAACGCCGATTGTGGTCAACGACAGTCGCGGTTTTTTCACCTCGCGGGTGTTCGGCACGTTCACCAACGAAGGCATCGCCATGCTGGGCGAAGGCGTGAGCGCGCCGATGATCGAGACCGAAGCGCGCAAGGCCGGCATGCCGGTCGGACCTCTGGCGATCTCCGACGAAGTGTCCCTCAGCCTGATGAGCCATATCCGCCAGCAAACCGCCAAAGACCTGCAAGCAGAAGGGAAACCGCTGATTGAGCACCCGGCGTTCGCCGTGATTGACTTGCTGCTCAACGAATACCGGCGTCCGGGCAAGGCTGCCGGGGGTGGTTTCTACGAGTATCCGGCGGGTGGGCAAAAGCATTTGTGGCCAGAGCTGAAAAGCCGTTTCGAGAAGGCTGACGGGCAGATTTCGCCGAAGGACGTGCGTGATCGGCTGCTGTTCGTGCAAGCCATCGAAACCGTGCGCTGTGTGGAGGAGGGGGTGTTGACCTCGACGGCGGACGCCAACATCGGCTCGATCTTCGGGATCGGCTTCGCCGCCTGGACCGGCGGCGCGCTGCAGTTCATCAACCAGTACGGCGTGAAAGATTTCGTCGCCCGCGCCCAGTACCTGGCGGAGCAGTATGGCGCGCGATTCGCACCCCCTGCGCTATTGCTGGAGAAAGCGGCCAAAGGGGAGGCGTTTTAGGGGGCGGGCGACGCATTCCGGGGCTTGCCTTGCCACGGTGTTTCAAGGCAGGCTCTAGGGTGTGCATTATTCCCATCACGTGTCAGGTATTTTTCATGTCGTTACGCATCTGCATTCTGGAAACCGACATCCTGCGTCCGGAACTGATCGATCAATATCAGGGTTACGGGCAGATGTTCCAGCGTCTGTTTTCGCAGCAACCCATCGCTGCCGAGTTCACGGTGTACAACGTGATGCAGGGCGACTATCCCAGTGATGAGCTGGCCTTCGACGCCTACCTGGTCACCGGCAGTAAGGCCGATTCCTTCGGCACCGACCCGTGGATTGAAACCCTCAGGGCTTACCTGCTGACCCGCTACGCGCGCGGCGACAAACTGCTGGGCGTGTGCTTCGGCCATCAACTGCTGGCGCTGCTGCTGGGCGGCAAGAGCGAGCGCGCGACCCAGGGCTGGGGCGTGGGCACCCACAACTACAAACTCGCCGCCAAGGCGCCGTGGATGAGCCCGGTGAGGGAAGCGCTGACCTTGTTGATCAGCCATCAGGACCAGGTCACCGCGCTCCCGGAAAACGCCACGGTCATCGCTTCCAGCGATTTCTGCCCGTTCGCCGCGTACCACATCAACGATCAGGTGCTGTGCTTCCAGGGACATCCCGAATTCATTCACGATTACTCGCGCGCGTTGTTGGATATTCGTCAGGAAGCGCTGGGCGAGCAGATTTACTCGAAAGGTATGGCGAGCCTTGAACACGACCATCACGGCACAACCGTTGCGGAGTGGATGATGCGATTTGTGGCACACAAGCCTGAAGCTGGATCGGCTCAATGAGCTGACAACCAATCTGTGGCGAGCGGCTAAAGCCAGCCCGATTTCTTGAAGCTCGCCCATAAACCCACACAACCCACTGTAATAAACCCCAACACCGCGAAATACCCGTATTGCCAACTCAACTCCGGCATGTTCTGGAAGTTCATCCCGTAAATCCCCGCCACCGCCGTCGGGAACGCCAGAATCGCCGCCCACGCCGCAAACTTGCGCTGCACCACGCTTTGGCGTGACGCTTCCAGCAACACCCCAACCTCAATGGTCTGGCTGGCAATGTCCGCCAGGGTTGTCAGGTCTTCCATCTGCCGCGTGACGTGGATCTGCACATCGCGAAAGTACGGGCGCATGTTCTTGTCGATAAACGGAAAGTTCAGCTTTTGCAGTTCTTCACCGATTTCTACCATCGGCGCGGCATAACGGCGTAAGCGCAACACATCGCGACGCAAGCTGTGGAGCTTCTGGATGTCGTGTTCATTGAGGTGGCTACACAGCACGTTGATCTCAAGCGCATCGATCTCGGCATGGATCGCTTCGCCCATCGGCTGGTAGTTTTCGATCACGAAGTCGAGGATGGCATAGAGTACGAAATCTTCCCCGTGCTCCAGCAACAGCGGGCGCGCCTCGCAGCGCTGTCGCACATGGGCGTAGGACGCGGAGTGGCCGTTGCGTGCGGTAATGATGTACCCATTTCCGGCAAAGATATGAGTTTCGATGAACTGCAGTTTGCCTTCATGCCGGATCGGCGAATACGTGACGATGAACAGCGCATCGCCAAAGGTTTCCAGTTTCGGTCGACTGTGCTTTTCCAGGGCGTCTTCGATGGCCAGTTCGTGCAGGTTGAACTGGCGTTGCAGATTGAAAAGCTCTTGAGCGTTTGGTTCTTCAAGGCCGATCCACACAAAGTGGCCAGGCTTTGCAGCCCAGGCAGCGCCTTCGTCGAGGGTGATATTGGTGACTTTCTTACCGGCGCTGTAAACCGCAGCAGCAACAACTCTACCCATGATAGTGATTCACTTCTTATTGGCAGCTTTCTATTAGCAAAGAGGGAACTGGCAGGCAGTCACCAGCTTAGCCCTGTCTGCTGCATGAGAGTCAGTGAAATCTGTTGAGTTCGTTGGTAAAAACTCGCAGGCAAAAGAAAACCCGCGCCGGGCGGGTTTCTTTTAATCGGCTTGCAGTTGCCGATCCATCGACGCGATGCACTCGCGCATCTGCTCGCGGCACTGGGCAATCAGCAGCGGCATGTCATCCAGGCTCAATCCAGTCGTAGGAATCGCCGGTAGTGAGCGGATCAGAATCTTCCCACTGCGCCAACGGTTCAATCGCATGTGTTTAACGTAACTGCTGACGCACACCGGAACAATCGGCACGCCGGCGGCAATGGCCATTTGAAAGGCGCCTTTCTTGAACGGCAGCAACTCTTCGCCCAAGTTGCGCGTGCCTTCCGGGAACACCCAGATCGACGTGTCTTCATTCTGTAACGTGTGGGTAGTGGTCAGCATCGACTGACGCGCTTTCTGCGCATTGCCGCGATCGATCAGCACATTGCCCGCCAGCCAGAACAACTGACCGAACAGCGGCACCCACTTCAGACTCTTCTTGCCGATACACACGGTGCGGCGGGGCACCACGTTGCCGAGCACAAACAGATCGTAGTTGGACTGGTGGTTGGCGATGATCACGCAGCTGTCGGGTTTATCCATCAGCGGTCTGACGTCGGCCTTCACCCGTAGACGCAAAATGCACATCGCCGGCCATGCATAAAGACGCGCGCACAAACGGCTGTTGTCAGGATTGAACGGTCGGCACAGGCCGAGAATCACCCCAAGCACACCGGCCAGAATAAAGTGCAAGCCCATCAATAACATACGAAACACAAACAGCATTTACAGACCCACCGGGACAAAAGGTGGCGCAGTGTACGGATGTGCACTGTTTTCGGCAATTACCACTATAGAGGTGGGAGATGGGCGATGTTTGAGCGCATGTTTCCGACTTGTGGGCCAGGCGCGATCTAGAGCGCTTGTAGGCTTTTAAACGGAGCGCGTAAGAAAAAGCCCGACACGGCGGTCGGGCTTTTCGGTACGGCACGTTTGGGTTTAAACCAAAACCTCCTGATCCTGGATGATCGCGCTGTCCAGCGTCTCCAGCAGCGCCTTGCGGACTTTGAGCTTGGTGTTCTTGTGAGCGATCATGTTGATCTTCTTCAACTGACGAGCCGCCGCCAACGCCGCGCCTTGCAGCGCTTCGGCCGACACCACCAGGTCGAGGAAACCGGCATCCACGGCACTCTGCGGATTGAACATCTCGGCATTGATCACCGAACGGTGGAACGCCGACTTGCGCAGACGATCACGGGCCAGTTCGATACCGGCGTGGTGCATGGTCATGCCGATCTGCACTTCGTTCAGACCAATGCTGAACGGGCCGTCGACACCAATGCGGTAATCCACCGACAACAACAGGAACGCGCCCTTGGCCACCGCATGCCCAGGGCACGCGACGATCACCGGGAACGGGTGCGCCAACAGACGACGGGCCAGCGTCGAACCGGCCGTTACCAGCGCCACGGCTTCTTTAGGGCCGGAGGTCATCACTTTCAAATCATAACCACCCGACAGAATCCCGGGTGTACCGGTAATGATCACCACCGCACGATCAGTCACCGCCTGATCCAGCGCGGCGTTAAACGCAACAATCACGTCCGGAGAGATGGCATTGACCTTGCCATTGCTCAAGGTCAGGGTCGCGATACCGTCTTCGAGATGGTAGGAAATCAACTCACTCATGACGCTATTCCTTTCAATAAAGTAGGGCAGACGTTACCCACCGCCGCAGGCCAGGTAAAGCACCGTGACTGACCGCCCAGTCACCCTTTCCCCGCCCGGCAAGCGTCGCCCGCCACGTCAGCCGCGCATTCCCCTCTATATAGAGGAGGGCGCGAAGCCGGAGATTGGCGGGTTTGCCATGGACTGGAACCTGCTCGAACGACTAAAACGCTAACCGCATGAAAATTCTGCAAAAAAAATTTGCCATCGGAAAAGCTTTCGACTACATTAGCGCGCCTCGACAGACAGAACATGTTTGACGAGATACGGTGAAGTGTCCGAGTGGCTTAAGGAGCACGCCTGGAAAGTGTGTATACAAGAAATTGTATCGAGAGTTCGAATCTCTCCTTCACCGCCACATTTAGAAAAGCCCCGCAAATCAATGGTTTGCGGGGTTTTTTGCTTTCCGATTGTACTACTCCTTTGTACTACTGTTTTCGGCGGTTAAGTCGGATCATCTGCTTCCTAGACTCGGTTTGCGAATGTGTTCGTCCTGGGTCTTCGCAAAGGTGGTTTCTTTCCGACTGTCGGCGGTGTATTGATATCCGCTTTGCAGGGCTTTCTAAGGATATTTCTACAAAGTGTTTAGAATAGGGTCGGTCAGGCCGTATAATGGAACGTATACTCGTCCTTCAAAGCGTGATTTTTAACTTTTCGTTGGGGTGGTTACGCTCCCAGCAAATAATTGTATAAAATTCAAAAGCGCTATTTTTCGTGCATGGACTTCGGTCTAAACAAGTTTGACTTGCAAACACTGAAATATTCCCCAATCCCGCGTACTGCTGGGCGTTGGCTATATTCTGTGGGTGGGATATTTACTTCTCTGTAGTATCTTGTGTAATGCAGTTGAATGCAGGGCTGATCGAATTGGTGTTATGTAATTTTAAGGTGTTCTTTCATTCATCCAGCTAGGAAATAGATTTAATCGAAAAGTCATCATGTCAAACAATAAAAAATATTACCTCCAGGATCGCTTCATGGGGGTCTCAGTCAAGTGTAACGCTGAATATCCATCGTTAATCAAGATCATAGAAACGCTGCATGTGATGGTATATAGGTGCACTAAAGCCTACGCTAGACAACGCGGATATCATGTTAGGCTTAGGTTTACAGAGAAAATGGATAGCCGTAAATTCAGCGCTCGCCTTTCTACTTTCTTCAAAAGAAAATCCGACTACGTGCCAATGCGCTTAATGGTCGTGGAATACGATGAGGGTGGAGAAGGGTTACACTATCACGTTGCTATAATACTGGACGACAGGTGGGATCGGAGATCAAGTCTTGAGCACTTCATGGCCCGGCTATTTACTGGCGGTTTTTTAGCGAACTACGAGGTTATATGCCCTGATATTGACCCTTTTGGGCATCACCTTTGGACCTTAGAAGAAAAAGATAGCTATTTTGAATGGATGACCTATCTGGCTAAGGTCGCAACCAAGGCCGATACAGGTCAAGTTTGGAGTTCTTGCCGCGTTGTCAGTCGTGCGTTGAAAGAATGGAAGCTCGCTGGTAAACCTGGTTTACGGAAACAAATACTCGACCAACATCCGAATGATAGTATCGCGACTGTTGATGTTTTTGAACTCATGCAATTGGTTGATGTGTCATCAGTAGTTATGTTGCCGTGTACGGTCTCTAGCGTGCTATGTGAGGCGATTTGAGCGGTCACCCTGCGGGGTTGTACTGGTGTTGTGTTTTAGCCTTCCAGTGGCTTTTATAGGCTGTTCCAGGTGTGCCTTGAATTAACATAACTTATATTTGTGCTGCTTCTATGTTGTCATGCTTGGGTACCCGCTGACTGGTAACAAATATCACTGGAATGTATTTGGGTGGATTGACTAGACAGTCATCGTCAGTAACTGCAAAACTTTCTTTACGGGCATTATGCCATCATCATATGCTTGCCGCATCATCAACCCATCAATTCTGCGGTAGCGACATGAAAGCTAAAAAGATATTTTCTGGATGCATCATTGGAATGACCTTGGCGACAAATTCATTTGCTGACATCGCTAATAAGTCTGCCCAAATCGATGCATCCCCTCGCCGACTGTACCTCGCCCAGAAACCAGTACAACAGCCAAGTCTAGCTAGTCCTGTAACGTCAAATTACGCTGAGATAGTGAATAGCATTGATGATTTGATCATAGCGCGAGTAGTTGAAAACTGGGCTCGCCCACCGTCGGCGCGAAATGGCATGGTGGTCGTGGTACAGGTTGAGATGGTGCAGGACGGCACGATGAGGTCAGTCAATGTCGCCAAGTCCAGTGGAGATGTTCCTTACGATAACTCGGTGGTAGCGGCAGTCAAAAGTATCGGTCGCTTGTCGGAAATGCAGAAACTCAAACCGAGTGATTTCCAGCCATACCGTTCATTCAAGCTGACATTCTCACCTGGAGATCTAGCCTTGTAATCAATGGCACCCGGCATGCGCGTCGGGTGCGTCGACGAATTGGCCGCACATGGTGGGAGTCACCATAGCCAAATAACCCCTGGCGACCCCTCAGCGTCTTTCCGCAAGGGCTTGGACAATCAAAACTCTGCTCGTTCGATAATCCCGGCAGCCAACATTCCATCACCACCCACTCAAGGATGATCACCATGCCAGACAATGCAGAGGCCAACATCCCCAAACCGGACTGTAAATCGCGCTTCTACGCGAACTCCACATCGGCTGACGTGCCGATAAATTTCAGATTTAACGTAGACGCGCGCACTTCAATTTTGGCGAAGCGTTTTTACACGCTCTGGGCCGTTCTCTGCCGGTCATCACTACGCGTGTGCTGGTCAAGTTGAATGCAAACGGTTGGTCAGCACGGATGCAATTGACTGGTCAGTGACAATGCAAATCGGTGGTCAAGTCCAAGCAATTACGCATTGAGTCTTGTTAAGTGGAATGACAGACCTTCAAAGACGTCTTCCTTGGAACTCAATGCTACTCACGCACGCACGTTATGCAGGAATCCATCATGGAACCGGCAGAACTGGAAAAGGTTCATGTGGCGATCGTCAAGCTGATGGCTAAGCAGCCAGGCTGAACGCCGAGGCTGGGAAGACGACCTGTGACACTTTTTGGTATCCGGTGGCTGTGGCAACTCCACCGCATCAATGAATAAGACTTTCCCCGATGCCATAGCCAGCGACCCCGCGAAATCAGGCAGGATGGTCGGCTGGCCACCATCTGCTGATCGCACCGTGCGCTTCGATGACCTGGGATAAATCCCTGCCGGTCGCCAGTCTCGACTAACGATCCGGTCACCTTGCCGGCGTTTGATGCGTTGGCTCAACATCTGTCCAGGTTGCCTTGGGTAATTACCCCCGGGCCATGAAGAAGGAAATTTAATGATCACCACCACAACCCACACTATCGAAGGCCGACCAATCACCGCCTATCTGGACATCGTCAGCGCCGAGTCGGTGCAGGGTGTCAACGTTATCCGCGATATGTTCGCCGGGATGCGGGATTTTTTCGGTGGGCGCTCCCAGACATTGGAGCGAGCGCTGAAGGAAGCACGGATTCAGGCAACCGACGAGTTGAAAGAACGGGCGCGGGCGCTTCAGGCTGATGCGGTGGTGGGGCTTGATTATGAGATCAGCATGCCGGCCGGGAAGGGCGGGATGGTGGTGGTGTTCGTGACCGGTACGGCGGTCAAGTTGAGGTGAGTGTGTGACGAGGCCGTTCGTCGGGGATGCAATAATCTGAACTACAGGTCCAGTAATGACTGACTAGTCTCAAAAGCGTTGAAGGTCGATATTTTTCAGGCAAATAGGGCTTGCCGGTGTCGACCCTTTTTTTGAGAGGGGAAAGGTATGGCTGATTCGTATATCGAAGAAGACGGGTCTGAGTTTCCGATCAACAGTTGCGTGCAGTGTGGTCAAGCGGAGTATGTGTCGGGCTTTGGCGAAGACCGGGACCAGGTCGCCAAAGTAAAATCCAAGGTGCCCCGAACCGAAAAGGCGAATTTCTTGCCAAAGAGGGTGACGGCGCCTTCCAGGAAGTAAGCGACAACCGGACAGCCCCCGCCATTGAGCGGGGTTTTCATTTTCACAAAGTTTTCACACCTGCCTACGTAGGCTCAACTCATCCGTTAGAAAGCAGTACCTGGCCCGTTCCCCAGCGGGCTTTTTTTTGCCTGTCATAAAACCTTTTCTATAAACGCTGTCCAACCGTCGCCTATTGCGAGGTTGTACCCGTGCGTGTCTGGACGTTGTCTCCTCTAAAGCATTCAATCTCGCCCCTTTCGGTTACCCCTTTTTTTGAGGTTCTTGTCATGCGTTTAACACTGCCTGCTTTGGTTTTGGGGCTTTTGGTTGCTCAAGGTGCGATGGCTGCGGGTGATGGCACTGCCGCCATTGGTGGTGGTTTGGGTGGCGCGCTGGGCAATGTGGTCGGCCAGAGCATGGGCGGCAGCACCGGTGCAGCGATTGGTGCTGGTGTAGCGGGCGCGGCCGGCAGCGCTGTTGCCGCACGCAAAGGTAGCCGCACTAAAGCCGCTATTGGTGGTGGTGTTGGCGCAGCTGGCGGTTCGGTGATCGGCAACAGCCTGGGCGGCAAGACCGGTTCGACCATTGGCGCAGGCGTGGGTGGTGCGTTGGGCGGCGGCGTGGGCAGCAACCTGGCCAAAGGTCACAAGCGTCACTGATCCTGATCGATCAGCTCAAAAAACCCGGCTTGCTGCCGGGTTTTCGTATCTGGATATTTCTTGTTCGCGTTCTTCGAATGTACAGCTGTCCAACGATCAACGTTGGCGTGATGAAAAAGCTAGACTCACGCCATCCGTAACACGTTCTCTTACCCCCGATACGGAATTTAGAGGTTCATATCATGCGTATGACATTGTCCACGTTGGTTCTGGGACTTTTGGTCGCTCAAGGTGCAATGGCCGCCGGTGACGGCACCGCTGCAGTTGGCGGTGGTATTGGCGGTGCGCTAGGTAACGTGGTCGGCCAGCAAATGGGCGGCAGCACGGGTGCCGCGATTGGCGCCGGTGTAGGCGGCGCGGCAGGTAGCGCGGTCGGCGCGAACAAAGGCAGTCGCACAGAAGCGGCTATTGGTGGTGGTTTGGGGTCGGCTGGTGGCTCGGTGATCGGCAATAGCCTCGGCGGTTCTACCGGTTCGACCATTGGCGCCGGCCTGGGCGGCGCGGCGGGTGGGGCGGTAGGCAACAACTTGGGTAACGATAGCGGCAGTTCGCACTCCGGTAGCGGCCACAAGCATAAGCATAAAAACAAGCACAAGAACAAACATCACTGATTCGACATCGAGCGACACCAAAAACCCGGCCCCGCGCCGGGTTTTTCATTTTTGGTCGTAGGATTCTGGAACGTTTGGTCGTACGTCGCCTCGAACTTCATACACCCCAGAATGTTGTGAGGTATGCCATTACTCCTGAAACCGAAGGCAAGGAAGAAAAAGGCCCGAGCGGGCTTCCGTTCATTAACGATCCGGGGAACGAAGACCCTGGCTCACTGATGGATGACGCAACGGTGCCGCTCAATGATTCCGATGATGCGGGCGACGTCGGAAATATCGAGTTCGAAGGCGAGGAAGAGGACGAGGACGAAGATTGACCCTGCTGTGCAACGGATTCGACCGATCGTCTCTGTGATCGAACGCAATGCAGGGCGCAATCCTCGGTACTTCGGGGCCTGGTTTTCAGGCCCCGTGAGGTGCCTTATGAGCGCTGATCGGAAAGACTCCGACATCGACGATACCTCCGAATATTCGTTGCCTTCACCGACCGATTCCCTAAGTCGTGATCAACGTCCGCCTGATCACGACACCGCTGTAAAGCAGTTGCCGTCTGATGAAGTGAAGCGTGGGGATGTGGAGGCTTACCCTGATGACCCGAGCTGAACCTACGATGTGGCGCAGTGCCGCTCGTCGATGGTGAGCCCCCTTAAAAAGTGGTCGTTGCCAGACATCAGGTACGCACTTTTTGAAGGAGATACACCATGATCAGATCAAACCTGACGACCCTGGCGGGATCGGCGTGTTGTCGGCCGGCTCAATACATCGGCTCGCCAAACGTCTGCTCTCCCGCCATGTCGCAAAGCAATGGGTCAAGCCTCACCGGCGTATTGCCGATCGGCACGAAACGCGCCGCCTCAAACATATGCACCCGAGTCAACGGGTCGCCGGCCGGGCACGCGGCGACTACCCGCAGCCCGAGGGTGTTATTCAAGGCCAGGACCTTGTCAGGTACGAACATCCACAGTCTCGCGCGCGGATCAATTCAGAACGCGGGACTCTGCGTGGGGTCGAGGTGAAAAAAAGTCGGGAAGTAGGTGTTTTGTGTAGGGGAATCGTTAAATGACGGAGAGCACTTCGGCGCAGGTTTTAGTGCCGATCAGGCATTGGCCGTTGCCCTATGCTTGCCGCGCTCGCTATGCTGCTGAATCCTTTAATCGATCGCGGCCCCGGCTGTACCTGAGCCGCCTCGGGATGTCATTAGAAAACGGATCAGATGCGATGAATGCACCGCTGAATGAATGTGGCCCGATCAAGGCCGTGATATTCGATATGGACGGCTTGTTGCTGGACACCGAGGGCATTTACACCGAAGTCACGTCCATGATTGCCGCGCGTTACGGTCGGGTTTTTGACTGGAGCGTCAAGCAGAACATCATCGGCCGCGGCGCGGGTGATCTGGCGCGTTATGTGGTCGAGGCGCTAGACCTTCCGATTACCGCCGAAGAGTTTCTGGTGATCCGCGAACCGTTGATGCGCGAGCGTTTTCCTACAGCGCTGGCGATGCCTGGCGCACAGGAGCTGGTTCGACACTTGAAGGCCAACAATATTCCGATCACGGTGGGCACCAGTTCTTCGCGTCAATCGTTCGGTCAGAAAACCACCTTGCACCGCGACTGGTTCGCACTGTTCGATTTCATCGTGACGGCTGATGATCCGGAAGTTGGCGCGGCTAAACCGGCGCCGGATATCTTCCTCACGGCCGCGCGGCGCTTGGGGGTCGCGCCTGAGAATTGCCTGGTGTTCGAGGATTCGCCGTTCGGTGTCACGGCGGCGAAAGCGGCGGGAATGACTGCGATTGCGATCCCGGATGCGGCGATGGCTGATGAAAAGTACGCACACGCCGATGGCATTCTTCGTACGCTGAAGGCGTTTAAGCCAAGCGCCTGCGGTTTGCCAGCGCTCGAATGGGCTTAAAGCTGCGCACATAAAAGCGCCGGCAACCTGATCAGGGTTGCCGGCGTGTTTTTATGCGTGATTGATAACCTCAGGCGCCGAAACCACCGTCGATGGTCAGACTGGCGCCGGTGATGTAGCCGGCTTCCGGACCGACGAGGTAGGCGACGAAACTGGCGATTTCTTCCGCTTTGCCGTAACGCCCCACCGCCATCAACGCGATCAGGTTTTCGGCGAAGTCACCACTGGCCGGGTTCATGTCAGTGTCGACCGGGCCCGGTTGCACGTTGTTGATGGTGATGCCGCGCGGGCCGAGGTCGCGCGCCAGGCCTTTGGTCAGGCCGACCAGCGCCGACTTGCTCATGGCGTACGGGCCACCGCCGGCGAAGGGCATGCGGTCGGCATTGGTGCTGCCGATGTTGATGATGCGACCACCTTCGGTCATGTGTTTGGCGGCGGCCTGGGTGGCGATGAATACGCTGCGCACGTTGATCGCGAGGGTCTGGTCGAAGTCTTCGAGTTTGAAATCTTCCAGCGGTGCAACGGCCAGCACGCCAGCGTTGTTGACCAGGATGTCCAAACAACCAAAGGCTTTTACGGTGGCGGTCACAGCGTTGCGGATGGCTTCGGCGTCGGCGCTGTCAGCTTTGATCGCGAGGGCTTTGCCGCCGTTACCGATGATGCTGTTTTGCAATTCTTCGGCTTTGGCCGTTGAGCTGACGTAGGTGAAGGCGACTGTCGCGCCTTCAGCAGCCAGGCGTTTGACAATGGCGGCACCGATACCGCGGGATCCGCCTTGAATCAAAGCCACTTTGCCGCTGAGGTTCTGAGTAGTCATATCGATCTCCAAAGTACCGAGGCGAGATGCGTCGGTTGATAAAGCCTAGTATCGATTCGGTAGTCTGCTACAGGTTATACAGGGTCATTAATACCCTGCGTCAGGGTTTTTTTGACCCGGTGTATTGTAGTTAAAATCACCCTGGTAATTTCAATCTATTGATAAATAGACAGTTAATGGTTGGCATGAATAATGACTTATATAAGTTCAAGCCTACCTTCAGCGAAACGAATCAAAATCGTCTCGCACCCACGGGGTGATTCTTATGTTTGAAGTATTCGGTGGCAACCTTGAACAAAGTGCCGAGCATTTTGCGGCCTGTCTGGCTGATTCCAAATGCCCGGTCGGCGTGGACGATACGCGTTCAGGTCTGAGGGATAGCTGGTTGAAGGCCGGCCTGCAACGGGCCGGCATCGTCGCGTGCGTGCTGACTATGCTGGAGGTGGGTATTGTTTACTTAAGTGTGCGTTAATGGCGCATCGATAATAATTATATGTGTTCAATTGCCTTCGTTTTTATTGTTCTTGCGTGAGTTGTTGATCTTGAGTGGCCGGATTCTGGTTCGGATACCAAAGATCAATCTTGCCCCGAAACTTCCTGCGATTGAGCATTTTGTATGGTCCAAGTCACTACAACTCCCCGTGTGCAACACACCCTGCTAGAAGATGTTCTGGCCGTGCTGGTTGGTACGCTGATGGTCTCGTTCGGGATCATGTTGCTACGCCAGGCGGGTGCACTCACTGGCGGTACGGCGGGGATAGCCTTCCTCATTCATTACACGTCGGGTGTCTCATTCGGTACGGCTTTCTTCTTCATCAATTTACCGTTCTATTACCTCGCCATGCGGCGCATGGGCTGGGCGTTCACCCTCAAGACTTTTTGTGCCGTCGCATGGGTGTCGCTGTTCACTGACCTGCATTTGCGGTTTATCCATATTGATCAACTCCAGCCGATGTATGCCACGTTGTTCGGCAGTCTGATCATGGGATTGGGGTTCATTGTGCTGTTCCGGCACAAGGCGAGCCTGGGAGGGGTCAACATCCTCGCCCTCTACCTGCAGGACCGATTCGGTATACGTGCCGGCAAATTACAAATGGTCGTGGATGTTGTGGTCATGTTCGCTTCGCTGTACGTAGTAACTATGCAAGCGCTCATCATTTCAATCGCGGGAGCGGTGGTGTTGAATCTGATTATCGCGATGAATCATCGGCCTCATCGCTACGCAGCGTGACGGTTGACGCAAAGGCTCAGCGCCCAAACCGCCCCGGCCAGCCAATAATTTCTTCGGCCGCGGCGTTGCACGGGTCCGCACTTTGGACGTCGATAATCCCAACCGCGCCTTATTCGGGCGCTGAAAAAAGTGCACACACAAATGGAGCTTAGGCTGACATTCGTGTGTACACCTCTTCGAGGCAGGAGGTTACGCCTTGGATTTACTGATGATATTCCCCGCATGCAACCCGCATTCTTTCTGCGTCGCTTCTTCCCACCACCAGCGACCTTCCCGCTCATGCTGGTTCGGCAGCACCGGGCGGGTGCACGGCTCGCAGCCGATGCTGATAAACCCGCGCTCATGCAGGCTGTTGTAGGGCAGTTCCAGCATGCGGATGTAGCCCCAGATTTCTTCACTGGTCATTTGTGCCAGCGGGTTGAATTTGTACAGGGTGCGTTCTGGAGTGGAGAACGCGGTGTCGACTTCCAGCACCGCGACGGCGCTGCGTGTTCCAGGGCTCTGATCCCGACGCTGACCGGTGGCCCAGGCCGTCACACCCGAGAGCTTGCGACGCAGTGGCTCGATCTTGCGGATGCCGCAGCATTCGCCATGGCCGTCCTTGTAGAAACTGAACAGGCCCTTTTCCTTAACGAAAGGTTCGAGCTTGGTGTAGTCCGGCGACACCAGTTCGATGTCGATCTTGTAGTGCTCGCGCACCTGATCGATGAAGCGGTAGGTCTCGGGGTGTAAGCGGCCAGTGTCGAGGCTGAACACGTTGACGTTCTTGTTCAGCTTCCAGGCCATGTCCACCAGCACCACGTCTTCGGCGCCGCTGAAAGAGATCCACAGGTCATCGCCAAACTCGGCGAACGCGAGTTTCAGGATGTCCTGGGCGGATTTGTTGGCATAGGTCGTGGCAAGTTCCACGACGTCGAACGTTGGACTCATCAGGGCGGCTTCCTACAGGTCGGTGGCGCTGGGCGCTCTATATAGGGCTGATGGTAACAAAATCCTGCAGCCGCTGGCGCGCCCTCTGCGTTGCACCGGTCAGCCTGAGTCGCTAGAGTTCGGCAGTCCTTTTGCTTGCTCGACTCAACAATCATTACAAATGGGAGTGTCTTGTGGAAATTGCCTGTCTGGATCTTGAAGGTGTGCTGGTCCCGGAAATCTGGATCGCCTTCGCCGAAAAAACCGGGATCGAGTCCCTGAGGGCGACTACCCGGGACATCCCCGACTACGACGTGCTGATGAAGCAGCGTCTGCGGATCCTCGACGAGCACGGCTTGAAGCTCACGGATATCCAGGAAGTGATCGCCACGCTGAAACCGTTGGATGGCGCCATCGAGTTCGTCAACTGGCTGCGTGAACGCTTTCAGGTGGTCATTCTGTCGGACACGTTCTACGAGTTCTCCCAGCCGTTGATGCGTCAACTGGGCTTCCCGACCTTGCTCTGCCATCGTCTGATTACGGACGATTCCGGGCGGGTGGCGAGCTATCAATTGCGTCAGAAAGATCCCAAGCGCCAGTCGGTGCTGGCCTTCAAGAGCCTTTACTACCGGGTGATCGCGGCGGGGGATTCCTACAACGACACCACGATGCTGGGCGAGGCGGATGCGGGGATTTTGTTTCATGCGCCGGACAATGTGATTCGCGAGTTTCCGCAGTTTCCGGCGGTGCACAGCTTTGAAGAGTTGAAGCAGGAGTTCATCAAGGCTTCGAATCGGGCGTTGAGCCTGTAACTACCGCTGCTCGTTCACCAATCGTTCCTGCGCAACGCGTGGGAACGATGATGGTGTCGGTTACAGGTTTTGGAGGGTGTCGAGTAATACCTTCACCTTGGTAATCGATTCCTGATACTCGGCCTGCCACTCGGAATCCGCGACGATCCCGCCACCGCCCCAGCAACACACCTGCCCATCCTTGACCAGCAAACTGCGAATGGCGATGGAGCTGTCCATCTCGCCGCGCACGTCCAGATAGAGCAAAGAACCGCAGTACAACCCGCGACGCGTCGGCTCCAGCTCGTCGATGATCTGCATCGCGCGAATTTTCGGTGCACCGGTAATCGAGCCGCCAGGGAAGCTGCCAGCGATCAGGTCCAGGGCGTCCCGGTCATCCGCCAGTTCTCCGGTGACGCTGCTCACCAGGTGATGCACGTTCGGGTAGCTTTCCAGGCTGAACAACTCCGGCACCTGCACCGAACCGATACGGCACGTACGGCCGAGGTCGTTGCGCAGCAAGTCGACGATCATCAGGTTTTCTGCGCGGTCCTTGGGACTGGCCAGCAGTTCGGCGGCGTTTGCCGCGTCTTCGGCGGCGGTCAGTCCGCGAGGGCGGGTGCCTTTGATCGGGCGGGTTTCCACACGGCGTTCGCTGACTTTGACGAAGCGTTCTGGCGACAGGCTCAACACCGCGCCGCCGTCGGGCAGACTCTGAAAACCGGAAAACGGCGTCGGGCATGCCGCCCGCAGCGCGCAATACGCGGCCCATGGATCGCCCTGGCACTGCGCGCGGAAACGCTGGGCGAAGTTGACCTGGTAACAGTCACCGGCCTGGATGTAATGCTGAATGCGTTCTAATGCGTGGCGATACTGGTGAGCGCTCAGGTCGGCCTTCATCGGGGCTTTCAGCTTGAAAGGCTCGACGGCTTCAGCCGTAGGTTCACTGAACAGTGTGATCAGACGCTGACGTTCGCTGTCGATCAACGAGGGGTGGAAGACCAGCTGACTGGTACGCAGTTGGTGATCGGTGATCAGTGCCCAGTCATACAGCCCGAAACGTGCATCGGGTAGTTGCAGATCGTCCTGCGCCTGACTGGGCAGGTGTTCCAGGTGCCGACCGAAGTCGTAGCTCAGGTAACCGATTAAGCCGCCCGCGAAGGGCAGGTCAACAGGCACCGTCGCTTCACCGAGTCGTGTCAGGTTGTCACGAAGGCGCTGCAGGAAATCGTCGCCGCTTTCGTCAGGCAACACCGCCAGTTGCTCCAGCGGCCAGGCACTGAGCAGGTCATGACGTCCACGCTCGGCATTCGGCCGGCCACTGTCGAGCAGCACGGCACCGGGGGCATGACGAATCGCCGCAAAGTACTCGGCGGGGTTGGCGCAATAGGGGAGCGAGTGTACGAAACAGGTCAACATGGGCGGGGCAGATCAGCCATCGAGGCGGGGTGGCGATTGTAGTCTCCTCCGGGAATTGCTCCTAGAGGGGATGTCGGGGATTGCTAGATTGGGGGGCTGTTTGATCGTTCCCATCCAGCGCGTGGGAACGATCAATGCGAGGAGGTCAGCCCTCGGTGGCCGGAATATGCCCAAACATTTGCTGCACAAACTCAACCCGTTCCTGCACCGTCTCAACAACCCCGCGAGCCTTCAACGCTTCCAGCCGCGCTTCAACCGCATGGGTGCGCAACGTCAGCCCGTAATCATTGGCAATCTGAATGTTCAACCCAGGCCGGGCATTGAGTTCAAGAATCAGCGGCCCTTTTTCCTGGTCCAGCACCATGTCGACACCGATGTAACCCAGCCCGCACAACTCATAACAGCCGGCAGCGAGATTCATGAAACCGTCCCAGTAGGGCAGTTGCACGCCATCCACCGCGTTGGTGGTGTCCGGGTGCTTGTTGATGATGTTGTTCAGCCAGGTGCCGCGCAACGTCTGCCCGGTCGCGAGGTCGACACCGACGCCGATGGCGCCCTGGTGCAGGTTGGCCTTGCCGCCGGACTGGCGCGTCGGCAAGCGCAGCATGGCCATCACCGGGTAACCCATCAGCACGATGATGCGGATGTCCGGCACACCTTCATAGCTGATGCTTTTGAAAATCTGGTCCGGGATCACTCGGTATTCGATCAGCGCGCGGTCGCGGTGCCCGCCCAGGGAATACAGGCCGGTGAGGATGCTCGAGATATGGTGCTCGAGTTCCTCATGGTCGATGATCTTGCCGGACACTGTGCGATAGCGCCCCTCGAACCGGTCGGCAACCACAATGATGCCGTCACCGCCCGCGCCCTGGGCCGGTTTGATCACGAAGTCATTGTGCTCGCCGATGATGTCGTTGAGTTTGTCGATTTCTTTCTCGGTGGAGATCACGCCATACAATTGCGGCACATGAATGCCGGCGGCGATGGCGCGTTCTTTGGTGATGATCTTGTCATCGACAATCGGGTACAGACTGCGCTTGTTGTACTTGAGCACGTAGTCCGCGTTTCGCCGATTGATCCCCATGATGCCCCGGGCTTCCAGGGCCTTCCAGGTCTTCCAGAAGCCGAACATCAGCTGTCAGCCTTATTCAGGAAGGCCTTGAAACGCACCAGTTCGGTCAGGCGGTAGCCGCGATAGCGACCCATCGCCAGCATGAAGCCCACCAGGATCAACAGAATCGCCGGGAAGGTGAACACGAAGTAAACCAGCTCCGGAACGCTCATGATCAGGTGCGCCAGCGACGCGGCGAACAGCGTACCGATCGCCACTTTCATGGCGTGGCCGGAACCGCGTTCTTCCCAGGTAATCGACAGACGTTCGATGGTCATGGTCAGAATTACCATCGGGAACAACGCCACTGACAACCCGCGTTCCAGGCCGAGTTTATGGCTGAACAGGCTGATCGCCGCGATCAGCACCACCACGAAAGTCAGGACCACGGACAGCCGCGGCAGCATTTGCAGCTTCAAGTGTTCAAGGTAGGAGCGCAGCGACAGGCCCAGTGCGGTGATGATCGTAAACAGCACGATACCGAAGCCGAGCTGGGTTTCCCGGAACGCCAGGGCGATCAGCACTGGAGTAAAGGTGCCGAGGGTCTGAACGCCGATCAGGTTGCGCAGGATCAGAATCACCAGCACACCGATCGGGATCATCACCATGATCATGAAGGTTTGCTGGGTTTGCAGCGGCAGGCCGTACAGCGAGTATTCGAGGAAGTTGGCGTCGGTGTTTTCGTCGGTCAGCTTGGCCAGGCGAATGGCGTTCATTTCGCTGTTGCTCAGGCTGAAGGTCACGTTGGCCTTCTTGCCGCCATCGACGGTGATCAGGTTTTCGTCGCCGGTCCACCACAACAGGCGGTCGGTAGGCAGGCCCTGTTCACCGGTGTCCGGGTTGAAGTTCAGCCATTCGGTGCCGTTGAAACTGCGCAGCCAGAGTTCCGGTGTTTGCGGCTGGTCGGACACCAGGCGAATGGTGTGAACCTTTTCCACCGGCACGTGCGCGATGGACAACACCAGCTCGATGATTTTCGCCTTGTTTGCGGCGGACGAATCGCCGCCCAACAACAGCTTCACATTGTCGTCGTTGAGATTATTGACACGCTTGATGGCTTCGCCGATGAAGGTTTCGACGTCGGCCGAGTGCTGTCGGATCGGTGCGAGCAGGGCTTCGGCGGCGATTTTTTCCGCGCCTTCGACGGCGATGCTGTCGCGGAAGGTCGGCCCTTTGGTCTTGGATTTTTCACTGGTGTAGCGCTTGGTCAGTACCAGGCGGTAATAAAGGGTCTGATTGCCCTTGGCCCGACGTGCCGACCAAGTGACTTTGCGGTTGCCGTCGGCCCGGTTCACGGCCACGCCGTAGTTATTGGAAATGAAGCTCTCATTGAGGCTGACGTAATCGCGGCTCAGCGGTGGCACGAACATTTGAATCTTGACCGGGTCCTTGGTGCTGGCGACGAACTCGACTTTGGCGTCGATGTTCCACAAGTCGTCGGTGGCGTCTTCGGTCACGGGAATGCCGAGCACGAAGATCTGATAGGCCGTGACTGAAATACCCAGCACCACCAGGATGGCAATCAGGAATTTCAGGTGAAGGGTAAGAGAGCGCATTGGATTTACTCTGCGGTATGTGCGTCGGTGGCGCAGGCGGGTTTGCCAGCAGCGTATTTAAGACTGGGGTCGACCAGCGCATCGAAGCGTTTCAGCGCTTCGGAGCCGATCAGGAGCGGGTATTGGAAGGCGCTACGGTCGGTCAAGTTCACTTCGATACTGCGTAAAGCCGAACCCATGCAGATATTCAGCTCGATCACCGGACGGGCGGTGTACTTCTTGCCTTCTTCCGGGTCGTAGTCGCCGGCCCGGCGCTTGATCTTGCTGACGCGGGCCAGTGGCCGTTCGATCGGGTGCGAGTGAGCAGCGTCGATCGCCAGATAGAAGCGCACCCAGGATTCGCCATTGCGTTTGAAGCGTTTGATGTCACGGGCACTCAGGGACGCGGTTTTCGCCCCGGTGTCGAGTTTGGCGGCGACCTCCAGATTGATGCCGTTCAGGGAGGCGTACTCGTTAAGACCGTAAACGGTCTTTCCCCCCGCCGCGGCTACGCCTGGCAGGCAAAGAAGACAAAGGAAGGTGGGGAAGGGCTTGAGTCTCATAAATCCTGATGCGCAGCGGTCCGTACTTCGATTCAAGGCCCTGGCATCGCTGCGCAAGCTCCCTCGTATGCCTATCAACTATTTATGACAAGCCGTGCAGATGTCACAAACAAATGCGGGCGGCATTCTAGCACGGTGGTTTTATGGCGCCAGCACCGGGAGGCGGCTATAAACAGAGGGGCTGCTTCGTTAAGGATTCGTTGGTTATTAGACGATTGTCGACAATGTCTATTTATCCTTTGACTAAAAGGTCTGTATTCGCTAGTTTTTGCGGAATCAGCTTTGAAGGTGTCGACAATATGCTGGATCAACTCGATCCCCCGGTCATTGCCCAAGACGATTCAGAGACTCTTTCCGAGAACGTCTTCCGCCGCATTCAGGCGGCCATCGTCAAGGGCGAGATCGCCCCGGGCAGCAAGATCTCCGAGCCGGAACTGGCACGCACCTATGGCATCAGCCGGGGGCCGCTGCGTGAGGCGATCCACCGTCTGGAAGGCCAGCGCCTGCTGGTTCGCGTGCCGCACGTGGGGGCGCGGGTGGTTTCGTTGAGCCATGCCGAGCTGCTGGAACTCTACGAGATCCGCGAGTCCCTCGAAGGCATGGCCTGCCGTCTGGCGGCCGAGCGCATGACCCTCGAAGAAATCGACGAACTGCGCCGTGTCCTCGAAACCCATGAGCGCGATGCGGCGTTTCAGGCCGGTGTCGGCTACTACCAGCAGGAAGGCGATTTCGATTTCCACTACCGAATCATCCAGGGCAGCGGCAACCGCACCCTGACGCAAATGCTCTGCGGCGAGCTCTATCAACTGGTGCGCATGTACCGCATCCAGTTTTCCACCACGCCCAATCGCCCGCGTCAGGCCTTTGCCGAGCACCACCGAATTCTCGACGCCATCGCCGACCGTGACGGTGAGTTAGCCGAGTTGTTGATGCGCCGCCACATCGGCGCCTCCAAACGCAATATCGCCCGTCACTATCAGGACGGCGCAAACCAGACAGCCACTGAACGAGGTGAGTCATGAGTTCCAGCAAGAGCACTCCAGGCCAGCGATTCCGCGATGCGGTCGCCAGCGAACATCCGCTGCAAGTGGTCGGCGCGATCAACGCCAATCACGCGCTGCTGGCCAAGCGCGCCGGTTTCAAGGCTATTTATCTGTCCGGTGGCGGGGTGGCTGCCGGCTCCCTCGGCGTTCCGGACCTGGGCATCACCGGTCTGGATGACGTGCTGACCGATGTGCGCCGCATCACTGACGTTTGCGACCTGCCGCTGTTGGTGGACGTGGACACCGGTTTCGGTTCCTCGGCGTTCAACGTCGCGCGCACCGTCAAGTCGATGATCAAGTTCGGCGCAGCGGCGATTCACATCGAAGACCAGGTCGGCGCCAAGCGCTGCGGTCACCGCCCTAATAAAGAGATCGTGTCCCTGCAGGAAATGGTCGACCGCATCAAGGCCGCCGTCGATGCGCGCACCGATGACAGCTTCGTCATCATGGCCCGCACCGATGCGCTGGCAGTGGAAGGCCTGGAATCTGCGCTGGATCGCGCCGCCGCGTGCATCGAAGCCGGTGCCGATATGATCTTCCCGGAAGCCATCACCGAGCTGGACATGTACAAACTGTTTGCCAGCCGCGTGAAAGCGCCGATCCTGGCCAACATCACCGAATTCGGCGCGACGCCGCTGTACACCACCGAGCAACTCGCCGCTGCTGATGTGTCGCTGGTGCTGTACCCGCTGTCGGCGTTCCGTGCGATGAACAAAGCCGCAGAAAACGTCTACACCGCGATCCGTCGCGACGGCACACAACAGAACGTCATCGACACCATGCAAACCCGCATGGAGCTTTACGATCGCATCGACTACCACACCTTCGAGCAGAAGCTCGATGCGTTGTTTGCCGCGAAGCAGTAATCGCGACTTCCACAACTTGCCGATTCCCTAACAAATTCAAGATTGGAGACTGCAATGGCCGAAGCAAAAGTACTCAGTGGCGCCGGGCTCCGTGGCCAGGTCGCCGGGCAAACGGCACTGTCCACCGTGGGCCAGTCGGGCGCAGGCCTGACCTATCGTGGCTACGACGTTCGCGAACTGGCGGCTGACGCGCAATTCGAAGAGGTGGCCTACCTGCTGCTTTACGGCGAACTGCCGACCCCAACACAACTCGCCGCTTACATCAGCAAACTGAGCAATCTGCGCGACCTGCCGCAAGCGCTCAAAGAAGTGCTGGAGCGCATCCCCGCCGACGCCCACCCGATGGACGTGATGCGCACCGGTTGCTCGTTCCTGGGCAACATCGAACCAGAGAAAGACTTCAGCGCACAACATGACGTTACCGACCGCCTGCTGGCCGCGTTCCCGGCGATCATGTGCTACTGGTATCGCTTCAGTCACGACGGCAAGCGTATCAATTGCGTGACCGACGAAGCGTCCATCGGCGGCCACTTCCTGCACCTGTTGCATGACAAGAAACCGAGCGAACTGCACGTCAAAGTGATGAACGTTTCGTTGATCCTCTACGCGGAACACGAGTTCAACGCGTCGACCTTTACCGCCCGTGTTTGCGCCTCGACCCTGTCGGACATGTATTCCTGCGTCACCGCCGCCATCGGCTCGTTGCGCGGCCCATTGCATGGCGGCGCCAACGAAGCGGCGATGGAAATGATCGAGCGCTTCAGCTCGCCGCAAGAGGCGATCAAAGGCACCCTCGGCATGCTCGAGCGCAAGGACAAGATCATGGGCTTCGGTCACGCGATCTATAAGGACAACGATCCGCGCAACGAGGTGATCAAGGGCTGGTCGAAAAAACTCGCTGACGAAGTGGGCGACACCGTGTTGTTCCCGGTTTCCGAGGCCATCGACAAGACCATGTGGGAACAGAAGAAGCTGTTCCCGAATGCCGACTTCTACCATGCGTCGACGTACCACTTCATGGGCATCCCGACCAAGTTGTTCACACCGATTTTCGTCTGCTCGCGCCTGACCGGCTGGGCGGCGCACGTGTTCGAACAACGTGCCAACAACCGCATCATCCGCCCGAGTGCCGAGTACGTCGGCGTCGAACAGCGTAAGTTCGTGCCAATCGAACAACGCTGATGGGAAGGGGGAGTCGTTCGCGGTTCCCCAGCCCTCTTTGAATTCACCGTGACCGAGTCCTGACGATGAACACTGAATTCCGTAAACCGCTGCCCGGCAGCCATCTGGATTACTTCGACGTCCGCGCGGCTGTCGAGGCCATCCAGCCCGGCGCCTACGACACGCTGCCGTACACCTCCCGCGTGCTGGCGGAAAACCTGGTGCGTCGCTGCGACCCGGCCACGCTCACCGATTCCCTGAAGCAATTCATCGAGCGCAAACGCGACCTCGACTTCCCGTGGTTCCCGGCCCGCGTGGTGTGCCACGACATTCTCGGCCAGACCGCGCTGGTCGACCTCGCCGGCCTGCGTGACGCCATCGCCCTGCAAGGTGGCGACCCTGCGCAAGTGAACCCGGTGGTGCCGACGCAATTGATCGTTGATCACTCCCTGGCCGTCGAGCGCGGTGGTTTCGATCCGGAGGCGTTCGAGAAGAACCGCGCCATCGAAGACCGTCGCAACGAAGACCGTTTCCACTTCATCAACTGGACCAAAAAGGCCTTCAAGAACGTTGATGTGATCCCGCCGGGCAACGGGATCATGCACCAGATCAACCTGGAGAAAATGTCTCCGGTGATCCAGGTGCGCGACGGCGTGGCATTCCCCGACACGTGCGTCGGCACCGACAGCCACACCCCGCACGTCGATGCTCTGGGCGTGATCGCCATTGGTGTCGGCGGCCTCGAAGCGGAAAGCGTGATGCTCGGCCGCGCGTCCTGGATGCGTCTGCCGGAAAGCGTCGGCGTTGAACTGACCGGCAAGCTGCAACCGGGCATCACCGCCACCGACATGGTGCTGGCGCTGACCGAGTTTCTGCGTCAGCAAAAAGTCGTCGGTGCGTGGTTGGAGTTCTTCGGCGAAGGGGCCAGCGCCCTGACCCTCGGCGACCGCGCGACCATTTCCAACATGGCCCCGGAATACGGCGCCACCGCTGCGATGTTCTACATCGACCAGCAGACCATCGACTACCTGAAACTCACCGGCCGTGAAGACGAGCAAGTGCAGCTTGTAGAGCACTATGCCAAGACCACAGGCCTGTGGGCTGACAGCCTGAAAGGCGCGCAATACGAGCGCGGGTTGACCTTCAATCTGTCCTCGGTGGTGCGCAACATGGCTGGCCCGAGCAACCCGCACGCCCGCGTCGCCACCTCGGATCTCGCCGCCCAAGGCATTTCCGGTCAGTGGACCGAAGTGCCCGGCCAAATGCCGGATGGCGCGGTGATCATCGCCGCCATCACCAGCTGCACCAACACCAGCAACCCGCGCAACGTCATTGCCGCCGGGCTGCTGGCGCGCAATGCCAACACGCTCGGGTTGACCCGCAAGCCGTGGGTCAAATCGTCCCTGGCACCCGGTTCGAAAACCGTGGCGCTGTACCTGGACGAAGCCGGCCTGACCACCGAACTGGAACAACTCGGTTTCGGCATCGTGGCCTTCGCCTGCACCACCTGCAACGGTATGTCCGGCGCGCTGGACCCGGTGATCCAGCAAGAGATCATCGACCGTGACCTGTACGCCACTGCCGTGTTGTCCGGCAACCGTAACTTCGACGGCCGGATCCATCCGTACGCCAAGAACGCGTTCCTCGCTTCGCCGCCGTTGGTGGTCGCTTACGCCATCGCCGGCACCATCCGTTTCGACATCGAAAAAGATGTGTTGGGCCTGGACGTAAACGGCAAAGAGATCCGCCTGAAAGACATCTGGCCGAGCGACGAAGAAATCGACGCGGTGGTCAAGGCTTCGGTCAAGCCGGAGCAGTTCCGTCAGGTTTACATTCCGATGTTCGCCATCCACGAAGACACCGGCCCGAAAGTGACGCCGCTGTACGACTGGCGCGAGATGAGCACCTACATCCGTCGTCCGCCGTACTGGGAAGGCGCGCTGGCCGGGGCTCGTCCGCTCAAGGGCATGCGCCCGCTGGCGGTGCTGCCGGACAACATCACCACCGATCACCTGTCGCCTTCGAACGCGATCATGCTCGACAGTGCCGCCGGTGAATACCTGGCGAAAATGGGCCTGCCGGAAGAGGACTTCAACTCTTACGCGACCCACCGTGGTGATCACTTGACCGCGCAACGCGCCACCTTCGCCAACCCGAAATTGTTCAATGAAATGGTTCAGGAAAACGGCAAGGTCAAGCAGGGTTCGCTGGCTCGTGTCGAGCCGGAAGGCCAAGTGATGCGCATGTGGGAAGCCATCGAAACCTACATGGAGCGCAAGCAGCCGCTGATCATCATCGCCGGCGCCGACTACGGTCAGGGCTCGTCCCGCGACTGGGCGGCCAAAGGCGTGCGTCTGGCGGGTGTGGAAGCGATCGCGGCCGAAGGTTTCGAGCGCATTCACCGCACCAACCTGGTGGGCATGGGCGTGTTGCCGCTGGAATTCAAACCAGGCACCGACCGCAAGACATTGGGTATCGACGGCAGCGAAACCTACGACGTGATCGGCGAGCGCACCCCGCGTGCCGAGCTGACACTGGTGATCAACCGCAAGAACGGCGAATGCGTCGAAGTGCCGGTGACCTGCCGCCTCGATACCGCCGAAGAAGTGTCGATCTACGAGGCCGGCGGCGTGCTGCAACGCTTCGCTCAGGACTTCCTCGAAGAATCGGCAGTTGCCGTTTAATACGATGAGTTCGGGCGGGACCATGCGGTCCCGCTCGATCCTAAAAGGAACATCATGGCTCACGCACCTCAAATCAAAATCGCCGCCACCTACATGCGCGGCGGCACCAGTAAAGGCGTGTTCTTCAGCCTGAAAGACCTGCCCGAAGCGGCACAGGTTCCAGGCCCGGCGCGCGATGCCTTGTTGCTGCGGGTGATCGGCAGCCCCGACCCGTATGACAAGCAAATCGATGGCATGGGCGGCGCGACCTCCAGCACCAGCAAAACCGTGATCCTGTCGAAAAGCATCAAGGCCGATCACGATGTCGATTACCTGTTCGGTCAGGTGTCCATCGACCAACCTTTCGTCGACTGGAGCGGCAACTGCGGCAACCTGTCGGCGGCGGTCGGTTCGTTTGCCATCAGCAATGGTTTGGTGGACGCCAGCCGCATCCCGTACAACGGCGTTGCCGTGGTTCGCGTGTGGCAGGCCAACATCGGCAAGACCATCATCGCCCACGTGCCGATCACCAAGGGTGAAGTGCAGGAGACCGGTGATTTTGAGCTCGACGGGGTGACCTTTCCGGCGGCCGAAGTGCAGGTCGAATTCATGGACCCGGCGGCGGAAGAAGAGGGTGGCGGTGGTTCGATGTTTCCTACCGGTAACCTAGTGGATGACCTCGAAGTGCCCGGCGTCGGAACGCTCAAGGCGACCATGATCAATGCCGGTATTCCGACGATTTTCGTCAATGCCGAAGACATCGGTTACACCGGCACCGAGCTGCAAGGCGCGATCAACAGTGATCCGAAAGCGTTGCTGATGTTTGAAACCATTCGGGCTTACGGTGCGCTGCGCATGGGTCTGATCAAGGAGTTGGACGAAGCGGCCAAACGTCAGCACACGCCTAAGGTTGCTTTTGTGGCCAAGCCAGCGGACTACATTGCTTCGAGTGGCAAAGCGATTGCGGCGGGCGATGTCGATCTGCTGGTGCGGGCGCTGTCCATGGGCAAGTTGCACCACGCGATGATGGGCACGGCGGCCGTGGCTATCGGTACCGCTGCGGCGATTTCCGGCACGTTGGTGAACCTCGCCGCAGGTGGTATCGAACGTCATGCCGTGCGCTTTGGGCATCCGTCCGGCACTTTGCGTGTGGGGGCTGAAGCCAGCCAGGTGAACGGCGAATGGACGGTGAACAAAGCCATCATGAGCCGCAGTGCGCGGGTGTTGATGGAAGGCTTTGTCCGTATTCCCGGCGAACTGACTGAGATGACCCCCTGAACCGAGGTCCCATTAACGAACCACTTCAAGAGTGAATCGAACATGAGCACCAACGTCGACCAGAACACTCGCCCCGACTACGACACGGTCCTGCAGGACATAGCCGACTACGTCCTCAACTTCAAGATCCAATCCGCCGAGGCCCTCGACACCGCCCGCAACTGCCTGATGGACACGTTGGGCTGTGGCCTGCTGGCCCTGCGCTTCCCCGAGTGCACCAAACACCTTGGCCCGATGGTGGAAGGCACTGTCGTCCCGTTCGGCGCGCGCGTCCCCGGCACCCGTTATCGCCTCGACCCGGTCAAGGCGGCGTGGGACATCGGCTGCATCGTTCGCTGGCTCGACTACAACGATACCTGGCTCGCGGCGGAGTGGGGGCATCCGTCCGATAACCTCGGCGGCATTCTCGCGGTGGCCGATCACTTGTCGCAAAAAAGCCTCGCCAATGGCGATGCGCCGCTGACCGTTCGCGTGGTACTCGACGCCATGATCATGGCTCACGAAATCCAGGGGGTGATCGCGCTGGAAAACGCCTTCAATCGCGTAGGCCTGGATCACGTCATTCTGGTGAAAGTCGCCTCGACCGCCGTGACCGCCAAACTCATGGGCGCCAATCGTGAGCAGTTGTTGTCCGCGTTGTCCCATGCGTTCGCCGACGGTCAGGCGCTGCGCACCTACCGTCATGCGCCGAATGCCGGATCGCGTAAATCCTGGGCGGCCGGCGACGCGTCCAGCCGTGGCGTGCGTCTGGCGGACATCGCGATGCGTGGCGAAATGGGCATTCCGGGCGTACTGACTGCCAAACAATGGGGTTTCTACGACGTGCTGTTCAGCCACACCAACAACGACCTGGCACTCAAGCCCGAAGACAAGCGCACGTTCAGTGTCTCCCGACCGTACGGCAGCTACGTGATGGAAAACGTGCTGTTCAAAATCAGCTTCCCGGCCGAGTTCCATGCGCAAACAGCGTGCGAAGCGGCGGTGACGCTGCACCCGCAAGTCAAAAATCGCCTGCATGAAATCGACAAAATCGTCATCAGCACCCACGAATCGGCGATCCGCATCATCTCCAAGGTCGGCCCGCTGGCCAACGCTGCGGACCGTGATCATTGCATCCAGTACATGACTGCCGTGCCGCTGGCGTTCGGCAATCTGGTGGCCGAGCAGTACGAGGACGACTTCCACGCGGCGCATCCGATCATCGATGTGCTGCGCGAAAAAATGGTCATCGTTGAAGATCCGCGCTACACCCGCGAATACCTGGAGGCCGACAAACGCTCCATCGCCAATGCGATACAGGTGTTCTTCAAGGACGGTTCCAGCACCGAAAACGTGGTGGTGGAGTACCCGATCGGCCATCGCCGTCGCCGCGCCGACGGCATTGCGCTGCTGGAAAACAAGTTCAAGGCGAACCTGGCGACGCGCTTCACCGCCCAACGCAGCGCCGAGATTTTTGCGTTGTGCAAGGATCAGGTTGCCCTTGAAGCAATACCGGTCAACCGTTTTATGGACTTGTTTGTCATCTAAGCCACTGCTCCACAGGCAATTTGGTGATCGCAAACCCCGTCAGCAAAATCGCCGAGTACATCATCAGTTCCCGGGACAAGGTTTGCCCCTCGTACCAGGCGCCGATGATCACCGCGAACACCGGAAAGATGATGAACACAAACGACAGAATGATCGGGCTCAGTCGCTTGAGCAGCAGGAAGTAAACGATAAACCCGCCCACCGACGCCACCAGTCCCAGATAGAGCAGGGCGCTCCACGAACGCGCGGTGATGGCATTGAACTCCGGCGCTTCGACACTCAATCCGGCGACAAACAGCATCGCCCCGGCGATGCCAATGGGTAGCGTGTTGTAGGTGATGACGCTGATCGCGGTGCCGTGTTTTTTCGTCACCACGTAACACAGCGCATGCATCGCCGCAGCGCAGAGAATCGCCAACACCCCGAACAATTCGGCATGGTCCAGATGCAACCCCTGGCTGCGGATGATCATGAACAGGCTGCCGAAACCAATGGCGATGCCGAGCACTTGCGAGGGGTAGATGTTCTCCCGCAGAAACAGCGCGCTAAACAGCAGGATGAACACTGGCATGCAACTGAACAACAGCGCCGTCAGGCCGGACGAAACGTGCATCTCGCCGTAGTTGAGCAAGTAATATGGCAGGCTGAAATACGACAGCGTGACGAAGACAAAGAACCAGCGGCTTTCCCTGGGAAATAGCAGCGGCTCACGACGGATCAGGGCGAAGCCGAGAAATAACGGAAAAGCGATCAGGAACCGCAGGCCGGCGGCGGTCAGCGGCGGCACGCTTTCAACGGCAATCTTGATCCCCAGCCATGTTGTGCCCCAGCTCACGCACACGATCAGAAACAACACGCTGGTGATCAGGGCGGCGAGCCAGGGTTTTGCGGTACTTGAAGGTGCATTGAAGGCAATGGACATGCGCGAGCTCCTTTTATGTTTGGAATTGACCTTCATCTGCAAAAGGTCTATCCCTGATTGAACCTGTTTCAAGCACGCTATTCGGGGCTGGAATGACTGTCAAAACAAGTATTGCCATGGTGTCAATGCTGCGCGATGGCCTGGCGAACGGTCTGGGTGTGAAATACAAACGCCTCGCCGACGCGATCGAAAAAGGCCTCGCTGAAGGGCTGATCGAGCCCGGCTGCAAATTGCCGCCGCATCGGTTGCTGGCGGATAGCCTCGGCGTGACCATCGGTACCATCAGCCGCGCTTACGGTGAACTCGAACGTGTGGGGTTGGTGGTCGCGCGGGTGGGCGACGGCACCTATGTGCGTCAGTGCGGGATAGAACGGCCGCGGGACGGTGGCTTTCGCAACGTCAGCGATGAACCGCGGGCGTTTTTTGACATGAGCCGCAATCAACCGATTCCGGGGCAGGAAGCGCTTTTTTTGAGTCGGAGCCTGCAAGCGTTGTCCCTTGATCCTGAGGCGTTGCAACACCTCGGCGGCTACACCGTCGATGCCGGTTTGCCGCGCTATCGCGCAGCGGGCGCGCACTGGCTCAGGCATAAAGAGTTTGTCCCGAACGCCGAGCAGGTCGTCTGCGTAAACGGCGGCCAGCACGGTCTGTTGTGTGCCTTGATGGGGTTGCTCAAAGCGGGTGATACGTTGGTGACGGAGCACCTGACCTACCCAGGGTTGATCAGCGTCGCACGCCAGCTAGGGATAAAACTCATCGGTATCGGGATGGACGATGAAGGACTGATGCCCGATGCCCTGGAGGAGGTTTGCCGCAACCATCGTGTGTCGGCGCTGTATTGCACACCGACGATCCAGAATCCTACGGCTGCAGTGATGTCCGTCGCACGGCGGGAGGTGATTGCAGAGGTTTCTCGGCAGCACAATCTGTTGATCTTTGAAGACGAAGCCCACGCGGTATTGGCTCAACAGCGACCGTTACCCTTGAGCTATTTCGCCCCGGAGCGCTCGGTGCTGATCGGCAGCCTGAGCAAGGCGGTTTCGGCAGGGTTGCGAGTCGGTTACCTGCATGCGCCGCTACCGTTGATCGCACGCTTGAGCGCCGCTGTGCGCGGGACGTGCTGGATGGCCAGCCCGTTGTCACTGGAGGTGGCGAGCCTGTGGATAGAAAACGGCATTGCCGAGCAGTTGCTGGGCCAACAGATTGTCGAGATCGGTCGGCGCAAGGCGTTGGTGAGTGGTGTGCTGGACGGCTTGGCGTACAAAACCCATTCCCATAGCCCGCACTTCTGGATCGAAGTGCCCGAGCCGTGGCGGGCTTCGCAGATTGCTGAGGAACTCAAGGAGAATAATTATTTGGTGGCGACTGCCGAGATGTTTGCGGTCGGGCATGGGGCGGTGCCGCAGTGTGTTCGGGCGAGTGTTGGTAATTCAGCGGGGGATGACAGGTTGCTGCTCAATGGCTTTGCAACACTCAGAGCAACCTTGCAGCCCGAACCGCCTCAAACCGGCGGCTTGCAGCTGCTTTCCTCTACTTGAACCGTCGCTCCACACCTTTCTCTACCAGAATCTTCGCCGAAATCTCTTCCACCGAAAAATGCGTGGAGTTGATGTGCGGAATGTTCTCGCGGCGGAACAGGTTCTCCACCTCGCGCACTTCGAATTCGCACTGGGCGTAGCTCGAATAGCGACTATTGGGCTTGCGCTCGTTGCGGATCGCGGTGAGGCGGTCCGGGTCGATGGTCAGGCCGAACAGTTTGTGCTGGTGGGCACGCAAGGTGCCTGGCAGTTGCAGGCGTTCCATGTCGTCTTCGGTCAGCGGATAGTTGGCCGCGCGGATGCCAAATTGCATGGCCATGTACAGGCACGTCGGCGTCTTACCACAACGCGACACGCCCACTAGGATCAGGTCTGCCTTGTCGTAATAATGCGTGCGCGCACCGTCGTCGTTGTCGAGGGCGAAGTTCACCGCCTCGATCCGCTCCATGTAATTGGAGTTACTGCCAATGGAGTGGGACTTGCCGACGGTGTAGGAAGAATGCTCGGTCAGTTCCTGTTCGAGAGGCGCCAGGAAGGTCGAGAAAATGTCGATCATGAAACCATTGGATGTTGCGAGGATCTCACGGATGTCCTGATTGACAATGGTGTCAAAGATGATCGGCCGAAAGCCGTCGGTTTCGGCGGCTTTGTTGATTTGTTGTACCATGGCTCGCGCTTTATCCACGTTGTCGATGTAGGGCCGCGTGAATTTGCTGAAGGTAATGTTTTCGAACTGCGCCAGCAG
The DNA here is from genome assembly GCF_054330215.1 of Pseudomonas sp. Ma2-10. NCBI lineage: Bacteria > Pseudomonadati > Pseudomonadota > Gammaproteobacteria > Pseudomonadales > Pseudomonadaceae > Pseudomonas > Pseudomonas sp. Ma2-10. The sequence goes on along the minus strand of NZ_JBTEYL010000004.1, from coordinate 240,919 downwards.
GCTTTGGCCTAGGGTCTCGGCGGTGATGCCGGTGCCGTCGGAAATAAAGAAAGCAGATCGTTTCATTTGCACCTTGGGCCTTAAGCTAGTGACGAATCTTGGATATAGTAGGCGCGATTTGCCGGCCGCCAGTGGCCTGCATTCTCACTTATTTTCCAGGTCCAGGCCATACAGCTGGCCAACGCTCCTGTCGAGCCGCCGGCTTCTGAGCTTTTCCAACACAGTTAGTGGAGAGATCACCTTGGTAGAGTACGTAGTTTCCCTCGATAAGCTCGGCGTCCATGATGTAGAGCACGTGGGGGGCAAGAACGCATCCCTCGGCGAGATGATCAGTAATCTTGCAGGTGCCGGCGTATCGGTGCCCGGTGGCTTCGCCACGACAGCTCAGGCTTATCGTGATTTTCTGGAACTGAGCGGCCTGAACGATCAGATCCATGCCGCCCTCGACGCCCTGGACGTCGACGATGTCAATGCCTTGGCCAAGACTGGCGCCCAGATCCGTCAATGGATCATGGACGCCGAATTCCCCGAGAAGCTCAACGCCGAGATACGCACCGCGTTCGCCACGCTGTCGGCCGGCAACCCTGACATGGCCGTGGCCGTGCGCTCTTCCGCTACCGCCGAAGACCTGCCGGACGCTTCCTTTGCCGGTCAGCAGGAAACCTTCCTGAACATCCGTGGTGTCGAAAACGTGATTCGCGCCGCCAAAGAGGTGTTCGCGTCCCTGTTTAACGACCGCGCCATTTCCTATCGCGTCCACCAGGGCTTCGACCACAAGCTGGTAGCCCTGTCGGCTGGCGTGCAGCGCATGGTCCGCTCTGAGACCGGCACCGCCGGCGTGATGTTCACCCTCGATACCGAATCGGGCTTCCGTGACGTGGTGTTCATCACCGGCGCCTACGGCCTGGGTGAAACCGTCGTACAAGGCGCGGTGAACCCGGATGAGTTCTACGTCCACAAAGGCACGCTGGCAGCCGGTCGTCCGGCCATCCTGCGTCGCAACCTGGGCAGCAAGGCCATCAAGATGATTTACGGCGAAGTCGCCACGGCCGGTAAATCGGTCAAGACCATCGACGTCGACAAGGCTGATCGCGCACGTTTCTGCCTGAGCGACGCCGAAGTCAGCGAACTGGCCAAGCAAGCAATGATCATCGAGAAGCACTACAAGTGCCCGATGGACATCGAATGGGCCAAAGACGGCGACGACGGCAAGCTCTACATCGTTCAGGCCCGTCCTGAAACCGTGAAGAGCCGCACCTCGGCCAATGTCATGGAACGCTACCTGTTGAAAGAAACCGGCACCGTGCTGGTTGAAGGTCGCGCCATCGGCCAGCGCATCGGCGCCGGCAAGGTCCGCATCATCAAGGACGTGTCCGAGATGGACAAAGTCCAGCCCGGCGACGTACTGGTCTCCGACATGACCGACCCGGATTGGGAACCGGTCATGAAGCGCGCCAGCGCCATTGTCACCAACCGTGGCGGCCGTACTTGCCACGCGGCGATCATCGCTCGCGAGCTGGGCATTCCGGCCGTGGTCGGTTGCGGCAACGCTACCCAGCTGTTGAAAGACGGCCAGGGCGTGACCGTTTCCTGCGCTGAAGGCGACACCGGCTACATCTTCGAAGGCGAACTGGGCTTCGACATCAAGAAAAACTCCGTGGACGCCATGCCTGATCTGCCGTTCAAGATCATGATGAACGTCGGCAACCCGGACCGCGCCTTCGACTTCGCACAGCTGCCGAACGCCGGTGTGGGCCTGGCCCGTCTGGAGTTCATCATCAACCGCATGATCGGTGTTCACCCCAAAGCGCTGTTGAACTACGACGGTCTGCCGCAGGACATCAAGGACAGCGTCGACAAGCGCATCGCCGGTTACGACGATCCGGTTGGCTTCTATGTCGACAAACTGGTTGAAGGCATCAGCACCCTGGCCGCTGCGTTCACCCCGAAAAAGGTCATCGTGCGTCTGTCGGACTTCAAGTCCAACGAATACGCCAACCTGATCGGCGGCAAGCTCTACGAGCCGGAAGAAGAAAACCCGATGCTGGGCTTTCGCGGTGCTTCGCGTTACATCAGCGAAGCGTTCCGTGACTGCTTCGAACTCGAGTGCCGCGCCCTCAAGCGTGTGCGCAACGAGATGGGCCTGACCAACGTTGAAATCATGGTGCCGTTCGTCCGTACACTGGGCGAAGCTAGCCAAGTGATCGATCTGTTGGCCGAAAATGGCCTGGCCCGTGGCGAGAATGGTCTGCGCATCATCATGATGTGCGAGCTGCCGTCCAACGCGATCCTGGCCGAAGAGTTCCTCGAATTCTTCGACGGCTTCTCCATCGGTTCCAACGATCTGACCCAGCTGACCCTGGGTCTGGACCGTGACTCCGGGATCATCGCGCACCTGTTTGACGAGCGTAATCCGGCGGTCAAGAAGCTGCTGGCCAACGCAATTCAAGCCTGCAACAAGGCTGGCAAGTACATCGGTATTTGCGGTCAGGGTCCTTCGGACCACCCTGATCTGGCCAAATGGCTGATGGAGCAGGGCATCGAAAGCGTTTCGTTGAACCCCGATTCCGTGCTGGAAACCTGGTTCTTCCTGGCTGAAGGTCAAGCGTCGGCTTGATGGTGTGAGTGAAAGGGCCGATCAGTGATCGGCCCTTTTAGAGATTCAAGTAGGGCGGGCTCCTCTGGACGCCGCCCTTTTTTGTGCAAGAGCATTATGCAAAGCAGCAGCAACCTATTTCCTGTCGCCCTGATCAGCGCCGAGCGGCGCGGCGATCTGAGCGAAGACGTCTATCGTCTGAAACCCGGCAACAGCCCTGACGGCACCGTTGAACTGGCTGTGACGCGCCTCGGCATGGCCGATGAGCCGGCCGTGCGTGGCGTGCCGGTAATTCTGTTGCACGGCAGCTTTTCCAATCGCCGGTTCTGGTTTTCCCCGAAGGGGCTTGGACTGGGCGCGTATCTGACGCGTTTGGGGTTCGATGTATGGATTCCCGAAACGCGCGGCCACGGCCTGTCCCAACGTAACCAGAACTACCGCAAGAACCGCGTTGCCGACTACGCCCGTTACGATTTGCCGGCCATTGGCGCGTTCGTGCGCGAGCAGAGCGGCCAGATCCCGCACTGGATCGGTCACTCGCTGGGCGGGATTACGCTGGCGGCCGCACTGGGTGGCGAGTACATCGGCGAGCCGGTGGTGGCTTCGGCGGCGTTTTTCGGCACTCAAGTCAGCCGCACCTACTGGCCGTTGAAAATTCCGCCGGTGGAGTGGAGCGGGCGCTTTATCCTCAAGCGTTTTGCCCAGTTGTCCGGTTCACGGCTCAAGCGCGGCCCGGAGGACGAGCCGATTGGCCTGGCGCTGGAAAGCATGCGCTGGTATGGCCTGTTCGGCCGCTTTGGCGATGCCGACAAGGATTGGTGGGCCGGATTGGCCGACGTTCAGTTGCCGGTATTGGCCGTGAGTGCCGCAGGTGACCATCAGGACCCGACCTGGGCTTGTCGCAAGCTGTTCGATCAGGTGGGTTCCGGGCATAAGCAATTCATCAACCTGGGTCGCGAACAGGGCTTTGGCGATAACTTCGGTCATGTGGAGATGCTCGTCAGCAAAGCCGCCCAAACTGAAGTCTGGCCGCTGGTGGCGCGTTGGTTGGAAGATCAGCAGACGCCATTGCTGGGTGAAAAACCGGATCTGGCCACGGCGGTCTGAGCCTGATGCTCTAACAAGGGCATTTCGCTCCGGTTGGCATGCGGCTAAGATATGACGCGTTGAGCTTTTCTGGTCACTTTGCGACATCCTCGATTGTCTTCCTCTTTACAGGAGTTTCTCGATGAACCATTACCTCACGCCTGACCTGTGCGACGCCTACCCGGAGCTGGTGCAGGTGCTGGAACCGATGTTCAACAATTTCGGCGGCCGTGATTCCTTCGGCGGGGAAATCGTGACCATCAAGTGCTTCGAAGATAACTCGCTGGTCAAGGAACAAGCCGAGCTCAAGGGCAATGGCAAAGTGTTGGTGGTTGATGGTGGCGGCTCCCTGCGTCGTGCGCTGTTGGGCGACATGATCGCCGAGAAAGCCGCGAAAAATGGTTGGGAAGGGCTGGTGATCTACGGTTGCATCCGTGACGTCGACGTCATTGCGCAAACCGATCTAGGTGTTCAAGCGCTCGCCAGCCACCCGATGAAGACCGACAAGCGCGGTATCGGCGACCTCAACGTAGCCGTTACCTTCGCCGGCGTGACCTTTCATCCTGGCCATTACATTTATGCGGACAACAACGGTGTGATCATCTCGCCGAGCCCGCTGAAGATGCCTGAATAAGCGATTTCAACCCAGGGGTGAGGATGTTCGAGGAAGAAAACGCGCAATGGGGCCTGGTGCACGCCCTGGTGCTGGACGGTAAAGGCGGTGCGCGTTCGATGGCCCGGACTGAACTCGATGACTTGCAGCTGCAGGCCCATGAAAGCCTGTGGCTGCACTGGGATCGCAGTCACCCGCAAACCCGGACCTGGTTGCGAGAATCCAGCGGTCTGAGCGAATTCAGCTGTGATCTGTTACTTGAAGAAAACACCCGACCGCGTCTTTTACAGCTTTCGGACAGCGAACTGCTGCTATTTTTGCGTGGGGTCAATTTGAATCCGGGCGCCGAGCCTGAAGACATGGTCTCGGTGCGGATTTTTGGGGCCGCCCAGCGGGTTATTTCTCTGCGTTTGCGTCCGTTGCGCGCCACCGATGAGTTGCTGGTGCAGCTCGCCGAAGGCAAAGGACCGAAAACGGCGTCAGAACTCATCCTTTATATGGCGCAAAACCTCACCAACAAGGTGCAGGATCTGGTCAGTTGCCTCTCGGAAGTGGTCGATGAGGAAGAGGAAAAGCTGGATGCCGACGAACGGTATACACCCGAGCATGGAGCCGTTTTGCAGATCCGTCGCAGGGCCGCTGCGCTCAAACGTTTTCTTGCGCCGCAGCGGGAAATTTTCGGTCAGCTGACACGGATAAAGCTGCCTTGGTTTGTCGAAGATGATGGTGATTACTGGAACGAATTGAACAACAGCCTGACTCGGTATCTCGAGGAGCTGGAATTGACCCGGGAGCGGGTGGGCTTGGTCCTTGAGGCCGAAGATAGACGTTTGAGCGTGCGAATGAACCGCACGATGTACCGCTTCGGGATCATCACCGGGATCTTTTTGCCGATGAGTTTTCTGACGGGGCTTTTAGGTATCAATGTCGGAGGGATTCCGTTCTCTGCAAGTCCCTATGGCTTCCTGATTGCTTGCCTGATGATGGTCTCGGTGGCGCTGGGGCAGTGGTGGTTGTTCCGACGTTTGCGCTGGGTTTGATGATGCGTCATGTGACCCGAGCAAATTTGACTGCGTCTTTCACAGACATCACGAGAGGTGCGTATGCACGATCCGTTTGAACAGTCTTTGCGTGACATGCTCAAGGCATCACCGTCCACCCGGGATGACGATGCGTGCCTTGGACGTGTACTGAAAACCGCCAACCGCCAGGTCGGCGCCGGTGATCTGTTCAGCCTGCTGGGCCGCTGGCTGCCCGCGCTGATGATCGCCCTGAATAACGGATCGGCCCATGTCGCTCCGGTTTCCCGTCACCGTAAACCTACCGTTCGCACTGCTGATAAGGCTGATTGAATATGGAACTTGATCTCTGGACTCAGAGCCTCGTCGCTGCAATGACTGCGTTATGGACCAAGGTTGCGAATTTCATCCCGAACCTGTTCGGCGCATTGGTTGTGCTGCTGTTGGGTTTCGTCGTTGCGAAACTTTTGGACACTTTGTTGTCCAAGTTGCTCGCCAAGCTGGGGCTTGATCGCCTGATGGGCGGCACCGGACTGACCAAATTGCTGTCCCGGGCCGGCCTTCAAGTGCCGATCTCTACCTTGATTGGCAAGATTGTCTATTGGTTCGTTCTGCTGATTTTTCTGGTTTCTGCCGCAGAATCTCTTGGACTTGAGCGAGTTTCGGCTACGCTAGACATGCTTGCGCTGTATTTGCCGAAAGTATTCGGCGCCGCGCTGGTGCTGCTGGTGGGTGTTCTGCTCGCCCAATTGGCCAATGGGCTGGTACGTGGTGCAGCAGAGGGCGTAGGGCTGGACTACGCTGCGGGCCTGGGGAGAATTGCCCAGGGCCTGGTAATTATCATCAGTATTTCGGTCGCGATCAGCCAGTTGGAGGTCAAGACTGATCTGCTCAACCACGTGATTGTGATCGTATTGATTACCGTTGGTCTGGCGGTTGCGCTGGCCATGGGGTTGGGAAGCCGGGAAATTGCTGGCCAGATTCTTGCGGGAATCTATGTGCGTGAGTTGTATCAGGTTGGGCAACAAGTGCGTGTTGGCGAGGTCGAAGGTCAGATCGAAGAGATCGGTACGGTTAAAACCACCTTGCTGACCGATGAGGGTGAGCTCGTCTCGCTCTCCAATCGGATCCTCCTGGAACAGCATGTGAGTAGCCGCTAACCCGGCAAACCCTGCTAATGTATGCCGCCGCAAAAATGCCCTGAAAAGGGTTGCGGCGGACATTGACCTGACTGTCGGCCCGACTTGTTTTGAATAAAGCTCAATCGCTGTCCACGCGCTACGACCCCCGCGAGCTCTCTGATGAGGAGTTGGTCGCGCGCTCGCATGCCGAGCTGTTTCACGTAACGCGCGCCTATGAAGAACTGATGCGGCGTTACCAGCGAACATTATTTAACGTCTGCGCGCGATATCTTGGGAACGATCGTGATGCAGACGATGTCTGTCAGGAAGTGATGTTAAAGGTGTTGTATGGCCTGAAGAACTTCGAGGGCAAATCGAAGTTTAAAACATGGCTATATAGCATCACGTACAACGAATGCATCACGCAGTATCGGAAGGAACGGCGAAAGCGTCGCTTGATGGATGCTTTGAGTCTGGACCCCCTCGAGGAAGCGTCTGAAGAAAAGACGCCGAAACCCGAGGATAAAGGTGGACTCGATCGCTGGTTAGTGTATGTGAACCCGATTGACCGTGAAATTCTGGTGCTACGATTTGTCGCAGAGCTGGAATTTCAGGAGATCGCAGACATCATGCACATGGGTTTGAGTGCAACAAAAATGCGATACAAACGTGCTCTAGATAAATTGCGTGAGAAATTTGCAGGCATTGCTGAAACTTAGTTCGGCGCAAATATCTCTTACGTGTAGGCAAGGTCTGATAGACTTGCCGCCGAGTTGTCCCCCGGTTTGCGGGACTGCTTTACAATCACCAGATGGGGATTTAACGGATGAAACTGAAAAACACCTTGGGCTTGGCCATTGGTTCTTTGATTGCCGCCACTTCGTTCGGCGCACTGGCACAAGGCCAAGGCGCAGTTGAAATCGAAGGCTTCGCAAAGAAAGAACAATTCGACAGCGCTCGTAACTTCAAGAACAACGGCAACCTGTTCGGTGGCTCGGTTGGTTACTTTCTGACCGACGACGTTGAACTGCGTCTGGGCTACGACGAAGTGCACAACGCGCGTTCCGACGACGGTCGTAACATCAAGGGCGCTAACACCGCTCTGGACGCTCTGTACCACTTCAACAACCCGGGCGACATGCTGCGTCCGTACGTATCGGCTGGCTTCTCCGATCAAAGCATCGGTCAGAATGGCTCCGGCGGTCGTAACCGTTCCACTTTCGCCAACGTTGGCGGCGGTGCCAAGCTGTACTTCACCGAGAACTTCTACGCCCGTGCTGGCGTTGAAGCTCAATACAACATCGACCAGGGCGACACCGAGTGGGCTCCAAGCGTCGGTATCGGTGTGAACTTCGGTGGCGGCTCCAAGCCTGCTGCTGCTCCAGTTCCAGCACCGGCTGAAGTCTGCTCCGACAGCGACAACGATGGCGTTTGCGACAACGTTGACAAGTGCCCGGACACCCCAGCCAACGTAACTGTTGACGCTGATGGCTGCCCAGCAGTTGCTGAAGTTGTTCGTGTTGAACTGGACGTGAAATTCGACTTCGACAAGTCGGTAGTCAAGCCTAACAGCTACGGCGACATCAAAAACCTCGCTGATTTCATGCAGCAGTACCCATCCACCAGCACCACTGTTGAAGGTCACACTGACTCCGTCGGTCCTGACGCTTACAACCAGAAGCTGTCCGAGCGTCGTGCAAACGCCGTTAAGCAAGTTCTGACCAACCAGTACGGTGTTGAATCGTCCCGCGTTCAGTCTGTTGGCTACGGCGAATCCCGCCCAGTTGCTGACAACAAAACTGAAGCTGGTCGCGCTGTAAACCGTCGCGTAGAAGCGCAGGTTGAAGCTCAAGCTAAGTAATTAGCTCGCCGCTCTGAAAAGCCCGGCTTAGGCCGGGCTTTTCTTTGTCTGCGATTTGATGAGGGCAGGGTTGAAACGAGAGGGAGTCAGGCTGAATGATTGACCGCAGTCGCGGGCAAACCACCGTCCAGAATGGATACGCTCGCACAGGCCGCCACAGCACCGATCACCAGGATCGCCGGGCTTTTGAGCTCGAAGCCGTTGGCATCTTCTTCCATCGCTGTCAGGTCGCTCCGACATTCCCGTTGGTGTGGCAGGGACGCGTTTTCAATCATCGCCACCGGTGTATCCGCCGCCATTCCGCCGGCCAGCAGATGCTCACGGATCTCGCTCAGTTTTGCCACACCCATATACACCACCAGCGTGGTGCCACCTTGGGCCAGGGCTTGCCAGTTCAGGCTGCTGCCATCCTGAGTGTGGGCGGTGACCAGTGTCACGCCACGAGCAACACCGCGCAGGGTCAACGGAATATCGCATTGCGTCGCGCCGGCAAGCCCGGCGGTGATGCCATTGACCAGTTCCACTTCGACCCCCTGTTCGCGCAGCCACTGCGCCTCTTCGCCGCCCCGGCCAAAAATGCATGGGTCGCCACCCTTGAGCCGCACCACGCATTTACCGTGGCGGGAATAACGCAGCATCAGGCGATGAATGAATGCCTGAGGTGTGGAGCGACAGCCGCCGCGCTTGCCCACGGAAATGATCCGCGCCTGCGGGCAATGCTCCAGCACCGCGTCGTTGACCAGGTCATCGATCAGCACCACATCTGCTTCGCTTAACGCCCGCACGGCCTTGAGGGTCAACAATTCCGGATCGCCAGGACCCGCACCCACCAGCCAGACTTTTGCGCTCATAGTGTTTTCCTCACGAGGTGACGGCCACCGGCCGCGCGGTAGCGGCCAGTAAACGCTTGATTTCCGGGACGCAGGAGCCGCATTGCGTGCCACAGCCCAATTCTTGTTTCAAACCCTGCAGGTCCAGGCCGCGGCTGATGCCGGCGCAGACCGCGCTTTGGCTGACGTTTTTGCAGTTGCACAGGGTTTTGTTTCCGATGGCCGGGGTACTGGTGTTGCCCGGAGGTGCGCTCAGCGGTGCCAGCAGCCAGCGCCGCAGCTGTTCGTCAGCGCGACCTTCCAGCCACAGGCTTTGCAGCCAGTGTTGGGCAAGGGTTTCACCGGTCAGGCGAATGGCAGTGATCCGGCCGTTCTCGATCCGCACCCGTTTACCGATGGAGCGCCGTGGGTCGTCGTAGGCCAAAACCGGGCCTTCGTTGAGTCCCAGGCATTGATCGATATCACGCAGCAATTGCGGCTCGGGCGCGATGGCGCTGGCAGCGCGTATCAGCAGTGCGGGGCGTTCGCGGCCGGCCAAGCTGAGGCTCGCGTAGGAAAACGCCTCGCATAGTGGTCGTAGCGCCTCGAAATGTTGTTGAACATCGCCCTCGATCAGGGCGAATAGGTTCCACGGCAGTTGCACCGGTTCCAGGCGCACGCCGCTGTGTTTGAGTTCGGGTTGTTTCGATAGCGGGTCGAAGGCGGGAAGAGTGAGAGTGTTTACGCCGCCCTTGAGGAAGCGGTCCCCCCAATGCATCGGCAGAAAGGCCTGCCCGGGACGCACGCTGTCGTCGGCTCCGACGGCGACAATTACTGCGCCACGGCGACTTTTCAGGCCGACCAGGTCGCCCGATTGCAGCCGTTGCCGACGCAGTTCATCCGGGTGCAAACTCAACACGGCTTCGCTGACGTGGCCGAATAGCTGTGCGGCGGTGCCGGTGCGGCTCATGCCGTGCCATTGATCCCGCAGGCGGCCGGTGATCAGGGTCAGCGGGAAGCGCGCGTCGCGTTGTTCCTTGGCGGCGCGGTACGGGTCGGCCACGAATTGCGCGCGTCCACTGGCCGTTGGGAAAATTCCGTCCAGGTACAGCCGGGCCGTGCCTTCACTGGCGCCAGTGGGGAAGGGCCATTGCTGCGGACCGAGGCGGTCGATCAGTGCATGACTGATGCCGGACAAATCCAGATCACGCCCGCGCGTCAATTGCTTGTACTCGTCGAAAACCTGCGCCGGCGTTTCAAAGGCAAACAGGCTGGTTTGCCCAGGACGCAGATGTTTTTCCAGGCGCTGTGCGAAATCCACGGTGATCGACCAGTCAGAGCGGGCTTCACCGGGTGCGACGATCGCTTGGCGAACGTGGGAAATGCGACGTTCAGAGTTGGTCACCGTGCCGTCCTTTTCGCCCCAACTGGCGGCGGGCAGCAACAGGTCAGCAAACGCGGCGGTTTCGGTGGTGCGGAAGGCCTCCTGCAACACCACGAACGGGCAGGCTTGCAGTGCTTCGCGCACGGCGGTTTGATCCGGCATTGATTGCGCAGGGTTGGTGCAGGCGATCCACAGTGCCTTGATCTTGCCGCTGCGCATCTGCTCAAACAACTCGATTGCGGTGAGCCCGGTGTTTGCAGGCAGTTGATCCACGCCCCAATACGCCGCCACTTGCGCGCGATGTTCGGCATCGGCGGCTTCGCGATGGCCTGGTAGCAGGTTCGACAAGCTGCCGGTTTCGCGGCCACCCATGGCATTCGGCTGACCGGTCAGGGAGAACGGTCCGGCGCCAGGGCGGCCGATTTGCCCAGTGGCCAAGTGCAGGTTGATCAGTGCGCTGTTTTTCGCGCTGCCGGCGGTGGACTGGTTCAAGCCCATGCACCACAGCGACAGGAAACTCGGTGAAGTACCAACCCAGTTGGCGCATTGCTGCAGATGCTCGACGCTGATTCCGCAGAGCTGCGAAACCATCTGCGGGGTGTAATCGCGCACCAGGTTCTTCAGGTCGGCCAAGCCTTCGGTGTGGGCCTTGATGAAGTCGCGGTCGACCCAGTCTTCCCACAGCAGCAGGTGCAAAATCCCATGGAATAAGGCGACATCGGTGCCTGGCAGAATCGCCAGATGCAGGTCAGCAAGCTCGCAGGTGTCGGTACGACGCGGGTCGATGACGATGACTTTCATCTGCGGCCGACGGGATTTCGCTTCCTCCAGGCGACGGAAAAGTATCGGGTGGGCGTAGGCCATGTTGCTGCCGACAATCATCACGCAGTCGCTCAATTCCAGGTCTTCGTAACTGCACGGCGGTGCGTCGGCGCCCAGGCTGCGCTTGTAGCCGACCACTGCCGAAGACATGCACAGGCGCGAATTGCTGTCGATGTTGTTGGTGCCCACCAGCGCCCGCGCCAGTTTGTTGAACGCGTAGTAATCCTCGGTCAGTAATTGCCCGGAGATGTAGAACGCCACGCTGTCCGGGCCGTGTTCGGCGATAGTCTCGGCAAAAACGCGGGCGGCATGATCGAGGGCAGTGTCCCAGTCGGTGCGGCTGCGGGCCAGGCCTTTGCCCAGGCGCAGTTCGGGATACAACACTCGGGCTGCAAGGTCGCCAGTCAGGTGCAAGGTAGAGCCTTTACTGCACAGTTTGCCGAAGTTGGCCGGGTGGGCCGGATCGCCGTTGACGCCGAGAATGCGTTCGCCGTCATGCTCGATCAGCACGCCGCAGCCGACCCCGCAATAGCAGCAGGTGGAAGCGGTGATCTGGTTCATCAGCTTGCTTCCCGCAGGGCCAGCAACACCCGGCCATTCACGACCCGTGCTGAATGGTGGTGAGCGCAACCGATGTCCGGGGCCTGGGCTTCACCGGTCTGAAGGTCGATCTGCCAGTTATGCAGCGGGCAGGCGACCCGTTTGCCATAGATCAAACCTTGGGACAGTGGCCCGCCCTTATGCGGGCAGCGGTCATCAAGTGCGAAAACCTCATCGTCGCTGGTACGAAAAATCGCGATGTCACCTTTCGGGCCGGCGATGATCCGCGAGCCCAGCGCATTAATTTCTTCCAGTGCACAGATATCCAGCCAGTTCATGCCGGCACCTCCAGATTCATCACCGTGATGACGTCGAATTCTTTCTTCAGCAACGGTTGTTCCAGGCGTTCCTTCCACGGGTCCTGCTCGAACGACAAGGAGAATTGCAAGCGATCGTTGAGCGCCTTGCGTCGCTCCGGGTCTTCCAGCACGGCTTTCTTGACGTGTTCCATGCCGACCCGTTGCAGGTAGTGCACGGTGCGTTCGAGGTAGAAAGCTTCTTCGCGATAGAGCTGCAGGAACGCGCCGTTGTATTCACGCACTTCTTCGGCGGTCTTGAGCTTGACGAAGAATTCCGCGACTTCGGTTTTGATCCCGCCGTTGCCACCGATGTACATCTCCCAGCCCGAATCCACGCCGATAATTCCGACGTCCTTGATGCCCGCTTCCGAACAGTTGCGTGGGCAACCGGAGACGGCCAGTTTCACTTTGTGTGGCGACCACATGTTGAACAGGTCGTGCTCAAGCTCGATGCCCAGTTGCGTGGAGTTCTGGGTGCCGAAGCGGCAGAACTCGCTGCCGACGCAAGTCTTCACGGTGCGGATGGATTTGCCGTAGGCGTGGCCGGACGGCATGTCGAGATCCTTCCAGACACCCGGCAGGTCCTGCTTCTTGATCCCCAGCAAATCAATACGCTGGCCGCCGGTCACCTTGACCATTGGCACGTTGTATTTGTCGGCCACGTCGGCAATGCGCCGCAGCTCCGAAGGATTGGTCACACCGCCCCACATCCGAGGGACTACAGAATACGTGCCGTCTTTCTGAATGTTGGCGTGGGCCCGTTCGTTGATCAGGCGCGATTGCGGGTCGTCCTTGGCTTCGCCCGGCCAGGTGGAAATCAGGTAGTAGTTGAGCGCCGGGCGGCACGAGGCGCAGCCGTTCGGTGTGCGCCAGTTCAAATAGCTCAGGGTGACGGCGATGGTCAGCAGATGCTGCTCGCGGATGGCCTGGCGGATTTGCCCGTGGTTCAAGTCGCTGCAACCGCAAATGGCTTTTTCGCTTTTCGGTTTGACGTCTGCGGCTCCGCCCACGGTGTTGATCAGGATCTGTTCCACCAACCCTGCGCAGGATCCGCAGGAGCTGGCAGCCTTGGTGTGTTTCTTGACGTCGTCGACGCTGAACAACCCGTGTTCCTGAATCGCCTTGACGATGGTGCCTTTGCACACGCCGTTGCAGCCGCAGACTTCGGCGGTGTCGGTCATGCTCATGGCTTTGTCCTGGCCTTGATGTCCTACGTCGCCCAGGGCCAGCTCCATGGATGAAGAGCCGCCGAACATCAGGTGATCGCGGATCTGCGCGATGTCGTGATTCTCACGGATCTGTCGGAAGTACCAGCCACCGTCTGCCGTATCGCCGTACAGACAGGCCCCCACCAGCACGTCATCCTTGATCACCAGTTTTTTGTAGACCCCGCCGATAGGGTCGCAGAGGGTGATGGTTTCGGTGCCTTCGCCGCCCATGAAGTCGCCGGCGGAGAACAGGTCGATGCCGGTGACTTTCAGTTTGGTCGACGTCACCGAGCCCTTGTAGGTGGCGAAGCCCAGTTGGGCGAGGTGGTTGGCGCAGACCTTGGCCTGTTCGAACAGCGGTGCCACCAGGCCGTAAGCGATACCACGGTGGCTGGCGCATTCGCCGATGGCGTAGATGCGTGGGTCGTAGGTTTGCAGGGTGTCGTTGACCAGAATCCCGCGGTTGCAGGGGATGCCGGATTTTTCCGCGAGTTCGGTGTTGGGGCGAATGCCGGCGGCCATCACCACCAGATCGGCGGGGATGATGTCGCGATTCTTGAATGCAACCGAGCCGACCCGGCCATTGCCAGCATCGTGCAGGGCCTGGGTTTGCTCGCAAAGACGAAAATGCAGGCCGCGGGCTTCCAGGGCGGTTTGCAGCAACTGGCCGCTGGTTTTATCCAGTTGCCGTTCCAGCAGCCATTCACCGATATGCACCACGGTCACGTGCATGCCGCGCAGCATCAGACCGTTGGCGGCTTCCAGGCCGAGCAGGCCGCCACCGATCACAACGGCGTGCTTGTGGGTTTTCGCGGTGTCGATCATTGCCTGGGTGTCGGCGATGTCGCGGTAGCCGATCACGCCCTGCAAGGTGTTGCCGGGAATCGGCAGGATGAACGGGGTCGAACCGGTGGCGATCAGCAGGCGATCGTATTCGGCCTCGCTGCCGTCTTCGGCGATGACCCGGCGTTTGACCCGGTCGATCTCCACCACTTTTCGGTTGAGCAGCAGCGTGATGTTGTTCTTCAGGTACCAGTCCAGATCATTCAGCACGATTTCTTCGAAAGTTTGTTCGCCGGCCAGCACGGGCGAGAGCAGGATGCGGTTGTAGTTGGTATGGGGTTCAGCGCCGAAGACCGTGATGTCGTACAGCTCATTGCTCAGCTTGAGCAGTTCTTCCAGGGTGCGAACCCCGGCCATGCCGTTGCCGATCATCACCAGTTTTAGTTTTTTCATCAGGTTCTCCGGGGAGCTCGGACCCGCCTCATCAGGGCTTTCAGGTCTTGCTCGACAAAATTTGCGCAAACAAAAAAAGGCGTCCCGCTAGTTGCCTAGCGGGGACGCCTTTGTCCTGGTCCCGTTCTCTCGGGAAGCGCATCCTTCGTCGTTGAAGGCTGGGCTTTATGTAGGGTGAGAAAGGTAATGCAGTGGTTGTGCCAAGTTCTTCAGATGCCGGGATTTGCTGGGATTGCTCGTGGTCTCAACCCGAGGTCAGTGATTTATTGCACCGAATCAACGCGCAACGCTCATTAATGGAGCGCCACAACCAACAACACCAGGTTCACCAGCAACGACACCAGCGCCAAGGTCCGCCAGACCTTCAACGGTTCGCGCTCCAGCAACGGTCTGGGTCGCACGCTCAAACTGCGCCGCTCGCCCTGCTCCAACAGCAGCAACCATTCTTCCGCCGTTTCAAAACGCTGACCCGGGTCCGCCGCCACGGCGCGCTCCAGACTTTGTGCAATCCATTCCGGCAGGTCGGGTCGATAGCGACTGGCGCTGACAGAAACCCCGAATCGTGGGCGCTGGAAGGCTTCGATTTCGCCGTAGGGATAATGCCCCGTGAGCAGGAAATACAAGGTCACGCCGACGGCATACAGGTCCTGTTGCGGTGTCGGTACTTCCCCGCGAAAGGCTTCCGGCGCGATATAGCTGGGCGTTCCGGGCAAGGCAGAAGGCTGGTCTTCGGACAGGCCGGGGCAGTAGGCGAGACCGAAGTCGAGCAGGCGTAATTCGCCGTCGTCCCCCAGCAGCAGGTTCTCCGGTTTGATATCGCGATGTAGAATCTGCCGTCGATGCAGCATGCCCACGGCGCGCAGCAGGCGTTCGGCCAGATCCTGCCATTGAGGCAGAGGCAGCGATCCGACATCGGCGTGCAGCTCCGCCAACGTAGATCCGCAATACTCCCGCATCACGTAGTACAAATGCTGACGTTGACTGGCGGCATGGACTTCAGGGAAATGCCGCCCGGCCACGCGCTTGAGAAACCATTCTTCCGACAGCAACGCCTGCCCGGCCAAGTGATCGTCGCGCAGTGCGCCGGGCAAGGTTTTCAGCAGCCAGGGTTGTTGTTGCCCATCGCGCACCCGATAGAGCAACGACTGCTGGCTCTGAGCAAGTATTCCTTCGACCTGCCAACCGTCGAAAGTCTGGCCTGGTTTCAAGGTTGGCGGCAGTGGCCATTGCTGCAAATGAATCAACGCATCGCCGATGCTCGTTTCACCGAGGGCATCGACCCGCACCAGCAAGGCGCTGGCGTTGTCCTGGCTGCCGGCCAGATGCGCGGCGCTGACCAAGGTCTGCGCAGCGCTGTTCAAATCCGGTTGATCACGCAAAATGCCCGCAATCGCGGTGTCACCCAGCACGGCCCAAATGCCGTCGCTGAGCAATACGAAACTTTCGTTCAAGCGCAGTTCACCATCGAGAAAATCCAGCACCAAATGCTGATCGAGCCCAAGTGCCCGTTTGAGCACGTGCTGCATGCCCGGCTGGTCCCAGACGTGATCCTCGCTGACCCGTTGCAAGGTGTCGGCGTGCCAGCGATAAACCCGGCAATCGCCTACATGGGCCAAGGTAAATCGCCTACCGCGCATCACCAAAGCACTGACCGTAGTGAGCAACGGTTGCCCGCCGCCATTGGCCTGCAACCAGCGATTTTGTGCCAGTAGCAGGCGATCCAATGCCTGCGCGACGCCCCAGGTTTGCGGCGTGGCGTAGTAATCCAGCGCCAGGGCTTGCAACGTCGAACGAGCGGCGAGACCACCATCGGCGCACTGGCTGACGCCATCGGCGATGGCGAACAGGTAACCCTTGCTCGCCGCCAGCGCCGGGGCCGGAGTCACCAGGCGCAGGGCGTCCTGATTCTCCTCGCGGGGGCCAATGGCGCTCGCTTGGGCAAAACTCAGTTGCAGGCTCATTCAGCCCTCACACCCGTGCAGCGGTCACGGCCGCCGAACCCCAAGTGGTTCTCCAGCGACGTTTCACACCGTGCAGGCCGAACCAGGCGAGCACGCCAAGGCTGGCGAACAACCACAAGGCCAGTTGATAGCTGCCGGTGCTTTGCTTGATCGCGCCCATGCCCGCTGCCAGTGCAAATCCGCCGATACCGCCGGCCATGCCGATCAAACCGGTCATTACACCGATCTCGCGGCGAAAACGCTGCGGCACCAATTGGAAAACAGCGCCGTTACCGGCGCCCAAACCGAGCATGGTGCAGACGAATAGTGCGAGTGCCGCGTAGGAACTTGGCAGATTGAAACCCACCGCTGCGATGCAGACCGCCGCTACCGTGTACATCCCCAAGAGGGTGCGAATGCCACCGAAACGGTCAGCCAGAGCGCCGCCCAACGGACGCATCAAGCTGCCACCGAACACACAGGCTGCGGTGTAGTAACCGGCAGTCACCGGGCTCAGGTCATATTGGTCGTTGAAATAGCCGGGCAGGGCGCTGGCCAGGCCGATGAAGCCGCCGAAGGTCACGCTGTAGAAAAACATGAACCACCAGCTGTCGCGGTCGCCCAAAGCCTTGAAGTAGTCGGACATGGACTTGGCTTTTGGCCGCTCAGGCGCGTTTTTGGCCAGCCAGGCGAAGACGATGAGGGTCAGAATCAACGGGATCAGGGCGAAGCCGAACACGTTGCTCCAGCCAAATGCAGCGGCCAGCACCGGGGCGATCAGTGCGGCGAGTACGGTGCCCGAGTTACCGGCACCGGCGATACCCATGGCTTTGCCTTGGTGTTGTGGTGGATACCATTGCGACGCCAGTGGCAGGGCGACGGCGAAGGACGCGCCAGCCATGCCGAGGAACAGGCCCAGCACCAGCGCTTGTTCGTAACTGTGAATGCCGAGTTTCCAGGCGCCGAACAAGGCGCAGATGACGATCACCTGGCCAATCAGCCCGGCGGTTTTCGGCGACAGGCGATCAGCCAGCAACCCCATTACAAAGCGCAATACTGCCCCGGCCAGAATCGGCGTGGCCACCACCAGTCCGCGCTGTTGTGTGGTCAGGTGCAGGTCGGCGGCGATCTGCACTGCCAATGGGCCGAGCAGGTACCAGACCATGAAACTCAGGTCGAAATAGAGGAAGGCCGCGAACAATGTCGGGGTATGGCCAGATTTCCAGAAGCTTGAATTCATCGCGCACCTCAGCTGTTTAGGAGTCTCGAGAAGGAGTCATGAGCTTGCGGGTGGGGCGCCGCATCGGCCGCACCACCGGCCCCGGTCTGTGGGGCCAAAACAAAAAAACGCCGCCACCGGATTTGCCAAAGGGCAAATGAGGTGAGCGACGTCTTTGTCGTAGGTGGGGCAACCGCCGTTGGTTACCTGTAGCGATTACCTAGCGAGATCTGTGCCACATTCACGCTGATCGATGGGGGAGTCAGCCGAGTAACTCACTCATGGCGATGATCTGCTCTGCCACCTGAACCAGCTTCTGCTGACGGCTCATGGCCTGGCGTCGCATCAGGGTGTAGGCCTCTTCCTCGTTGCAGTCCTTCATTTTCATCAACAGCCCTTTGGCCAGTTCGATGCGCTTGCGCTCGGCCAGTTGCTGGTCACGGGCGTTGAGTTGGGCGCGCAGGGCCTGGTCGCTTTCAAAACGCGCCATGGCCACATCGAGAATCGGCTGCAAGCGCTGTGCGTGAATGCCTTCAACGATGTAGGCACTGACGCCGGACTTGATCGCCTGACGCATCACATCAGGGTCATGTTCATCGGTAAACATCACGATCGGCCGCGGTTGGTCGCGGCTCACCAGCACCACTTGTTCCATCACATCGCGGCTTGGTGACTCGGTATCGATCAAAATCACGTCCGGACGCACCGTTTCGACGCGCGCGGGCAGGTCGATGGTCAGGCCCGACTCGTCGATCACCTCGAACCCGGCTTCGATCAGGGCCGCCTTCAGGCGGCCGACTTTCTTCGCGGTGTCGTTGATCAGCAGGATACGCAACATATTCGCAGTCTCCTGTCAGCGGCTGGCGAGAAGGGGCGAGCGGTCGCTCAGAGCGTGCAGCTTGAAACTGCGGGCATAGCCGGCGGGGTCCAGGCCGTCCCAGACCTTGCCGTCGATCAATTGGCTGCTGCGCAGTGGCTGATCACTCACGACCACACCTACGGTGGTGGCAGCCTCTCGATACACGTCTAGTTGCTGGACCTGCCGGGCCACGGCCAGGTAGTCCGGGTCGTCGCGCAACAAACCCCAACGGCGGAACTGGGTCATGAACCACATGCCATCGGACAGATACGGCAGATTGACCTCGCCATCACCGTGGAAGCGCAGCGCGTGCGGGTCCTGCCAGCGATTACCCAGGCCATCGGCGTAGTCACCGAGCAATCGCGGTTCGATACAGTCGAGTGGCGCGTCCAGGTATTGCGGGGCACTCAACAGCTTCGCGGTGCTGCGGCGATTTTCGGTGTTTTCATCGATGAAGCGGCTGGCTTGCAGGATCGCCATCACCAGCGCCCGGGCGGTGTTGGGATAGTGCTCGACAAACGCGCGGGTGCAACCGAGGACTTTTTCCGGATGATCGGGCCAAATGGTTTGCGTTGTGGCCATCGTGAACCCCAGGTTCTGCTGCACTGCGCTGGCGGACCATGGCTCGCCGACGCAGAAACCGTCGATGCGCCCGGCTTGCAGGTGCGCGACCATTTGCGGCGGTGGCACGACCACGCTGTCGACGTCCTGTAACGGGTGGATGCCCTGACTCGCGAGCCAGTAATACAGCCACATGGCGTGGGTGCCGGTAGGAAATGTCTGGGCGAAGGTGAGTTTTGGGCGGCTTTGGTGCACGTGCCGGTCCAGTGCTTCAGGACTGGTCACGCCCAGCGCCTGTAAGCCATGGGAGAGGTTGATGCTCTGGCCATTCTGATTCAGGCCCATGAGCACCGCCATGTCGGTCGACGCGACACCGCCGATGCCCAGATGCACGGCGTAGATCAAACCGTACAGACTGTGGGCGGCGTCGAGTTCGCCACTGACCAGTTTGTCCCGCAGGTTGGCCCAGGACGACTGGCGCTTGAGGTTGAGGGTCAGGCCATAAGGCTGGGCAAAGCCCTGCGTGGCCGCAACCACCACGGAGGCGCAGTCACTCAGGGCCATGAAGCCGAGGTTGATTTCGGTCTTTTCCGGGGCATCGCTGCCGTTGACCCAGGCCAGAGGGTTGGCTGGAACTTCAATCATCAGTAAACACCTTCCCTAAAAAAGCGTCGTACCGGGCTGCTTGCCAGGGCAAGGCCAAGTGACGACGCCTTTGTCTTTCGACTCATCCCGCCGTTGGCATGAGTGCTGATGTCCGTGACGGTGCAAGGCATATGCCATCGCTCGTTGATTTTGTCGCGCGCCTCGCCTGCAACCCCGATGCCCGGCTATAATCGCCGCCACTTTTCGTAGCCCAGAGTCAAACCCGCCCATGTACACCCTGGCCCGTCAGCTGTTGTTCAAACTTTCCCCGGAAACCTCCCACGATCTGTCCCTGGACCTGATCGGCGCGGGCGGGCGTTTGGGCCTCAACGGCTTGCTGTGCAAGGCGCCGGCGAAAATGCCGGTAACTGTCATGGGCCTGGACTTCCCGAACCCGGTCGGGCTGGCGGCCGGTCTGGACAAGAACGGCGCGGCCATCGACGGTTTTGCGCAACTGGGTTTTGGTTTTGTCGAAATCGGCACCATCACGCCGCGCCCGCAGCCGGGCAATCCGAAGCCACGCATTTTCCGTTTGCCGGAAGCCGAGGCGATCATCAACCGCATGGGGTTCAACAACCTCGGTGTCGATCACTTGCTGGCTCGAGTGGCCGCGGCCAAGTTCAAGGGCGTGCTGGGCATCAATATCGGCAAAAACGTCGATACCCCGGTTGAGCGGGCGGTCGACGACTACCTGATCTGCCTGGACAAGGTCTATGCCCACGCCAGCTACGTGACGGTCAACGTCAGTTCGCCGAACACCCCGGGCCTGCGCAGCCTGCAATTTGGCGATTCGCTGAAGCAATTGTTGGCCGACCTGGCGACGCGTCGCGCAGAACTGGCGCTGCGCCACGGCAAACATGTCCCTCTGGCGATCAAGATTGCGCCGGACATGACCGACGAAGAAACCGCTCAGGTCGCGCAAGCGCTGATCGATACCGGGATGGACGCAGTGATCGCCACCAACACCACCCTGAGCCGCGTCGGCGTTGAAGGCATGGAACACGGTGATGAGGCGGGCGGCCTGTCCGGCGCACCGGTTCGCGACAAGAGCACCCACACCGTGAAGGTGCTGGCCGCCGAACTGGCCGGTCGCTTGCCGATCATCGCCGTGGGCGGTATCACCGAAGGCAAGCACGCGGCTGAGAAAATCGCGGCGGGTGCGAGCCTGGTGCAGCTCTATTCCGGCTTCATCTATAAAGGTCCGGCGCTGATTCGTGAATCGGTGGATGCGATCGCGGCTTTGCGGTAAACGGCAGGCATAAAAAAGGGCTCCTTGAAGGAGCCCCTGGGCCGAAGCCCGCCGCCCGGATGGGGCGTGCGTGGTAAGTCGTTACGTAATCAGATCATCGTGTCGGAATGTGTGCCCTGTGTTAGCCGACGGCGTGAAGTTCGTTGAGTCTATGGATTCCCGCAGTGCCGGTCATACCGTCCCAGTTGTCGCCGCGTCCTTCTCGCCAGCCGTTAATCCAGGCTTGGCGTACCGACGGTAGAGTAAATGGGCAAAGCTCACGGGATTTGCCACCAACGCCATATTGATATCCGCGTAAAAATGCTCTTTCCAACGGATCACGCTTAAGTCTTCTCATAGGGTGTTGCCCTCACTTGTTGACTGTATTAATCGCGTCGACCTCAATCGAGGTCTGGCAGAAAAACTCCTGCCGTTGGGGCTCGCTGCCGGCGTCGCGAGCCAAGGTGTTGACGTCATTGCGGCGTTAACCTGTATTGAGTTCTAACCAAAGCGTCACATCGAGGGAATGATCGTTTTGTCATAAGGACGTAACGATAAAGATGGTATGGCGATAAGTAACACCACGGTTGTCCCGTGTTTATTGGCAAAACCCCGGTATGATCAGCGCCGCGCTGCATGATGGGGTTAATCCTTTAGTGAGAATGTTTCCTGTTGAACAGAGGACTATTCGACGAAGGGTCGACTTATGACATTTTGTTGCATCAACTTTTTTATCTGCCTTTGCATCTAAGCTCTTTTAACCCGAGCTTGCAGGGGTGGGACGGCACACCTTCGTGCCACGCGGGCGCTCTTTTAGAAAAGCGCCTGATTGAAAACCGGGCCGGCAATGCGTTGCCGGCTCACTTAGCTAAAGGCTCTGAAATTCCAATGTCCGATCAATTCGAAATCTTCCTCACTTGCCCCAAAGGCCTTGAAGGCCTGCTCATCGAGGAAGCCATCGGGCTTGGCCTTGAGGAGGCGCGTGAGCACACCTCTGCCGTGCGTGGCATGGCGACCATGGAAACCGCTTATCGCCTGTGCCTGTGGTCGCGTCTGGCGAACCGGGTGCTGCTGGTGCTCAAGCGCTTCCCGATGAAAGACGCCGAAGACCTTTATCACGGTGTGCTGGATATCGAGTGGCAAGACCACATGCTCAACGATGGCACCCTGGCCGTTGAGTTCAGCGGTCACGGCTCGGGCATCGACAACACCCACTTCGGCGCCTTGAAGGTCAAGGACGCCATCGTCGACAAACTGCGCACCCCGCAGGGCGATCGTCCTTCCATCGACAAGCTCAACCCGGACCTGCGCATTCACCTGCGCCTGGACCGTGGCGAAGCGATCCTGTCCCTCGACCTCTCCGGCCACAGCCTGCACCAGCGCGGCTATCGCTTGCAGCAGGGCGCGGCACCGCTGAAGGAAAACCTCGCGGCAGCGATCCTGATCCGTTCCGGCTGGCCGCGCATTGCGGCCGATGGCGGCGCGCTGGCTGACCCGATGTGCGGTGTCGGTACGTTCCTCGTCGAAGCCGCGATGATCGCCGCCGACATGGCACCGAACCTGCGCCGTGAGCAGTGGGGTTTCACGGCCTGGCTCGGTCACGTCCCGGCCCTGTGGAAAAAGCTTCACGAAGAAGCCACTGAGCGTTGCGCGGCCGGTCTGGCCCAGCCACCGCTGTGGATTCGCGGTTACGAAGCCGATCCGCGTCTGATTCAACCGGGCCGCAACAACGTTGAACGTGCCGGCCTGAGCGAGTGGATCAAGATCTATCAGGGCGAAGTCGGGACGTTCGAGCCGCGTCCGGACCAGAACCAGAAAGGCCTGGTGATCTGCAACCCGCCTTACGGTGAGCGTCTGGGTGACGAGGCGAGCTTGCTCTATCTCTACCAGAACCTCGGTGAACGTCTGCGTCAGGCCTGCCTGAACTGGGAAGCCGCGGTATTCACTGGTGCCCCGGACCTGGGCAAGCGCATGGGCATCCGCAGCCACAAACAGTATTCGTTCTGGAACGGCGCGTTGCCGTGCAAGTTGCTGCTGATCAACGTCACGCCGGACCAGTTCGTCACCGGCGAACGTCGCACGCCGGAACAGCGTCAGGTCGAGCGTGAACAAGTTCAAGCCGAAGTCGAAGTCGCAGGCAACGACGTAGCACCCGGCAAGTACGAGAAGTACAACAAGAACGGCAACCCGATCAAACCGGCACCGGTGGTGATCGAGCAGCCACGCTTGAGCGAAGGCGGGCAGATGTTTGCCAACCGTCTGCAAAAGAACCTCAAGGCCCTCGGCAAGTGGGTCAAGCGTGAAGGCGTTGACTGCTACCGCGTCTACGATGCCGATATGCCGGAATACTCGATGGCCATCGACCTGTATCAGGATTGGGTCCACGTCCAGGAATACGCCGCGCCGAAATCCATCGATCCGGAAAAAGCCTCGGCGCGCATGTTCGATGCCCTGGCTGCCATTCCGCAGGCCCTGAATATCGACAAGAGCCGCGTGGTGGTCAAGCGTCGCGAGCGTCAGAGCGGCACCAAACAGTACGAACGCCAAGCGGCACAGGGCAAGTTCGTCGAGGTCAATGAAGGCGGCGTGAAGCTGCTGGTGAACCTTACGGATTACCTCGACACCGGGCTGTTCCTCGATCACCGGCCAATGCGCATGCGGATTCAGAAAGAGGCCGCCGGCAAGCGCTTCCTCAACCTGTATAGCTACACCGCAACCGCCAGTGTTCACGCAGCCAAGGGCGGCGCGCGCAGCACCACCAGTGTCGACCTGTCGAAAACCTATCTGGACTGGGCGCGTCGCAACCTGTCGCTGAACGGTTTCTCCGACAAGAACCGTCTGGAGCAGGGCGACGTGATGGCCTGGCTCGACGCCTGCCGTGACGAATACGACCTGATCTTCATCGATCCGCCGACGTTCTCCAACTCCAAGCGCATGGAAGGGATCTTCGACGTGCAGCGTGACCAGGTGCAATTGATCGACCTGGCCATGGCGCGCCTGGCGCCGGGTGGGGTGTTGTACTTTTCCAACAACTTCCGCAAGTTCCAGCTCGAGGAAAACCTTGCCGAGCGTTATGCGGTCGAGGAAATCACCGCCCAGACCATCGATCCGGATTTCGCCCGTAATGGCAAGATCCACCGTGCCTGGAAAATCACGGCTCGTTGACACTTGAAAGGATTGGATCCACAGAGCCTTGATTTTTAAAGGCTCTTGGCTTCTTTCTGTGCTGGTCAAATTGATGGCTAATGGCTATAACTCAACGCATGGCCAATGGGCTTTCCTGCACATGGCGTTTTGAGTTGCGTCTATGTCGTTGCCCGCCTTGCGCCCGAAGATCCTGGGGCTTATCAGTGAAGATGTCTCGGCCTGGCGGGTCGCACTGCTGGTATTGGTTGTCGGCGCGATTCTCACGGGATTGTTGGCGTGGTCGACGCTGAATCTGTTCCACCATCAATTGCGGCAACGTTTCCAACTGCTGGCCAGTGAACGTTACAGCCGTATCGAAGAACGCTTTGAAGATCAGGAGCAGCGCCTCGATGGGCTGCGCCGGTTCTTTGCCAATTCCGACTCGGTCTCCCGCGCGGAGTTTGACGGTTACACCCAACCGCTGCTGCGCCGGACTCAGGCCTATTCGTTCGCCAAGCGGGTAACCGGTGCCGAGCGGGAGGAGTACGTGGCGGTGCTGTATAGCCAGACCCAAAGCAAGCAGGGTTCGCCGCTGGGCTACGACGTGGGGGCCCAACCCTTGCGCCGTAGCACCCTTGAACGAGCCGATCAGCACGGAGGCATGGCGGTATCGCAGCCAATGCATCTGGCCAGTATCGAACCGGCCCATGCGCGCGGCGTGCTGCTGGTCGCACCGGTGTTGTTGCGCAATAGTCCGGCGACGGCGGGGGTGAAACCGTACGGTTATGTCATGGCCGTGATCAGCATGCATCAGCTGCTGGCGGACGGGCTAACGGAGGCTGGCCGTGACTATCTTTCGGTGCGCATCCTCGACTTATCCACAGACCAGCACGAAGTGCTTTATGAGTCTCCCGGCACGGCGGTGCCCAGTGAGTTGTCCGCGACCCGGCTGTTACGGCTTGCCGACCATGACTATCAAGTCGACATTCAGCCCAGCGATGCCTTTGTGCGAGCCAATCACTCTGCGGTGACCACCCTGGTGGTGCTGGGCGGTTTGCTCAGCCTGTTGCTCAGTGCCTTGCTTTATGTGCTGGCAAGTCAGCGTCAACGGGCGCTGAATATGGTCGAGCAACGGACCGAGGAACTGCGCGCCCGCGAGCAGGAGTTGCGCGGCACCCATGGCCAATTGCGTGGCGTGCTGAATGCCGCGACCCAAGTGGCGATCATCGCCACTGACCTGCGCGGGGTTATCCGCACCTTTAATGCCGGGGCAGAGCACATGCTTGGCTATACCAGCACCGAGGTGGTGGGCCACATGACCCTGGAAAACCTGCACCTGCCCCGAGAGCTCCTGGCACGTTCGGCTGAGTTGAGCGCGCGCTATGGCAAACCGATTCCGACCTGCCAGGCGATGTTGGTCGAGGGCGGCGAGGAGGGCGGTCACGAAGCGCGCGAATGGACGCTGCTGCGTCGCGACGGCAGCCATTTGACGGTGAACATGCTGGCGACCCCGGTCCTCGACGAGCAAGGCTTGTGGGTCGGACACCTGGCGATCTGTATCGACATCACTGAACGCAAACGGGTCCACGAGGTCCTGGCGGCACGGGACCTACTGTTGAAGAAACTCAGCGCCCATGTACCCGGCGGGATCTACCAATTCAAGATGGAGTTCGATGGGCGCTTCAGCGTGATCTACGCCAGCGACGGTATTCGCCAGATCTACGAACTTGAACCGGATGAACTGTTGTCCAACGCCGAAGCGATTTTCACGCGGGTTCATCCGCAGGACACCACCCGGGTCCGCGCTTCGATCCGGGCATCAGCGAACACCCTCAGCCCCTGGCGCGAGGAATACCGCGTGCAGTTGCCCCTGCGCGGCTTGCGTTGGGTTCGTGGCGAGGCGACACCGGAGGAACTGCCCGGTGGCGGCGTGCTCTGGCACGGCTACATCTCGGACATCTCCGACTTGAAACGGGTGGAAGAAGAACTGCGGGCGCTATCGATCACCGACTCTCTGACCGGGATCCACAACCGCCGCTATTTCCAGGAACGCCTGACCACTGAAATGGCCCGGGTCGAGCGCGGTGGCGGCGAACTGTCGGTGATCATGCTCGATATCGACCATTTCAAACGCATCAATGACCAGCATGGTCACGCTGTCGGCGATCGGGTGTTGCAGATAGTGTGCGAACGCATCGGCCTTCGGTTGCGGCGCACCGACGTGTTCTGTCGTCTGGGGGGCGAGGAGTTCATGGTGCTTTGCCCGGACATCAACGGCGAGCATGCTCATGTCCTGGCCTTGCAGCTATGGCAAGGGTTGCGCAGTTCGCCGATCGAAGGCGTCGGGACAGTGACCGCCAGTTTCGGGATTGCCAGTTGGCGAGTCGGGGAGGGCGCGGATGCACTGCTGCTGCGGGCGGATTCGGGGGTGTATGCGGCGAAACAGGCAGGACGGGATCGGGTAGAAGAAGAGATGAACTAGAACTGCCAGCCTGATCGTTCCCACACGCGGCGGGGAACGATCAGGCGCAGGGTCAGAGCACCGAAGCCGTTTCCGGCAGTTTCGGCTGGCGATACAGGTCCAGCAGCACCTGATCCAGGACCGACGACGCACCAAACGGTGCCTTGTCGTTGAGAATCGCCACCACCGCCCAGGTATTGCCGTTAATGTCGCGGCTGAAACCGGCAATCGCCCGCACCGTGTTCAGTGTGCCGGTCTTGATGTGCGCTTCACCGCGCAGCGCCGTGGTCTTCAGGCGTCTGCGCATGGTGCCGTCGGTGCCTGCAATCGGCATTGAGCTGATGAACTCGGCCGAATACGGGCTTTTCCAGGCCGCTTGCAGCATGCCGGCCATTTCACGCGCACTCACCCGTTCCGCGCGGGACAGGCCGGAACCGTTTTCCATCACCAGGTGCGGTGCGGTGATGCCTTTCTTTGCTAGCCACTGACGCACGACACGCTGTGCAGCCTTGCCATCGTCACCGTCGGCCTCGGTCCGGAACTGCGCGCCCAGGCTCAGGAACAGCTGCTGGGCCATGGTGTTGTTACTGTATTTGTTGATGTCACGGATGATTTCCGCCAGGTCCGGCGAGAAAGCACGAGCCAGGACCTTGGCGTCTTTGGGTGTTGGCGCCAAACGATCCACGCCCTGAATGCTGCCGCCCAGTTCCTTCCAGATCGCCCGCACGGCGCCCGCGGTGTAGGTCGCATGGTCGAGCAGCGACAGGTAAGTCTGGGAGCTGCAACCCTCGCCCAACTGGCCGCCGACCGTCACGGTCACGCTGCCATCGGCCTGGGTCACCGGGTTATAACGCACGCTACCGGTGCATTGCTTGGAGTTGACGGCTTTGACCTGGTTTTCGATGCGAATGTTGGCAATTGGCGGTTCCACCGACACCAGCACCCGGCCGTTGTCGTTACGTGCCACAAAGCGCAGGGCCTTGAGGTTGACCATCAGCGCGTCAGGTTTGACCAGGAACGGCTTGTTAGCGTCATTACCGTCGTCGTTGAACTGCGGCAATTGCGGTTTGACGAAGAAGTTGCGGTCCAGCACCAGGTCGCCGGTGATTTGCGTCACACCGTTGGCGCGCAGGTCACGCAGCAGCAACCAGAGTTTTTCCATGTTCAGCTTCGGATCGCCGCCACCCTTGAAGTAGAGGTTACCGTTGAGGATGCCGCCGCTGAGCGTGCCGTCGGTGTAAAATTCGGTTTTCCACTGGTGGTTCGGGCCGAGTATTTCCAGCGCCGCGTAAGTGGTGACCAGTTTCATGGTGGAGGCCGGATTGACGGACACGTCAGCGTTGAAAATCGTCGGGGTGCCAGGGCCGTTGAGCGGGATCATCACCAGCGACAGGGCGTTGTCCTGCATCTTGCTGGCCTTGAGGGCTTTTTCAACGTTGGGCGACAGCGCGGTGTTGATCGGGCCGGCGGAAACAGAGAAGGCCAGTGGGAGCAGAAAACCGGCCAATAACAATGGACGCAAAGATTTGATCATGTGAAATAAAACCCTACAGCCGCGGGGGGAAAAGACGAGGGCATGCAGATAAATTCCCTCAGTGGTCATGAAAGTGTCGGCATTATGCCCCAAGGTGTAGCGGCTTGTGCCGTGCGCGAGCCTTCTAATCCGCTATTTTTTACCGACGGTAGGGCTTGCATCCCAGAGAGGCGGGCAATCGGCGCCTTAAACTGCTAAAGTGCCGCCCGTTATTACTTATGAGGATTGTTCCAATGGCGACTAACCGTTCCCAGCGTCTGCGCAAAAAACTGTGCGTCGATGAATTTCAAGTTTTGCTAATCAGCACAAAATAATCACAATGTTGTCAAAAAACTGATCCTCCTATTCGCCCTTCGTTTCCAACCCGTCAGTCCTCCCTCTCAGCATCATTCGCTTCCCTCCCCAGAAACAAACAGCTCATTGTCCTGTCACACCCCCGGTAAAGCCACGGTAGAAGTCACACCAAATACTTATCGTCATGCCTCACGGCTATCCGCTCCTCACGACAAACGGCATCCCTTCCATTGCCCTAACGTGAAGGTCTCATCCGTGAAATCTCACTCTGCTTGTTCTAGTTGAAAGCAGAAATGCGGGAAGAAATACAGGTGATAGATAGAAAGTGGGGTTCCAATTTCTTTTGACCGCGGAATGGCGATGAAACGGAATATTCAAAAGCGGCTGAACCTCAGTTGATCAAGTAAGGAAAGACCTGATCGCCCGCCATTTCCTGGCGCAATCTTCGTGCTGGAGCTTCTTGTCTTCGATCTCGTTATGTGTCGATCGTAGGTCGCGAGACTCGAACATTGGCACGACTTAATGGGCTAGCTTCGAATTGGCATACATAGGTTTGCCAAGACGATCACAAGCGGTGTCGTGAAGCCATAGCAACTGATGCCAACTCAAGGACACAGCAAATAAAACGCGGGCACAGCGACTAAAGCGGGGGGGAGAAATAGGAGGGGGCTCAAATTGACAACAAGGGGCATTCTTCTTGAGCCATAAACCAAAAGGGCCATCGCAATGGATGGCCCTTTGAACATCAAGCTACCGGATTGATCGGCTTTTCCGGGTACCAGACGTCCAGCAGCGGGCTGACTTCAACACTGGTCAGCTCGGTGCGGCCTTTGAGCCAGGCTTCAACGGCAGCGCGCTGTTCAGCGCTGACCGAGCCACGTTTCTGCAGGCAAACCAGACCGTAGTCGTCGCCGCCAACATAGCCGAGACCGTTGGCTTCCATGGCTTCTTTCAGGAACGCGTCGAGGAATGCGTCGATTGCCTCGTCAGCCAGATCTTCCTTGAAGTCCAGGTTCAATTCGAAGCCCAATTCCTGGAACTCGTCTACACAAAGCTTCTTGCGCAGACGCTGGGAGCGATTAGTGGCCATGAAACAATCCTCTTGAGAAATAACGGTGCGCACTCTACCAGTTAATAGACATTGATGCCCAATTGAGTGAAGCGAATCACCTGGAACGATTACGGCTATTTCAGTCATTCTCAGATGTTGCCACGGTTCTTGAGGTCACGCTGCTGAACGTCCTCGCGCGTGCTGTGGCGCTGTGATCTTGCGGTGCAATGCCGCTGAGAAGGGGAAATAAGGTAGAAAATGTTTGGGCTTTCGTTGGCCTGGAAAACGGGCCGTGGCGGGATGTGCACACGGCCCTGCGCTACGTGGAGGCCGACGCGCCGTTCGGCGACTGGCGTCGTCACTCGGATGAGTCAAAATGACTGCGTGGCGACGATTTTGTACTGCGCTACGGCCTACGGAATAACAGCTGTACAACGGGGTTAATCACCGCTGGATGTAGGCGGTTTAACAGGTTTGAGAAACCAAGATTCTCAAACCTCAGCATGGTTTTCCCCCCGCGGGCCTTGATGGACGGTACGCCGAGGAGGACAGGGGCCTGATTCTCAAAAAGCCCGGGCCGATCCCGGCGATAGAATCAATGGGCCGTCTTGGTATAGGTGTAGGCTGTAGGCTGTAGGCGATTTACCAGGCAGAAAACTGCGTCGGACGCCAGCGAGCTCAGAGCGGCTGGACCGTGCACGGTGTGTGCGAGGAGGACACCATGACGATGCCGAACGAGCGTACGCGTGCGCTGATTCAGACTCGAGATTTTCTGGTCGAGCTTGCAGAAGATTCCGCGCTTTCAGCGTCCATGCGACGTCAGGCGCGCCAGCTGTTACGGCATTATCCCAATGCCAACGAGATCCTGCGGGCCGGGCAGCTCGAAGAGCGAAGGGTCGACCGACTGACCGAGCCCTTCCTGAGCTCCAGCATCGATTGACCGCAGTGGCAACTCATCATCAGCCCAAAGCCGCTGATCCTGGTCTGTGGATACGTAGAGGGTAAATGGCTCCATCGCCTTATCGACCTAGGGCGTTATGGAATTCCACTGGCGCTCAATGGCGCTTCCGGTTAGACCGGCGTTAGCCCATATTTCAGTTGACGGAAAATTAACTTGGAGGGCGTGCTGATGGGCGCTTCACCTGCGAGTCGACGTCCGGCAAAAAAGAACGAGGTGTCCCGAGAGGAGGGCATCGCGGCCTTTTGGCGATTCAGTTCCGATCGAGAGCCGCTGACGGAATCGGAGAGGCTGTACCAAGTAAAAGTCGGGTTTCCCGCTGACCTCATCCAGGTGTTGCGCTTGGTCTTTAACCTGCAAGACTGCCAACTGGAAACGCTATTCAATGCATCCAAGTCGACGCTGGAAAGAAGACGGCGAGAGCAAAAAAACCTTGATCCTGTTGCTTCCGAACGTGTGGACCGAATTGCTACTTTTAGTCACTTGGCCGAGAGGGTCTTTGAAAGCCAAGCGGCTGCCGCCCACTGGATGACGACGCCGAATAAAGCGCTCGGTGGGACTGCACCGATCATGCTATGCGAAACCGAGATAGGGGCCAAACAAGTTCGCCGTATTCTTCAGGCCCTTGAGTGGGGCGGTTCAGCCTGATGAGGGGATGGCGAGGTGCACGCTGTTAGGGAAAGGAATCTTTCCACTAAACGCCTAAAACAGCCGCAAGGACAATAATTGTTTACTTAAGCCTAAAGCTCTACGCGCTGCGTAAGCAGCGCGCCAGGTACGAAATGCAGCCACCGAGCCGCCCGATCGCATCAGAATTTACCAGGATTCCCACAGTGAATACTGGCAGAAAACTGCTCTAAACTGCTGCTCGACTTGCTGAGCTTGCTGTTCCTCTTGGCGCACCAGGATGCCGCGTCGCTCCTTGTTCGCGTCGCGAAAATGCAGTATGGATTCACGGGGATGGGTGCTGGTCTTGCTCAGGGTTTGCAACTGGCTCTGCTTTTCGGCCAGTTGCGTGAGTAGCTCCTGGTCTCGCTAATTTCGATATACACGATGGGACGCGACTGTAGTGGTCAATACTTCGGCGCGCATCCGCGCGACGAAAGGACGCCGCCGCACCAGCCTCACTGACTACCTAACCCTTAATCAATGCCCCCGCCAAGCGGCTTTCATCGTGCTTGCCGGGGGAGCATTGTCATTTTTGTCGAATGGCCCTGAGGGTCACCTTCAAAAATAGCGGGTCTGACCAATTACAGGTCGGATTTGCGCAAAAAACCTCACTTGGCATCTGTTCGAATGATCTTCAGCGGCCCGCCAGAGTGGCGCCTTCTGTCGCTCAATCACCGACAAGGATAAATGACATGCAAATGCCTAAAACCATCCAGATCAAGAACGGCGAAAAAGTGAAACCGACATTCTCGGTTCAGGAATATGCCAATCGCCAGGCCAAATTGCGAGCTTATCTGGCGCAGAACAATATCGACGCGGCAGTCTTCACGTCCTATCACAACATCAATTACTACAGCGATTTCCTGTATTGCTCCTTCGGCCGCCAGTACGCACTGGTCGTTACCCAAGACAGTGCCGTTACCATCAGCGCCAACATCGATGGCGGTCAGCCTTGGCGCCGCACCGTGGGCACTGAGAACATTGTTTACACTGACTGGCAGCGTGACAACTATTTCGTCGCGATCCAGCAAGCTTTGCCAAAAGCCGGGCGCATTGGCATCGAATTCGACCATCTGAACCTGCTCAATCGCGACAAACTTGCCAGCCGTTACCCGCAGGCCGAACTGGTGGATATCGGCGCACCCTGCATGCGCATGCGCATGATCAAGTCCGCCGAAGAGCACGCAATCATCCGTCATGGTGCCCGCGTGGCAGACATCGGTGGCGCTGCAATCGTGGAAGCCTTGCGTGATCAGGTGCCGGAATATGAAGTGGCTCTGCACGCCACCCAGGCGATGGTGCGCGAAATTGCCCGCACCTTCCCGGATTCCGAACTGATGGACACCTGGACCTGGTTCCAGTCCGGCATCAACACCGACGGTGCACATAACCCGGTGACCTCGCGTAAGGTTAACAAGGGCGACATCCTCAGCCTCAATTGCTTCCCGATGATCGCTGGTTATTACACCGCGCTGGAACGCACATTGTTCCTGGACCATTGCTCCGACGAGCATCTACGTTTGTGGGAAGTGAACGTTAAAGTGCACGAGGCCGGCCTGAAACTAATCAAGCCGGGCATGCGCTGCTGCGACATCGCCCTGCAACTCAACGAGATTTTCCTTGAGCACGATCTGCTGCAATACCGCACCTTCGGCTACGGCCACTCCTTCGGCACGCTGAGCCATTACTACGGCCGCGAAGCTGGGCTGGAACTGCGCGAAGACATCGACACCGTATTGGAGCCGGGGATGGTGGTTTCCATTGAGCCGATGATCATGCTGCCTGAAGGCCTTCCAGGTGCGGGCGGTTACCGAGAACACGACATACTGATCGTCAACGAGCAGGGCGGGGAGAACATCACCAAATTCCCGTATGGCCCGGAACACAACATCATCAAGAAGTGAGATTTCGCGCCGCACAGTGAGCCTGTGCGGCGCTCTCTTTGGTGAGTGGCAAAAAGGTGTAGAAAAAACCGTCCCGGCGGCTGAGTTAGACCGGAAAAACAACGCATGCACGATAATAACGCGCATCATTTACTGACCCTTAACCCTGCCAAGTAAAACAATAGAGGGTATTTGTCATGTTCTACGTCAAGATTCCGTCCACAGGCCCGAAGCAAACCAATTTCGATACCGCTTCGGGTAGCGATACAGCGTTGCCTCTTCATTCCGATAACTGCACCTCTACTACCGGAGGTGCCCAATGAGCACCCAAAGCGCAAGTCTGACGCCGACCCTGGAACAGCAGCTTGAACAGACGTCCGAGCGCAAGGCATTGCGGCGCGCGGCCAGTGCCAGTTTCATGGGCAACTTCGTCGAATGGTTCGACTACGCGGCCTACGGCTATCTGGCAACCGTTATTGCACTGACGTTTTTTCCACAGACCGACAAGGCGACCGGCCTACTGGCAACCTTCGCTGTGTTTGCGCTGTCGTTTATCGTCCGCCCGCTGGGAGGGCTAGTCTGGGGTCACTTCGGAGACAAATACGGGCGGCGCAGCGCGTTGTCCTGGTCGATTCTGATCATGTCAGTTTCGACCTTCTGCATCGGTATCCTGCCGACTTACAACCATATTGGCCTATGGGCACCGGCCCTGTTGTTACTAATCCGCTTGTTTCAGGGCTTTTCCGCTTCCGGTGAGTACGCCGGGGCATCGGCCTTTCTGGCCGAGTATGCCCCCGAGGGTAAACGCGGTTTGTACACCAGCATCGTGCCGGCGAGTACTGCTGCCGGCTTGTTGTTCGGCGCGGTTTTCGTGGCCGGTCTGCATTCGTGGATGAGCGTTGAGGATCTGCACAGCTGGGGCTGGCGTTTGCCCTTCCTGCTGGCGGCGCCGTTCGGTCTGGTCGGGCGTTACATCCGCATGAGTTTGCAAGACACACCCAAATTTCTGGAGATGGAAAAACGCCTCGAGGCCAAGGAATGCGCGACCCACGCTCCGGTTCGCGAACTGTTGACCGTACACCGGCGTAGCGTGATTATCGGGATCGGTGTGACATGCCTGAATGCGGTGGCGTTCTACCTGTTGCTCAGCTACATGCCGACCTACCTGTCCACCGAGATGGGCATGAGTGAGAGTGATTCGTTCATGGCGTCGACGGTATCGTTGGCTACCTATATCGGACTGATTTTCCTGATGGGCAAGCTGTCGGATCGGTTCGGACGCAAGACCATGTTGCTTACCGCATCGGTACTATTTCTGGCGCTGACATGGCCGCTGTTTGGCATGTTGAACAACCAGCCGCTGATCGTCATTCTGATGATCCAGATAGCCTTCGGCGCGATCCTGGCGATGAACGACGGCACCTTGCCGTGCTTCCTCGCCGAGATATTCCCGACTCGCGTGCGCTTCAGTGGTTTTGCCTTCAGCTTCAATATCGCCAATGCGGTGTTCGGCGGCACCGCGCCCTTTATTGCGACTTGGCTGATTCAACTGACCGGTAACAAAATGGCACCAGCCTGGTATCTGCTGGCAGCCGCTGCCGTGGCGTTGATTGCCATGCTGGCGAGTCGCGAGACCGCGCATAAAGCCTTGCAGGACTGACCCGCAACATCACAACCCTGTAGGGGCCGAACTTGCTCGCGATGGCGTCCTTGAGGTCGCCATTGCGAGCAAGCTTGGCTCCTAAAAATTAATGCACGGCAGCCACTTGTTTGCGTTCACCGATGGGCGATATGCCGAAGAAACGGCTGTAGCATTTGGAGAAGTGCGCCGGGGAGACAAAGCCGCAAGCGAGGGCGATATCGCGCACTTGCGACTCGCTGCGCAGTAGCAATTGCCGCGCTCGCGATAGGCGTAGTTCTAGGTAATACTGACTCGGCGTGCGTTGCAGGTGCTTGTGAAACAGGCGTTCCAGTTGCCGCACCGACACTTCGTTCAACCGCGCGAGCTCCTCAAGGCCCACCGGCTCCTCGAGATTGGCTTCCATGATTGCCACCATCTGGCTG
Source organism: Pseudomonas sp. Ma2-10 (assembly GCF_054330215.1). NCBI lineage: Bacteria > Pseudomonadati > Pseudomonadota > Gammaproteobacteria > Pseudomonadales > Pseudomonadaceae > Pseudomonas > Pseudomonas sp. Ma2-10. The sequence continues at coordinate 205,773 of NZ_JBTEYL010000004.1, read as the reverse complement.
AGCTTAGGCTGGGACGTGCCCAGTTTCTGCCGTAATGGCACACGTTGTTGTTCCTGCGCGCCCCGTACCCGATCACACAGTAGCAACTCGGCCGCATGGGCTGCGATGTCCCGACCACCGGGTTCGCGGGCAATCAACTGCAGTGTCATGTCCATAGAGGCCACGCCACCGGAGCAGGTATAGCGATCGCGATCGAGCTCGAACAACTGGTTGGAAATAATGATCCCCGGGAAACGCTCCTTCAACGCTTCGATATCTTCCCAGTGAATCGTGCAGCGATAACCCTTGAGCAAATTGGCGCGCGCCAATAAGTGGCTCCCGGTGCAAATCCCGCCTAGTGGTACCTGATCATGGGCCAGCTTACGTAGCCAATTGAGTAACGGTCGGCTGCTGTGATTGGAGGTGATCGGGTTTGATCCGACAACGAACAGAATATCCAGTTTTGGTGCATCGGTGATGGTGTAGTCGGGCAGGATGCGCATGCCGTTGCTTGCGGTGACCGGCTCCATGTTGGCTGCGATGATAACCGTGCGGAACATCGGTTGACGCGCCGCCATATTGGCTATGCGCAAGGTTTCCACGGCGGAGGCGAAGCCGATAGTGGTGAAATTTGGTATGACCAGAAAACCTACGACTTTCACTGGCCGTTGTTCATTAGCCGAACGTCCCGCAGCGGGGGGGAGCGCCGCCTGGAGTTTCGCCATTGTTAGCGCTCCTCAACTGCATAATAAGTGACGCGCTTTGCGGCAATCTGCCGACATTCGCAACATCATCTTGTTTCTACGATTGTTAACCCTGCTTTTGGTCTTTGGATCTTACTCCGAGTGTCCGATCAATAGACAAAACGATACGAGCTTGCACGCAAGATGTGTCTTGGGGGTGGTTTGGAGCCGGTCGATCCGACCAAATGGCTGCGGAAGGTAATGTCCACCGGATGTATGCCGTTACCGACCAAATCCCGCCGCCAGTAGGGCCAAATATCAATCAGTGTATGCGGAATGCTGCTTCATTTCTCACCCCGGCCCTTCGCCAAGCGATACCGAGAGCAATTTGCGGTTTCGCCCAAGGGCGAGCTTGCTCGGAGGCGTCGCTTGCGTCCTGCGCCGGTCACTGATCAAGGTGTCGTCCCCTAGCACTACCCGGCAAAACGAAACCTTCCCCCGATGCCCTCGAGATCGGCTTTTCATGTCTGGCACTTGGCGGATTAAGTTTCGGATTCGATCAATTTTGGGTCGTGCCCGTACAAAAGAGGCGCCCGGATATCTGCTGGAATGCTCATAACATGACCGACCTAAAGCGAAATACCGATTAGCTATAAATAACAAGGAACACAGATCATGCAAATGCCGACAACGCTTCAGATCCGCTTTAATTGGGACCTACTAATCGTCACCTATGCTGTTCAGAGAGAGACTCCTCGCGACGACAGGCGGCAAAGGGCTTCAGAGTCATCGGGAGCTCAAGTAGCATGAAAATAAGTAGTAAAGTTGGCTTGGTTGCGGCCTTTGTCTTAGTCATAAGCAGCGGTCTGCTTTCCATGATCCAAATCGGCCAGGTTCGCCAGGCATTGCGCGATCAGGCGCAGGCAAGCATCGCCGAGTCGAGCCGGGCTCTGGCTCGGCAAATCGAAAACTGGTTGAACGGCAAGTTGCAGTTGATCGACCTAGCCGCGCAGCACGTAGACCGAAACTTCAGCGAAGAGCAGATTCGGCAACTGTTTGCTGCCCCTATTCTTACTAAGCAGTTTCTTTCGATGTTCGGTGGTCTGGAGGCTACGGGGGGCAAAGGTATCTCCAGCGACCCAGACTGGCACCCCGCGACGGACTGGGATGCCCGCCAGCGGCCCTGGTATGGCCAAGCCAAAGCCGCGTCTCACGCCGTACTGACCGAACCCTATGCGGTGGCCAGTAGTGGCGAGATCTTGATCTCCGCCGTCGCCAAGTTCAGTGATCAGGGCCAGTTCAAGGGCGCCTTCGGGGGCGACATCAGCCTTAAGAGCATCTCCGACTCGATTGATACATTTACCTTTAATGGCGCCGGCTATGCGTTCCTACTCACTGGTAGTGGTCAGATCATCTCTCACCCCAATGGCGAGCTGAATGGTAAAGCCTTAGGTGCTCTGTTTGGCGGTCAGAGTCCGGCCCTGGTGTCGACGCTAAGTGAGGTTCAGGTTGATGGCCAAGACCTGCTAGTGTCCTTTATTCCACTGAGCAACCTCGGCGGCATGAACTGGTATATTGGTGTGGTACTCGATGAGACCAAGGTCATGGCTGAAGCAAACGCCCTCAGTTGGCGTGCGACGGCCGGTACCGCTATAGGCGTGGTATTGACTCTGCTGGTGCTCAGCGTACTGATGCGGCGCGTGTTGCGGCCGCTGTTGCAGCTAAGAACTTCGCTGCGTCAACTCAACGGCGGTCAGGGTGACCTGACCCGGCGCCTGCCTATCCAGGGCAACGATGAAATCGCCCAGGTTGGGGAGGAATTCAATTGCTTTCTGAAAAGCCTGCAGGGGCTAATTAGCGACGTGATGAGCAGTTCGCAGCAAGTTCGAGCCAGCAGCCATGATACCTCCAGCGAAGCGAGTCAAACCGCCACCCGCCTACAGCAGCAATTGGAGGAGTTGGATCATTTGGCTACGGCCATGCAGGAAATGGCAAGCACCGCGGAGGACGTCGCTTGCAATGCTCAAGCGGCGGCCCTGGCTGCCAACGCCGTCAGTGAGGCAACCGAGACTGGCGTCAGCCTGGTCTCGCAGTCCAGTGCGGCGATCAAACGCCTGGCCAATGAAATGGATGACACTAGTCAGGCGGTCAACGAATTGGCCAAGCTCAGTGGCAATATCGAATCTATCCTCGCGGTGATCACCAGCATCGCCGAACAGACCAATCTGCTCGCGCTCAACGCCGCTATCGAGGCCGCCCGTGCCGGTGAGTCGGGACGGGGTTTCGCCGTGGTGGCCGATGAGGTACGTTCGCTGGCCTCGCGCACCCAGCACTCCACCCAAGAGATTCGCCTGATGATAGATCAGCTGCAGAACGGGGTAAAAAAGGTCGAGTTGCGCATGCATCAAAACCGCGACAGTGCTAGCCAAACAGCTGACGACGCTAGCGCCGCTAACGACATGCTAACGCGCATCCGTGAGTCGATATGCCGGATCAACGATATGACCCTGCAGATCGCTGCTGCTGCCGAACAACAAAGTGCTACCAGCGAAGAGATCAATCGTAATACGACTAATATCCGCGATATCAGCCATGCCGTGGCCAGCGGTGCCGAACAGCAGGTACGTCAGTGCGTGGTGATGGTTGAGCACGTGGGGCGGCAGGATTGTCTGCTGGGCCAGTTCAAGGTCTGAGTTAGGTGCGAGCCGGAGAGCTTGTTCCTATCTGCGGCCAATTAGTGGCCCTCAGATATCAGTCTTGCTCTGGTACATTGAGGTAGGAAACGAGCTCGATTGCAGGGCTTGAGTCGTGACATATTATATATTTGAATTGAAAAAACTAGAGTTGCTCAAGTCGGAAAAATACTATGATGTCATCGCCCTCAAGCTAGGCAAGGGCCGTAGAGTTGTTTAAAAATCTGTTGCTGTACTATGAGTTGTAGTGCTTTAGATAATAAAACTTATGGTGTCTCAATGGTCTGGATTTTTAAGTTACCTATGTCCGTAGTTTAACCCCTTGGTGCTATTTGCTTTTTCTAAGCGTAGACAATTTTGCATTTGTGATTTTCAATCGACGTCATTGCAAGAATTTTAGGATTATCTTGATAGAGATTTATACAAATTTTCTATGGCGAAATGATTGTTTTGGTTCTGACTTTAATTCTTATTATGGTTGATGCTTTAATAAAAACTTTGGGTCTTCAGCCGACATTGAAGAGGGGTGTAGACACAATTCAAGGTCGAATTCAGGTAAGCGTAGGCCATCATTTAAAATTGATAATCCAAGCCAATGCGCATATGCGCCCCATCCCTGACCCTGATATGGCTGGCATCGATTATGAACATCGCGTTGAGCGTTGACGGAAATCTTCGTTCGCACCCTATACGTACCATCGAGTCGGTAGGTTTTTTGTTGGTCAATAATTTCACGTTGATTGCAATGGCTGCCGCTATCGAATCGTTGCGGCTGGCAAATCAATTGTCCGGCCAGCAACTTTATCGCTGGCATACTTTAACCCTGGATGGCCGTCCTGTCTGGGCCAGCAACGGTTTGCAAGTTTCACCCGATGCTGCTGGAGCGATGTCTCCGGCGATGGATGCGGTGTTCGTCTGTGGCGGCAAGGATATACAGCGAAGGTGTACCGTACAGCAGTCTGCTTGGCTGCGGTCACAGGCGGCGCAGGGTGTGCACTTGGGCGGATTATGTTCTGGCAGTTGGGCGTTGGCCGCTGCTGGTCTTCTCGATGGTTATGAATGTAGTATCGATTGGGCGTACTGGCTTGGCATGCAGGATGATTTTCCGGGTGTGCTCGTCAGTCCGCAGCTGTTTGTGATTGATCGCAACCGCTATACCGCATCAGGCGGCACTGCATCATTGGAAATGACGCTGCGATTGATTGGCGACCGGAACGGGCATGAATTGGTGGCGCAAATTTGCGAAGCGCTCGCTATCGAAAATCAATGTAATGAACAAAGCCACCAACGACTACCGATCAAGCACATCCTAGGGTCGTCACACCCCAAGTTGCAGGAGGTGGTTGCGTTGATGGAGAGCAACCTGCGTGAGCCACTTGAGCTCGATGAATTGGCAGGCTATTTGAGTGTGTCCAGACGCCATCTGGAGCGTTTGTTTCTGAAGTACCTGCATTGTGCGCCTTCGCGTTACTACCAAAAATTGCGATTGATACGGGCCCGAAAGTTGCTCAAACAGACGTTGATGTCTGTGAAGCAGGTGGCTCAGGAGTGCGGGTTTGTTTCGACCCCGCATTTCAATAAACGTTATCGTGAGCAGTATGGCCGGGCACCACGCGCGGAGCGTGCTCGGCACGCCAGTCTGTGGACAAATCCATGAGATACCTATTTGGATTCGAACAATTCCAGGCCAATACAACAGACACCCTGAGCAATCTGCTGGAATGTATTTCAGGCGACCGTCCTAAAGCGACGTATCGGTTAACTCTAAATGTTGCAATCAAGCAGGTGCAGCCTCAAGCGGGACGCATCGCATTGAATTCAATTACCTTAATCTACAAGACCACTAAAAACTCGCTGTGCTTTATCCGCAAGCACAGCTCGCCGACATTGCAGCGATGTGCAAGCGCATGCATATGATCAAGTCGGCTGACAAGCATGTGATGATTCGCCTTGGCGCGCGGATTGCCAATATCTTTGGCGATGCTTGCCTGTCGGGAAACGGCTTACAAGGCCCTGCAGGACTGAGTCCTAGTACTGCGAAGGAGGTGACGTCTTTGCAGTCAGGCGCAATGCAGCGAACCCTGTTTGCGCTCCCCCATTGGTGAAACCCCGAAGTAGCGGCTATAGCATTTTGAAAAATGCGCAGGCGAGGCAAACCCGCAGGATAGTGCGATATCTCGCACTTGCGATTCACTGCGTAGCAGCAATTGTCGAGCACGTGACAGGCGCAGTTCCAAGTAGTATTGGCTTGGAGTGCGCTGAAGATATTTGTGAAATAGGCGCTCCAGCTGGCGTACCGATAACTCGTTCAAACTCGCCAGTTCATCCAGCCCAATCGTCTCTTCAAGATTTGCCTCCATGATCGCAACCACCTGGCTGAGCTTGGGTTGCGTGGAGCCTAGGATAATTCGCAATGGCACACGCTGTTGCTCTCGCTCACCTCTAACTCTGTCACACAACAGCAGTTCGGCGGCGCGGGCCGCAATCGCGGTCCCGCCAGATTCGCGTGCGATCAATTGTAAGGTCATGTCCATAGAGGCAACGCCACCGGAACAGGTGTAGCGGTCTCGGTCCAGCTCGAACAATTGATTGGAAATGATGATTCCGGGAAAGCGCTCTTTCAGCGCTTCGATATCTTCCCAGTGAATTGTGCAGCGATATCCTTTGAGTAGATCGGCGCGCGCGAGCAAATGGCTTCCTGTGCAGATGCCGCCTAAAGGCACGCGTTGGTGAGCCAACTTGCGCAGCCAATTGATCAGCGGCCGGCTGCCGTGATTGGATATGATCGGGTTGGCGCCAACGACGAACACCGTGTCCAGTTGTGGAGCGTCATCGATGGAATAATCTGGCAGGATGCGCATACCGCTGCTTGCGGTCACCGGATCGTGACTGGCTGCAATGATGACGGTTTTATACAACATCTGGTGGGCGGCCATATTCGCCATTCGCAGTGTTTCTACGGCTGAAGCAAAGCCGATCGTAGTGAAGTTGGGCAATACCAGAAAGCCTATGGTCTTAATCGGCGGTTGCGGTTTGCTCGAGTTTCCTGTCGCGTTTTTTTTCGTATAAGTTTTCGCCATTTTCAGATCTTCCTCAGCATAGCCAAGGCCCAGTTCAACAAGGGCAGCAGGGCGTCGCTTTAAGCGTTTTTCTTATTGTTATTACATCTCCTAATTTTCAATCTTACACCTGCTGGCATGTTCAAAGGAATGCTCTTGCCGAGTGTAGGTGGGTATTTTTATGTCGGAAACAGACAAATGAAGCGTAGGAAGATTTTGCACAATCGGTTCACATCCTTCGGTGGCCATAACGCCTGCTTTAAATACCCGGGTTGCCGAAACCAAAACAATAACGACGGAGCAACGCCGTCATCGGGAGAGCACCCATGTTCAAGAAAAGCGACCAAATCCAGGGTTATGACGATGCACTGCTGGCGGCGATGAATGCCGAGGAGCAACGCCAGGAAGATCACATCGAGCTGATCGCGTCAGAGAACTACACCAGCAAACGCGTCATGGAAGCGCAAGGTAGTGGCCTGACCAACAAATACGCCGAAGGCTATCCGGGCAAGCGCTACTACGGTGGCTGCGAGCACGTCGATAAAGTTGAAGCACTGGCTATCGAACGCGCCAAGCAACTGTTCGGTGCTGACTACGCCAACGTGCAGCCGCACTCCGGCTCTTCAGCCAACAGCGCTGTGTATCTGGCCCTGATCCAGCCTGGCGACACCATCCTCGGCATGAGCCTGGCCCATGGTGGTCACCTGACCCACGGCGCCAAAGTGTCGTCCTCGGGCAAGCTGTACAACGCCGTGCAGTACGGCATTGACACCAAAACCGGGCTGATCGACTACGACGAAGTCGAGCGCCTGGCTGTCGAATGCAAGCCGAAGATGATCGTTGCCGGCTTCTCGGCCTACTCCAAGACCCTCGACTTCCCGCGTTTCCGTCAGATCGCTGACAAGGTTGGCGCGCTGCTGTTCGTCGACATGGCTCACGTCGCCGGTCTGGTCGCTGCCGGCCTGTACCCGAACCCGCTGCCATACGCCGATGTGGTCACCACCACCACCCACAAGACCCTGCGCGGTCCGCGTGGCGGCCTGATCCTGTGCAAGGCCAACGAAGAAATCGAGAAAAAACTCAACGCCGCCGTATTCCCGGGCGCCCAGGGCGGCCCGCTGATGCACGTCATCGCGGGTAAAGCGGTGTGCTTCAAGGAAGCGCTGGAGCCTGGTTTCAAGGTTTACCAACAACAAGTGATCGACAACGCCCAGGCCATGGCCGGCGTATTTATCAAACGCGGCTACGATGTAGTGTCCGGCGGCACCGATAACCACCTGTTCCTGGTCAGCCTGATCCGTCAGGGTCTCACCGGCAAAGAGGCGGATGCAGCACTCGGTCGCGCCCACATCACCGTGAACAAGAACGCTGTCCCGAACGATCCACAGTCGCCGTTCGTGACCTCCGGCCTGCGTATCGGCACCCCGGCGGTGACCACTCGCGGCTTCAAGGTTACCCAGTGCGTCACGCTGGCCGGCTGGATCTGCGACATCCTCGACAACCTCGGCGACGCCGATGTCGAGGCCAATGTTGCGCAGCAAGTGTCGGCCCTGTGCGCGGACTTCCCGGTTTATCGCTGAGCGCGGTTTTGGAGTAAATGACTATGCAACGCTACTCGGGCTTCGGCCTCTTCAAACACTCCCTCAGCCATCACGAAAACTGGCAGAAAATGTGGCGCACGCCGACCCCTAAAAAGGTCTATGACGTGGTCATCGTCGGCGGTGGCGGGCATGGTCTGGCGACCGCCTACTACCTGGCCAAAGAGGACGGCATCACCAACGTGGCCGTGGTCGAAAAAGGCTGGCTGGGCGGCGGTAACACCGCGCGCAACACCACCATCGTTCGCTCCAACTACCTGTGGGACGAGTCGGCGCACCTGTACGAACACGCGATGAAACTGTGGGAAGGCCTGTCCCAGGACCTGAACTACAACGTGATGTTCTCCCAGCGTGGCGTTTACAACCTGTGCCACACCCTGCAGGACATCCGTGATTCCGAGCGTCGGGTCAGCGCCAACCGCCTCAATGGCGTGGACGGCGAACTGCTCGATGCCAAACAAGTGGCCGACGAGATTCCGTACCTCGACTGCTCGAAGAACACGCGTTACCCGGTGATGGGCGCAACTGTCCAGCGCCGCGGCGGCGTGGCCCGTCACGATGCCGTGGCCTGGGGTTTTGCCCGTGCCGCCGACGCTTTGGGCGTTGACCTGATCCAACAGACCGAAGTGATCGGTTTCCGCAAGGAAAACGGTGTGTGCATCGGTGTTGAAACCAACAAAGGCTTCATCGGCGCCAAGCGCGTCGGTGTGGTCACGGCCGGTAACTCCGGGCACATGGCCAAGCTCGCCGGTTTCCGTCTGCCGATCGAATCGCACCCGCTGCAAGCGCTGGTGTCCGAGCCGATCAAGCCGATTATCGACAGCGTGATCATGTCCAACGCCGTACACGGTTACATCAGCCAGTCCGACAAGGGCGACCTGGTGATCGGCGCCGGTATCGACGGCTACAACGGCTACGGCCAGCGTGGTTCGTACCCGGTGATCGAGCACACCATCCAGGCCATCGTCGAGATGTTCCCGGTGTTGTCCCGCGTACGCATGAACCGTCAGTGGGGCGGCATCGTCGACACCACGCCGGATGCGTGCCCGATCATTTCGAAAACCCCGGTACCGAACATGTTCTTCAACTGCGGTTGGGGCACCGGTGGCTTCAAGGCAACACCTGGCTCGGGCAACGTGTTTGCCGCGAGTCTGGCCAAGGGTGAAATGCACCCATTGGCTGCACCTTTCTCCATCGACCGTTTCCACAACGGTGCGTTGATCGATGAACACGGCGCTGCTGCGGTTGCCCACTAACAGGAGAAATCCCCATGTTGCATATCTTCTGTCCTCACTGCGGCGAACTGCGCTCCGAAGAGGAATTCCACGCATCCGGCCAGGCGCACATCCCGCGCCCTCTGGATCCGACCAACTGCACCGACGAGGAGTGGGGCGACTACATGTTCTTCCGCGATAACCCTCGCGGTCTGCACCACGAACTGTGGGATCACGTCGCCGGTTGCCGTCAGTACTTCAACGCCACCCGTGACACCGTGACGTACGAGATTCTCGAAACCTACAAGATCGGCACCAAGCCACAATTCACCGACAAGACCGATAGCCCGAAAGCGGCCGCCACGGCTCTGGGAGAGAAGGTATGAGCCAGATCAATCGCCTGTCCAACGGCGGACGGATCGACCGCAACAAAGTGCTGAGCTTCACCTTCAACGGCCAGAGCTACAAAGGCTTTGAAGGTGATTCCCTGGCCGCAGCCTTGTTGGCCAACGGTGTCGACATCATCGGTCGCAGCTTCAAATACTCCCGTCCGCGCGGCATCTTTGCCGCCGGTGCCGAAGAGCCGAACGCCGTGCTGCAGATCGGCGCGACCGAAGCCACGCAGATCCCGAACGTGCGCGCCACGCAGCAAGCGCTGTATCAAGGTCTGGTCGCCACCAGCACCAACGGCTGGCCGAGCGTGAACAACGACATGATGGGGATTCTCGGCAAGGTCGGCGGCAAGCTGATGCCGCCGGGCTTCTACTACAAAACCTTCATGTACCCGCAATCGTTCTGGATGACTTACGAGAAGTACATTCGTAAGGCCGCCGGTCTTGGCCGCTCGCCGACCGAGAACGATCCGGACACCTACGACTACATGAACCAGCACTGCGACGTGCTGATCGTCGGCGGTGGCCCCGCTGGCCTGGCCGCTGCACTGGCAGCCGCGCGCAGCGGTGCCCGCGTGATCCTCGCCGATGAACAGGAAGAGTTCGGCGGCAGCCTGCTCGACTCCCGCGAAAGCCTCGACGGCAAACCGGCGACCGAATGGGTTGCCAGCGTCATCGCCGAGCTCAAGGACACCCCGGACGTGCTGCTGTTGCCGCGCGCTACGGTCAACGGTTACCACGACCATAACTTCCTGACCATCCACGAGCGCCTGACCGATCACCTCGGCGACCGCGCCCCGATTGGCCAGGTCCGTCAGCGCATTCACCGTGTTCGCGCCAAACGTGTAGTGCTGGCGACCGGCGCTCACGAGCGTCCATTGGTTTACGGCAACAACGACGTGCCGGGCAACATGCTCGCCGGCGCTGTGTCGACTTACGTGCGTCGTTACGGCGTGGCACCGGGCAAAAAACTGGTGCTGTCGACCAACAACGATCACGCCTATCGCGTTGCTCTGGATTGGCTCGACGCCAGCCTGCAAGTCGTGGCCATCGCCGATGCCCGCAGCAATCCGCGTGGTGCGCTGGTTGAAGAAGCGCGCGCCAAAGGCATTCGCATCCTGACCGGCAGCGCCGTGATCGAGGCGCGTGGCAGCAAGCACGTGACCGCCGCTCGCGTTGCCGCGATCGATGTCAAAGCCCACACCGTGAGCAGCCGCGGTGAGTGGCTTGAATGCGACATCGTCGCCAGTTCCGGCGGTTACAGCCCAGTGGTTCACCTGGCCTCGCACTTGGGCGGCAAGCCGATCTGGCGCGAAGACATCCTCGGTTTCGTACCGGGCGAAGCACCGCAGAAACGCGTGTGCGTCGGCGGCATCAACGGTGTCTACGGTCTTGGCGATTCCCTGGCCGATGGTTTTGAAGGTGGCGCTCGCGCCGCCAGCGAAGCCGGTTTCAGCGTGGTTGAAGGCACCTTGCCGAAAGCCCTGAGCCGTCTGGAAGAACCTACGTTGGCGCTGTTCCAGGTGCCGCACGAAAAGAACACCGCACGGGCACCGAAGCAATTCGTCGACCTGCAAAACGACGTCACCGCCGCCGCCATCGAACTGGCGACCCGCGAAGGCTTCGAGTCGGTCGAGCACGTCAAACGCTACACCGCACTGGGCTTCGGCACTGACCAGGGCAAGCTCGGCAACGTCAACGGCCTGGCTATCGCCGCCCGTTCGCTGAACGTGACCATCCCGCAGATGGGCACCACCATGTTCCGTCCGAACTACACGCCGGTGACATTCGGTGCCGTGGCCGGCCGTCACTGCGGGCACATCTTCGAACCTGTCCGTTACACCGCGCTGCATCACTGGCACGTAAAGAATGGCGCCGAGTTCGAAGACGTCGGTCAGTGGAAGCGTCCATGGTACTTCCCGAAAAACGGGGAAGACATTCACACCGCCGTGAAACGCGAATGCAAAGCCGTGCGCGACAGCGTCGGCCTGCTGGACGCCTCGACCCTCGGCAAGATCGACATTCAAGGCCCGGATGCGCGTGAGTTCCTCAACCGCATCTACACCAACGCCTGGACCAAGCTCGACGTGGGCAAGGCGCGTTATGGCCTGATGTGCAAAGAAGACGGCATGGTGTTCGACGACGGCGTAACCGCTTGTCTTGCCGACAACCACTTCGTCATGACCACCACCACTGGCGGCGCGGCACGCGTGCTGCAATGGCTGGAAATCTACTCCCAGACCGAATGGCCAGAGCTGAAGGTGTACTTCACTTCCGTGACGGATCACTGGGCAACCATGACCCTGTCCGGGCCGAACAGCCGCAAGCTGCTCAGCGAAGTCACTGACATCGACCTGAGCAACGAAGCCTTCCCGTTCATGACCTGGAAAGAAGGCCTGGTCGGCGGTGTGCCGGCGCGGGTGTTCCGGATTTCGTTTACCGGTGAACTGTCGTACGAAGTCAACGTGCAGGCCGACTACGCCATGGGCGTTCTGGAAAAAATCGTCGAGGCCGGCAAGCAATACAACCTGACCCCGTACGGCACCGAAACCATGCACGTGCTGCGGGCCGAGAAGGGCTTCATCATCGTCGGTCAGGACACCGACAGCTCGATGACCCCGGACGACCTGAACATGGGCTGGTGTGTCGGTCGCACCAAACCATTCTCGTGGATTGGCTGGCGCGGCATGAACCGTGAAGACTGCGTGCGTGATCAACGTAAACAGTTGGTCGGCCTGAAGCCGATCGATCCGACCAAATGGCTGCCGGAAGGGGCGCAACTGGTGTTCAACACCAAGCAGGCGATCCCGATGACCATGGTCGGTCACGTGACCTCCAGCTACTTGCACAACTCCCTCGGCTATTCGTTTGCCATGGGTGTGGTGAAGGGTGGCTTGAAGCGGATCGGTGAGCGCGTGTTCGCACCGCTGGCCGATGGCAGCGTGATTGAAGCGGAAATCGTTTCTTCGGTGTTCTTCGATCCGAAAGGCGATCGCCAGAACGTGTAATACCACAGTTCCTGCAGGAGCGAGGCTTGCCCGCGATGAACGATAACGCGGTGGCTCAGGCAGACCGCGCGGCTCCCTTCGCGGGCAAGCCTCGCTCCTACAGGACATACGAACTCAGGACAGGTGCTTTATGACCGCAGCCAATGTTTACCAACAACGCCCAACCACTGGGGCCAAGGCCGAGTCGCCGCTGCATCACGCCGACCTTGCCAGCCTGGTGGGCAAGGGTCGCAAAAGCGCCGGTGTCACCGTGCGTGACAAGAAACTCCTCGGCCACCTGACCATTCGTGGCGACGGCCATGACCCAGCGTTCGCCGCTGGCGTGCACAAGGCCCTGGGCCTGCAATTGCCAGTAGCGCTGACTGTTGTCGCTAAGGGCAAAACCAGCCTGCAATGGCTTGGCCCGGACGAATGGTTGCTGATCGTGCCGACCGGTGAAGAATTTGCCGCCGAGCAGAAACTGCGTGAAGCGCTGGGTGCTCTGCACATCTCCATCGTCAACGTCAGCGGCGGCCAACAGCTGCTCGAACTGAGCGGCCCGAAAGTCCGTGAAGTGCTGATGAAATCCACCAGCTACGACGTGCACCCCAACAACTTCCCGGTCGGCAAAGCCGTTGGCACGGTGTTCGCCAAATCGCAACTGGTAATCCGCCATTCCGCCGAAGACACCTGGGAACTGGTGATCCGCCGCAGCTTCTCCGATTACTGGTGGCTGTGGCTGCAGGATGCTGCAGCTGAGTGCGGCCTTAGCGTTCAGGCTTAAGAGCGAATCGCGAGCAAGCTCGCTCCTACAGGGACGACGCAAGCCATGTAGGAGCGAGCTTGCTCGCGATCAACCGCGCAGCGGTTGCATATAACAAACAGGAGTCACCGCACTATGAGCCGCGCCCCCGATACATGGATTTTGACCGCCGACTGCCCAAGCGTATTGGGCACGGTGGATGCGGTGACCCGTTTTCTGTTCGAACAGGGTTGCTACGTCACCGAGCACCATTCCTTCGATGATCGGCTCTCGGGTCGTTTCTTCATTCGCGTGGAGTTCCGCCAGCCTGACAGCTTCGACGAGCAGTCATTCAGGGCAGGTCTCGCCGAACGCGGTGCAGCCTTCGGCATGATCTTCGAACTGACTCCGCCGCACCACCGGCCCAAAGTTGTGATCATGGTCTCCAAGGCCGATCACTGCCTCAACGACTTGCTCTATCGCCAGCGCATCGGCCAATTGTCCATGGACGTGGTCGCGGTGGTCTCCAACCACCCGGACCTCAAGCCGCTGGCCGATTGGCACCAGATTCCCTATTACCACTTCCCGCTGGACCCGAACGACAAACCGTCGCAAGAGCGTCAGGTGTGGCAGGTCATCGAAGAGTCCGGCGCCGAACTGGTGGTCCTTGCCCGCTACATGCAAGTGCTGTCGCCGGAGCTGTGCCGCAAGCTCGATGGCAAGGCGATCAATATCCATCACTCTCTGCTGCCCGGATTCAAAGGCGCCAAGCCCTATCATCAGGCCTACAACAAGGGCGTGAAATTGGTGGGTGCCACCGCGCATTACATCAACAACGACCTGGACGAAGGCCCGATCATCGCCCAGGGCGTGGAAGTGGTGGATCACAGTCATTACCCCGAAGACTTGATCGCCAAGGGCCGAGATATCGAAGGGCTGACCCTGGCCCGGGCGGTGGGATATCACATTGAGCGGAGGGTGTTTCTTGATACCAACCGAACAGTGATTTTGTGACCAAGGTAAAAACTCAAACAAAATCTTGGCTTGTCTTGTAACAGAAGCGTCTGGATGAGGGATCTGTGAAGATCAAGTCCACAACTATCGCTTAGTTGAAGAAGGCAGTCGACTCATGCAAGGCCTAGCAGTTTCTGCGGAAATGCAGCAGTCCAGCTGTCGTTTGATTGCTAGGCTACTGTCGTTATTGGTTTTGAACTTATGGAGGCTCGGGCAGGTTTGCCAAACAACGAATTTCCATTTGAGTTGACGAACGTATCAATAGCGCGCCAGGACGCACAAGGATAAACCTCTTGCCGCAAAACGGTGCGGGGTATCCGAGATTTTAGCTATGTACAGTAAGTGCTGCGGCAATCATCTAGCATTTAAAATAAGCTCGGAATACTAATTTATAATCAGAAAATTGGCTTTCCTCGCCGGCTCTTTCTCTACTTAAGCGCCGTTTCACGACTTTTTGTTCATAACGTTGAATATCAGATGTTGTTTCGAAGGTGAGTACGTGCAGCAAAAAAAAATAAGTCCCTATCGTAATATACGGGTAAGGAACTTAGGTGGGCGTGGGTTGCTAATTGAGTGTGCGCGTGAGCAGGCAGATCATGTCACGCAGCATATTTTCTGGCAGCTCGATGGCATCACCATGGGTTGGCCTGGCTTCATGGAAACCGTACCTGGTGCTAACGCCTTGCTTATCGTTTTCGATACAGTTGGTCATCGCCTGCAAGGTCATGATCGGCTGCTGGCCATATGGGACGTTTGTCTGAAGCATGCACAAGAGCGTCAAGTCGCAGAAATCATCATCGACGTTCGCTATGGCGGAAGAGCGGGGTCTGACTTGGAATGGATTGCTTCCGAAGCAGCTCTGAGTATTCAAGAGTGGGTCGCTCAGCATGTTGCAGGAAGCTACACGGTAGCTTCTTTGGGAGTGCATCCTGGCGTTGTGTATCTAGATGGACTGGCAGATGATTTGCTCAGATATTCGGCCCCCGTGTCGACAGTCTCTCGCATTGCGCCCGGAGCAATAGCGGTCAATGGCTTGCAGACAAGCATCGCAACTGCGACGTTACCTCTCGGATGGGCATTGATTGGCCTGGCCGGCATGCCTCGTTTTGCTTTTTCAGACCAACCGGAGCTGTTGCAGCCAGGCGATAAGGTCAGGTTTTCGTTGCTCGATTTAGCCACTTGATCTAGAGGTGGTTCTCAATCAGTCCCGCCAGATTACAGGTGGCACAAGGCTCAATATCAACTGATAGTTCCTGTCCTGTTACTCGTATCGGTTTGCTATCCGGTGGAATTACTTCAGCTTCAAGAAAAAGCGCCCTGCGGGGGTACGTGCTTTGTAGAGATGCCTGTTGGAATGTCGTTGTCAGAGTTGCCGAAAATGTCGAATAAAGCGTTACGTATTTTGATCGCCGACGAGCAACATTTCCATCGAATGAAAATCGAGCGGATGTTGAATCAGTTGGGGTATTTCCGCATCGCTCCGGTGCATTCCGTTGAAGAGCTGTTAACCTTGGTGGAGTACGGCAACGAACCGTTCGATCTGGTGATGATCAGTACCTCACTGACTGTCGGAGTCGACCTCGATTTGCTGGCGTTCTGTGTGGACAATCTGCAGATTCGGCATGGGTTTATCTACGATGACCCGCAGGCGCGGCTAGCGCCAAATCAAAGGCGGAAGGTGCAGGTAAGCCAGTCGCGAATGCCGGATCTTGAGTTGGTCAGGCATTTGATGGAAAGGGTCGATCCGCACACCCACGATGTCAAATTACCTGCATTGCCAGGGTTGCATGATATTTATCGCCGCAAAGCGGGCTAAAGGCTCGGGGTAGTGCGCCTGCTCAAACCTCCTTTCTCGAGTAGTTCCCCTCACATGAACCTTTAGGTTTTAAGGTTACCGTTCGTCTGAGCTGGCATTTCTAACAGGTAGCTGAGCCCACCGAAGTGTGCAAGCGTATTTATGCAAGCACAGTGGCGATGCACTGCCCAAGACTTCAATGAAATCTGGACAAAATTCCAGGACTTCACGGGGCGGTACCACAATTAGCGAAGAGAAGTCTCTCAGATGAGTCTGCAAAACCAGAGACGAATCAGTCTGGAGACTTCTCGATCTACGAGATCAGCGGTTAGGCTGGTTTGAAACAGTACGCGGCCAGCTTGTTACCATCCAGGTCTCGAGCATAGGCGGCATACGCATTCGGTGCCCAGTCGCGAGTACCTGGAGCACCTGCATCGGTACCACCGGCTGCCACGGCAGCTGCATGGAAAGCGTCAATTGCGGCGCGATTCGGTGCTTCGAAGCTTACGGTAACGCCGTTCCCGACGCTCGCAGGGGCACCATTGGCTGGCTTCAAAACGAAGAAGGACGGTGCGTCAACACCCCAGATCGAGCCGTTTTCGGCCAGATCGGCGATGCGCTTGTGGCCCAGCTTGCCCAGTACGTTGTCGTAGAAATTACGGGCTTTGTTTAAATCGTTGGTGCCGACTGTAACGTGGGTGTAAATGCTCATATGTTACTTCTCCGAGATAAAACAAGGGTGGTGGTGTTGCAGTTATGTCAGGAGGGTTACCCCCTGACATCCGTCGCTGCACGTGTAGACTCAGCGATCAAAAATGGATAACGGTGCGGATGCTCTTACCTTCGTGCATCAGGTCAAAGGCTTTGTTGATATCCTTGAGCTCCATGGTGTGGGTGATGAATGTATCTAGCGGTATTTCGCCCTTTTGCGCTTTCTCGACATAGCTGGGTAATTCGCTGCGACCTTTTACACCTCCAAAGGCCGAACCCCTCCAGACTCGACCGGTTACCAGTTGAAAAGGTCGGGTGCTAATTTCCTGGCCTGCACCAGCGACACCGATAATGACCGACTCCCCCCAACCCTTGTGACAGCATTCAAGGGCCGCACGCATTAGGTTGACGTTTCCAATACACTCGAAGGAGTAGTCCACGCCACCCTCTGTCATCTCGACTATTACGTCCTGAATGGGCTTGTCGAAATTCTGGGGATTGATGAAGTCGGTCGCTCCTAGCTGTTTGGCTATCTCGAACTTGGCAGGATTGATATCGACAGCGATGATCCGACCAGCCTTGGCCATTGTTGCGCCGATAATTGCTGCCAGACCGATGCCGCCCAAACCGAAAATCGCTACCGTCGCACCGGCCTCAACCTTGGCGGTATTCATCACCGCACCAATGCCGGTGGTAACGCCGCAACCGAGCAAACAAACCTTCTCTAGCGGCGCGTCCTCGGGGATTTTGGCCAGGGAGATTGCCGGCAATACGGTGTATTCAGAAAATGTCGAACAGCCCATGTAGTGGTGAATCGGCTGGCCTTGGTATGAGAACCGACTGGTACCGTCAGGCATCAGGCCTTTGCCTTGAGTGGCGCGGATTTTCTGACAAAGATTAGTCTTGCCAGACAGACAGAATTTGCACTCACCGCACTCTGGGGTGTAGAGGGGAATTACGTGATCGCCCACCGCCACTGAGGTCACGCCTTCGCCGATAGCCTCAACTATGCCGCCGCCTTCGTGACCCAGAATGGTTGGAAACAGGCCTTCCGGGTCCGCACCGGAAAGGGTAAAGGCGTCGGTGTGGCAGACACCGGTGGCGATGATGCGCACCAATACCTCACCGGCCTGTGGCGGTGCCACATCCACTTCCACGATTTGCAGGGGCTGGTTGGCCGCGAAGGCGACGGCAGCTCGCGATTTGATCATTATTTTTATTCCTCAGTGCAACGAAGGCTGTGGGCTGTGTTGATCGTAATAAGGTGCATCACTGCCGAAAATCCACTGTTACTGGAGTGGTCGGGCGTGTGCAACAAAGCAAAATATTGCCGTTTTCAGGGGCGTCTAGCGGCGTCTCGAAATACTCGACGGAGCCTTCACGAAGGGTTACCTGACAGGTATTGCACAGGCCGGCCCGGCAATTGAATGGCGGCGTCAGGCCGGCCTGCTCAGCAAGTTCAAGAAGTGATTGGCAGTTCTGATTCCAGACCACACGGGTGCCGGACGGAAGAAACTCGACGGTCAGTGCACCTTCGGTTGTCCCGGTCGGCGCTTCGGGTTCAGGTGACGCGGGTATTGAGGACGTCGCCGGCATGACTTCGTCTTCTTCGAGGATGGTCGCTGGACCAAAGAACTCATAGTTAATGCGTTTTCCATTTATTCCAAGGCTGCGCAACAGGCGCCAGTTCGCCTGCATAAATGGTCGTGGACCGCACATGTAGATATCGTAGTCGTCAAGTGGAAGCAGTCCTTGCAGGGTTTCCCGGCTTATCAAGCCCTCGCTGTGAAAGGTATTGTCGACATAGTCTTTGGCATCCGGGTTGCGGTAACAGAAGTGCACGCTGATCCCCGGGCGGCGTCTGGCCAGTGTCAACACTTCGTCACGAAAAGCATGTACGGCACCACTTTCGCAGGCATGGATGAAGTACACCGAACGCGACGGACTATTACTCAATTGATGAAGCATGCTCAGCATCGGCGTGAGTCCCACGCCACCACTGAACAACACCACGGGCCTGGAGCTCTCTTCGTCCAACACGAAGGTGCCCGTGGGGCCAGCGATCTCGAGTGAATCGCCGATTTGCACATGGTCGTGCAGATGATTGGAACCTTGACCAGGCCGCAGTTCTGGCCGGTCAAAAGGTGCTGGTTCGCGCTTGACCGAAATGCGTACGCGCGAGGGGTCATTGGCGTCCCCGGAAAGACTGTAGTTACGCAGCACCTTGACACCGCCGTCTAGGGCGAGGCGAACGATGAGGTACTGCCCCGGGCGAAAGCCCGGGTTGGAAAGGCCATCGACTGCGGTCAGGACGAAAGAGGTGATGACTGCGCTTTCTTGCTTCTTCTCAATCACCCGAAAAGTTTTAAAACCTTGAGGAGGGTGCTGTATTTGAGATTGAGTGCCCATCTCATGCCTCCGTCTTTTGTTCCGCGGTGTGTTGTTGGGTCAGCGGAATCAAGCTGCCAGGCTGTTCCTGAGCAATTAACTTATCCAGGTTGCGACGGAAACGTAGCGGTCCCGAATCGGACGCAAGATCGATATTGGGGCTACGCTTATTTGCCATACCTTTATGTACGGCACTGAGAACTACCCGATCTTCGGCGAAGGCATGGCGTACGTCTTCGTCAAACTGGCGTGAAACATCTGCGTTATCCGTATCGAAATTGCGCACTTGGAACCAGTAGTAACGCGTATTCGATTCGTCGATGGGTGTCATGAAGTTGTAGGAGTTCATGAGGAACACATGTTCGTGCAGTTCACCTTCGTCGGAACCTGTCCCTGCTGGGGTGAACAAAGCCTTGATAATGGCCTGTGCGGGGTAGTGCACTTCATAGTGCTGCTTGCGGTCGCAATTGCCTTTGAATTTGACGAACTTGGCATAAAAGGGTGCCACTTCGACATCGCGCATCCAGCGAGAAACAATCACGCCGACATCGGTTACCGTGGTTTGCAGCGGTTCTTCTGCACAGGCAGAGTTACCAAAAGAGGATTGATGCACCCACGCCACATGAGCCGGATCGAGTAGGTTGTCGGTCATGTACAGATAGTTGCAAGGAATGACCATGCTATCGCCACGATTGAGTCCCCATGCCGGGTCACCCCATTCAGGCACATGGCAAATTTTCGTTTCGTCTGCCAGTTCGAGATCCCCCATCCAGATCCAGATCAAACCGTAGCGTACTGCGAGAGGGTAACTGCGAACCTTGGCTCCTTGTGGGATGCGTCGGCTACCAGGAGCGTGGACACAGCTGCCAGAGCAGTCGAAGGTCAGGCCATGATATCCACACTCAATGTCATCCCCCTTGCGGCGGCCCATCGACAATGGGAGCTTGCGGTGTGGACAGGCATCTTCGAGGGCTACCGGTGTGCCGTCGCTCTTGCGGTAAAGCACCACAGACTCATTGAGAAGGGTGACGGGATACAAATCTTCGCCTAGCTCAGCTTCACCGGCAGCTACATACCATGCGTTTCGTAAAAACATGGGCTCTCTCCCTATTATTTTATTGTTCGCTCTTTGCAGACGAACGATGGTTAACGAGGAGTTCAGATTACGAGGATCTGATTAGGTGAGAACAGATGTTTAAAACTGTTTGTTAGTTTAGATTTTCTGATGTTATTTAGGCTGTATGAGCGTGAGAAGGCTCCGTTTTGAATTGGGCTCCTGGAACGCATTCAAGACCGCGCAGGGCAGTCTTGAATGTGGGGAAATTATTGGTGGTTTTCAGCGGGCGTGATGGATGAATTGGTTACTGAGGAGCGAATGGTTGAATCTGTGGCAACGCTGTCAACGCCCGCTCCCAGATTTGTCGGGTGCGCTGCCACACCACCTCCTGCCAGTCGCTATCGGCGGGATAGAACTGTTCGAGTAATTCAAGTTTTATTTGCCGTGCTACTTGATCGGTAAAGTCTCCGTACAGGTGCAGCCACTGGTCATTACGTAAAAAAGTATGAATCTGTTCTCCTGGGTACGTACCACATTCAATCACGAACGGCATCAAGTGTACGTGCGGTAGAGCATCGATGATGGCCTGAGAGGTATAGCCCGTCGCTGTCGCTGCCACCCCGGTATCACTTTGGACGCCAGCTCCGGTGATCAGGGTGTAAAGCCACGGGCCATACACCGCCTGGGCATCGTGCAGCTCTGGGTAGGCGGACTTGGCAATGGTCATCAGCATCGGGTGGCCATAGTCTCCAGCACCGGTGTGCAGGTCAAAGCACATAGCTACTTGGGCCTGAGTCAGATGTTCTTGGAGAATGGTGTGCAGGGTTTTATTCGACCAACTTGGTGACTGCCCGCCATAGAAAAGACCGTCAGAATGGGTGTACTGGCCGGCTTCGACAATTGACATCACCGTTGACCAACCTTGCGCGCGAGTTCGCTCGTCGAGCAGGGCATCGGCCTGGTCTCGCTTTGGTCCCAACAGCTGTGTGCAGGTATAGATCTCGTGTAACGCCTCATACTGTTGGTTGTCCGGCAGCGCTTTAGTGAAGTCCAGATAGTTTCGGTTGAGGTCGATGTTGTCTTCGTTGACGCGGCGCATCCAGGCCGTGCCCCAAGGGTTGATCAGATGGATCATCAACAACGCGACATCACTCGGTAGGGCTCTATCGGTGAATGTTTGCAGCCATTTTATCTGGCACTTAGAGCCGTAGAACCCTTCAACTCCATGGGTGCCGCTGAGTGATACCAATACTTTTTTGGCGTGTGGATCGCCGAGCCAGGCAACATCGGTACTTAGATTCTCACCAAAGGGGCCGCTCAATGGGTGGAGATATTCTGTCAGTCGGGCACCTGCCGCCGCAGCCGCTCCCAGAAACTGCTCGCGTTGGCTGGTGTAGCTGGGGCGGGTTGGAAAACCTGTGTTCATGCTTACCTCAAATCGATCAACTGGCACCGGGCGTTCAGGAGTCGCCCGGCGCCATGGTTGGAAACGTGCGTTGAGTTACTTCAGGCGGCCAGAGAGGAACTGCGTCAAGCGTTCGCTTCGCGGATTGACCAACACTTCGCTGGGGTGTCCTTCTTCCTCCACGCGACCTTGATGCAGGAACATGACGTGATTGGAGACGTTTCGGGCAAAGCCCATTTCGTGAGTGACCACCACCATGGTTCGGCCTTCCTCGGCCAAGGCTTGCATCACCTTCAACACTTCGCCCACCAACTCAGGGTCTAGCGCTGATGTCGGTTCGTCGAACAGCATTACTTCTGGCTCCATCGCCAGTGCCCGAGCAATCGCTACTCGCTGCTGCTGACCGCCCGAGAGGTGAGAGGGGTATTTGCTTTCGACGCTGATATCCAGGCCCACTTTTCTCAGATACTGGCGCGCCCGCTGCTCGGCTTCTTTGCGCTTGATACCCAGTACATGTATGGGAGCTTCGATGATGTTTTCCAGCACGGTCATGTGCTGCCACAAGTTGAAGTGCTGGAACACCATGGCCAATTTGGTGCGTATTTTTTGCAGTTGGTGCTGATCGGCCACTCGCAAGGCGCCGTTGATATCTTTTTTTGTACGGATTTCCTCGCTGTTTACCGAAATGCGCCCGGCACAGGGCTGCTCAAGGAAGTTGATGCAGCGCAGAAAGGTACTTTTACCCGACCCACTCGAACCGATGATGCTGATCACATCACCGGCTTTGGCTTTGAGTGATACACCTTTAAGAACTTCATGGGAGCCGTAATTCTTGTGCAGCTCATCTACGCTTAGTTTGTACATAATCGGTGCTCTCTAATTACGCCGAGTCAGTGAGTCTGAGGTTTCAAAAAGGCTAACCAGCGCATTTCGCAGAGACGAAACAGCCAGACCAGGGCAAATACCATCAGGGCATACAGCACCGCCGCTATACCGAATGCCTCGAACGAGGAGTAAGTCGCGGAATTCACATCGCGGGCGACCTTGAGTAAATCAGGCACCGTGGCGGTGAAGGCGAGGGTGGTGGAATGCAACATCAAGATCACCTCATTGCTGTAGTACGGCAGTGCGCGACGCAGCGCTGAGGGCAAAATAATGCGTCGGTACAAGGTGAAGCTCGACATGCCATAGGCGCGTCCGGCTTCAATTTCACCGTAAGCCGTCGCACGAATTGCTCCGGCGAAGACCTCTGTGGTGTAAGCGCAAGTGTTGAGCGCAAATGCCAACAAAGTGCAGTTGATCCCCTCGCGGAAGAAGGAATTCAGCTCCGGTTGATTGCGGACCATTTCGAGGCTGTAGACCCCGGTATAGAGAAGCAGTAACTGGATATACAGCGGGGTACCCCGAAACACATAGGTGTAGAACCAGACGGGCCCTCGGATGAAGGGATTTCTTGAGACTCGCGCTACTGCCAATGGCACCGCCAACACGCCGCCGATGGCGATGGAGGCGACCAGCAGCCACAAGGTCATGGCAACGCCAGACAGTTGGTAGCCATCGAACCAGAGGTAGGATTGCCAATATTCCTGCAAGATTCCGATCATAGTTGGGCTCCTCTTACACCCGCGGAGTAGCGGCGCTCCAGCCATGTCAGAACGCCGTTGGACAGGGTGGTAATCGATAGGTAAATCAAGGCGCCGACCAAGCTGAAAAAGAACAATTGCATCGAGTGTTTGCCTGCATCCTGAGTCACCTTGACGATATCGATAAGGCCAATGATCGAGACTAATGCGGTGGCTTTAATCAACACCTGCCAGTTATTACCAATACCAGGAAGTGCAAAACGCATCATTTGTGGGAACAGGATCCGCACAAACACTTGCCGGGGATTCATGCCATAGGCGATTGCCGCCTCTAGCTGCCCGGCAGGCACAGATTGAAACGCACCTCGAAATGTCTCGGTGAAATAGGCGCCGTAAATGAATCCCAGGGTGAACACCCCAGCTACAAACGGGTTGAGATCTATCTGCGTGAGGTGCAGCCATTCGGTAATAACATTTAGCAAAATTTGTAAGCTGTAGAACAACAGCAACATGATCACTAGGTCAGGGACGCTGCGGATGAGAGTGGTGTAGCCTGTTGCGAGAATTCGCAGAAGCCGTTGGCTGGAAAGCTTTGCTGATGCTCCGATCAAGCCGAGTGAAACTGCCAGCAACATCGAGAGTAACGCCAGCTTGATGGTCGCAAAGGTACCTACGAGAATTAGCGCACCATAGCCCTGTAAAAACATGTTCCGTCTCTCCTTCGGCAATGGCGGTCCGTAGACCGTCCATTCAGGGGCTTGAGAATCAGGGGATAGCCGTGGGGCCCGACCTAGGCTTTCGATCATTGGTACTCAGGTGATCGGAACCGGTCAGGCAAACGGGTTTCAGTTATAAATATCGAAGGTGAAGTACTTCTTCTGAATCGCGTCGTAAGTACCGTTTTCGTGCATTTCTGCGAGCGCGCCGTTGATCGCGTTAATCAGATCTTGGTCTTCCTTGCGCAGGCCAATCGCGATTCCGCTACCCAGTAGCTTTTCGTCTTGAACGGTATCGCCAGCGAAGGCAAAGCCAGTGTTTCTAGGCGTCTGCAAGAAGCCGATATCCGCGACTACCGCATCTGTCAGGGTGGCATCGATACGACCACTGACCAGGTCTGGGTACAACAGATCTTGGTTCGTGTAAGACACCATGGTGACCCCGTGCGGTGCCCATGCGGCTCTGACGTAAGTTTCCTGGGTGCTGCCTTGGGCCACGCCAATACGCTTGCCTTTGAGCGATTCTACGGTGGGTAGTAGACCGCTATCAGATTTGGCGATCAGACGATTGGGTGAGTTGTAAAGCTTGTCAGAGAACGCGACATTTTCTTTACGCTTTTCGTTGACGGTCATAGCCGAAAGGATGCCATCGAATTTTTTCGCCTTAAGTGCGGGGATGATGCTGTCAAAAGCGATTTCGACCCAGACACACTTAACCTTGAGCTGAGCGCAAATAGCGTTACCGAGATCAATATCGAAACCGACCAGTTGGCCATCGGGTTCTTTTGATTCGAAAGGTGCAAACGTCGGGTCTACACCGAATCGAATGACACTAAGGTCTTTTGCTAGGACGCCGGTGGAAGCGAGTGCGAAAAAAGTAGCAAGGACAAATTTTTTCATTTTTGTTTTCCTTTGTCTGTCATAGGGTTGCGCATGACACGTTGCTTAATGCAGTGTCTTGGCGCTCGTCTGACTGTGTTTCTGCTCACTGCCTTCAGAGCAAGCAGTGGCATCAGAATACGAGAGTCTGAATATTCGAAAAGATGTTAAAAACTGTTACTTTGTGTAGCTGAGCTAAAGTATCAAGCGGAAAGTACTTTTCTGGAGATGTTCATGAACAGCTTGCCTTCTCTGCGTGCTTTGCAGGTTTTTGAAGCCGTCGGGCGCTTTGGTGGAATTGTTGAAGCTGCAAGGCGCCTGGGCATTTCGGCAGGTGCTGTCAGTCAGCAAATGAGGTTGTTGGAAGACAGCTTGGGTTTGAGTTTGACTTTCAAAGTGGGCAAGCGCATTCGCTTGACTGCCGCAGGGCAGCGCTATCACGACAGCTGCGTGGCAGCGTTCGAAATCCTGCGCATTGCCCAAGTGGACGTCGAGAGGTCGAAGAGCGCCAGCAATTTACGCATCAGTGCGTTGCCGTCCTTATTTTCAGATTGGTTAGCACCGCTTATTTACACGTGGCAGAGCGACCACCCAGAACTCAACCTTTTCCTCGACGGTAGTCATGCTGAGCCAGCGCCAGACGGCTACGAAATCGATTTTCGGGTCACTTATGGGGACTACGAGTCTACCGAACACGCTATTGAACTGTTCCGCGATTGCGTCGTTCCGGTCTGTAGTCCAAGTATGCTGCGAGATAATGCACCGTTACGGACTCCGGCAGACTTGCTGGCGTATCCACTTTTGTCCATTGACTGGTTGCCGAAATTCGCTTCCCCGCCATCGTGGCGTGATTGGTTCAGTGCACAAGAAGTTGACAGTTCACTCATGCGCGATGGTTATCGGGTCTATTCATTGTCATCGATGGCGGTCCAGGCTGCGATATCGGGACAGGGGGTAGTGTTGGCGCAATGTTCGATGATTACCGATGCGTTAGCGGACGGGCGTCTGATAATGCCATTCGCCCAAGCATTGCAATTACCTTCATCCTATTTTTTAGTGGGGGCCAAAGATGCTTTCGATAAGGCTCACTGTCGCGACTTCCATCGATGGCTGGTGGCTCGTGGGCGGGACCAGATGGTAATAAACGAGCAGTTATTGGCCGACCATGAACTCAAGAAAAGTAGCTGATGCACAGGGCCCAATATCCTGTGTGCTCTTAGCGCCACGTTTAACCGAAGGCCTTCGTATAAACTAGGCGCTCCGCTCGCTGGAGCCTTTAATATCAGGAAACATTGTGTCCACGACTGTCGATGGCAAGCCCCCCCTTGAGTCCTTAACGATCGAGAGCCCCTCGCCGCTGTATGCGAGGGTCAAGCAAGCCATCGTGCAAAAGATCCGCTCAGGGGCATGGTTGCCCAACTCAAAACTACCATCGGAAAGCGAGTTGCTTAGCCTATTGGGGGTCAGCCGAATGACCATCAACCGGGCTTTGCGGGAGCTGACTATAGAAGGGTTACTGGTTCGTATGCAGGGCGTCGGTACATTTGTCGCCGAGCCAAAAGGTCATGCTGCGTTGTTTGAAATTCACAATATCGCCGAAGAAATTTCTGCGCGCGGGCACACCCATCGCTGTGAAGTCATCACGCTTGAAGAGGTGCCCGCTAAGTCCGCGCTGGCACTTCCGTTCGCCCTGGACGGTGTGCCGCGACTGTTTCATTCACTGGTAGTGCATTACGAGAATGAAGTGCCGGTCCAGATCGAGGAGCGTTTCGTCAATGCGCAGGTGGCGCCTGAGTACCTCAAGCAAGACTTCACTAAAGTCACGCCTTATGCCTATCTCATCCAGTTGGCACCATTGACCGAAGGTGAGCATGTCGTCGAAGCGATCCACGCTAAGTCGGTGGAATGCCGATTGCTGCAGATCAAGCGCAACGAACCGTGCCTGTTGATCCGTCGGCGAACTTGGTCAGCGAAAGGACAGGTCGGCAGCGCACGATTGGTTTACCCCGGTTCACGCTATCGACTTGAAGGGAAATTTGGTAACTGATCCTTCCGCGGGATGACTGCTACCGAGGTGTCGTTATCACACCTCCGGCAGTATCACTGGTGTTACTTTTGGTGCGGAGATGTTACTTCTGATCATTGGGTTGCGCAAAGTTGCGGCAGAATTTTACTGATTTTTTCGTTGTTTCGATTCTTCTGATTTTTTCTTATTTTTTTTAACTGATTGAATTATCTGAAATTTATTGAAAATTTTAGATGGAATCCGTTTGTCTTCAGAAAGAGGTGGCCCTTCACTTGCATTCACTTGTATGTACAGGCTGGTATAAGTTGCAATGTACCTTGCTGGCCCCATAACGCTGATACGCTAGATGAAGGATTCCACCATGACTGATAAACCCAATAGATACCGTGACGTTGAAACCCGCGCTGCCCGCGGTAACAAGCTGACCGCCAAGAGCTGGCTGACTGAAGCGCCGCTGCGCATGTTGATGAACAACCTCGACCCGGAAGTCGCCGAGAACCCTAAAGAACTGGTGGTTTACGGTGGTATCGGTCGTGCGGCACGTAACTGGGAATGCTACGACAAGATCGTCGAAAGCCTGACCAACCTGAATGACGACGAGACCCTGCTGGTGCAATCCGGCAAGCCGGTCGGCGTGTTCAAGACCCACAGCAACGCCCCCCGCGTACTGATCGCCAACTCCAACCTGGTGCCACACTGGGCGAGCTGGGAACACTTCAACGAACTGGACGCCAAAGGCCTGGCCATGTACGGCCAGATGACCGCCGGCAGCTGGATCTACATCGGTAGCCAGGGCATCGTTCAGGGCACCTACGAAACCTTCGTCGAAGCCGGTCGCCAACACTACAATGATGACCTGACAGGTCGTTGGGTCCTGACCGCGGGCCTCGGCGGCATGGGCGGCGCTCAGCCTCTGGCCGCGACCCTGGCCGGCGCTTGCTCGCTGAACGTCGAATGCCAGCAGGTCAGCATCGATTTCCGCCTGAACAGCCGTTATGTCGATGAGCAAGCCACCGACCTCGACGACGCGCTGGCCCGCATCGCCAAATACACCAAGGAAGGCAAAGCGATTTCCATCGCCCTGCTGGGTAACGCGGCTGAAATCCTGCCAGAACTGGTCAAGCGTGGCGTACGCCCGGATATGGTCACCGACCAGACCAGCGCCCACGACCCGCTCAACGGTTACCTGCCAGCCGGCTGGACTTGGGAAGAGTACCGCGCTCGCGCCAAGACCGAGCCAGCTGCCGTGGTCAAAGCCGCCAAGCAATCGATGGCCGTGCACGTTAAAGCGATGCTCGAATTCCAGAAAATGGGCATTCCGACCTTCGACTACGGCAACAACATCCGTCAGATGGCCCAGGAAGAAGGCGTCGAGAACGCATTCGACTTCCCAGGCTTCGTACCGGCTTACATCCGTCCGCTGTTCTGCCGCGGTATCGGTCCGTTCCGTTGGGCGGCACTGTCGGGCGATCCGCAAGACATCTACAAAACCGACGCCAAAGTAAAAGAGCTGATCCCGGACGACGCCCACCTGCACAACTGGCTGGACATGGCGCGCGAGCGCATCAGCTTCCAGGGTCTGCCGGCACGTATCTGCTGGGTTGGCCTGGGCCTGCGCGCCAAGCTGGGCCTGGCGTTCAACGAAATGGTGCGCAGCGGCGAGCTGTCGGCACCGATCGTGATCGGTCGTGACCACCTGGACTCCGGTTCCGTGGCCAGCCCGAACCGCGAAACCGAATCGATGCAGGACGGTTCCGACGCCGTGTCCGACTGGCCACTGCTCAACGCCCTGCTCAACACCGCGAGCGGCGCGACCTGGGTTTCCCTGCACCACGGCGGCGGCGTCGGCATGGGCTTCTCCCAGCATTCGGGCATGGTGATTGTCTGCGACGGGACTGACGAAGCGGCCGAGCGTATCGCTCGCGTGCTGCACAACGACCCGGCGACTGGCGTTATGCGTCACGCCGATGCGGGTTACCAGATCGCGATCGACTGCGCCAAGGAGCAGGGCCTGAACCTGCCGATGATTACCAAGGCCTGAGTGACCACTCTCTGCGGAGCATTGACGATGAAAGACAGTCCATTCACTCAACAACTCCAGGGCGTGCGCGTCCTGGATATCAGCCGGGTCCTTGCCGGTCCCCATTGCACTGCGATGCTCGCGGATCTGGGCGCTGACGTCATCAAATTCGAAGTGCCGATGCACGGTGACGACAGCCGACATCTGGGGCCTTTTCGTGATGGCGAAAGTGTCTATTTCGGTCTGATCAATCGCGGCAAGCGCAGCGTCGAAATCGACTTCAAGTCGACGTCCGACAGGGCGAGGTTTTATCAACTGGTCGCTGACGCTGACGTCGTGGTGGAAAACTTCCGCCCGGGTGTCACTCAGCGATTGGGTATCGATTTCGAAACCCTCAAGCAACATAACCCGCGCCTGATCTACGCGAGCATTTCCGGCTTCGGTCAGGAGGGGCCGTTATCGCGGCGGCCGGCCTACGACATTGTTGCGCAGGCAATGTCCGGCCTCATGAGCGTCACCGGTTTTGCCGAGACCGGGCCGACCCGCAGCGGCGAAGCCATGGGCGATTTGTGTGCCGGGGTCTATGCCGCATGGGCCATCAGCTCGGCATTGTTCGCTCGTGAACGGCATGCACCAGGTGCGCAATACATCGACGTCGCCATGTTCGATGTGTTGTTCAGCCTACAAATGACCGGCTTGTCCAACCTCTATGCCAACGGTGTGGCACCCGGGCTGGTCGGCAACCGTCATCCGGTGTCGACGCCGTTCGATACCTACCGTGCAGCGGACGGTCTGGTAGTTATCGCGGTGGCGAGCAACAAGTTGTTCCAGCGTTTGTGCGAGTGCATGGGCAAAGTCGAACTGGCCAGTGATCCACGCTTTATCGACGACGATCAGCGCACCCGTAACGAGCCTGCCTTGCGCAGCGAAATCGAAGGCTGGACGTTCAACGGCAAGGTCGAGGCGCT
The DNA here is from genome assembly GCF_054330215.1 of Pseudomonas sp. Ma2-10. NCBI lineage: Bacteria > Pseudomonadati > Pseudomonadota > Gammaproteobacteria > Pseudomonadales > Pseudomonadaceae > Pseudomonas > Pseudomonas sp. Ma2-10. Next base: position 175,864 of record NZ_JBTEYL010000004.1, on the reverse strand, counting down.
TTGTGATGCCTTGCTCGACGCCGGCGTTCCAGCATCGCCGGTGTGGAATCTGGCCGAGGCGGCAAGTAGCGAGCAGGCACGCGTGCGGCAACTGCAGATTTACCCCGAAGGCTCTGCGCTACCGCTGGTTCCACAGCCGGTATTTTTCAATGGACAGAAACCCCACGCCACCACGCTTGCGCCTCGGCTGGGTGCAGATAACCAGGCATTTGGACTGAATAAACAGGAAAACTCACATGAACTTTGAACTGGATCAGGTTGAGCTGGCGGTTATTGAATCTGCTGAACAAGTCGCTCGGGAAGTCATTCAGCCGCGAGCTCAGCACTACGATGAGACCGAAACATTCTGCGCCGACAGCCTAAAAGCCCTAGCCGAACTCGGCTGCATGGGGATCAACCTCCCGGAGCAGTATGGTGGACTGGGTATTGGCAGCCTCGCAATGAGTCGGGTGATCGAAGCGGTCGCTGGTGCGTGTGCTTCGACGGCCTCTGCATTGACCGCCCACTTTCTGGCGACTGACTCGATACTCATTGGTGGTACCGAAGCCCAGAAGCAAGAATGGTTGCCGCGCGCAGCCACCGGTGAATTGCTCGGCGCTTTCGCCTTGACCGAGCCTGCCGCAGGCTCGAATCCGGCGGACATGCGTTGCCGGGCACAACGCGAGGAGGGGGGCTGGCGTCTGCGGGGCAGCAAGCACTACATCACCAACGCCCGTGAAGCGGGTTTTATTGTGCTCTATGCAAAAACCGATGCCGAGGCCGGACACAAGGGCATCAGTGCCTTCATGATTCCTCAGGGGACGGCCGGGATCAGCTTTTCCAGCCCGGAAAAAACAATGGGGCTGCGCGGCAGTACCATCTATGAACTGGCGCTGGATTGCTGGCTGCCAAAGTCGGCCTTGCTCGGCGTTGAAGGGCAGGGATTCAATACAGCCATGGCGGTACTTGATCGAGGTCGGGTCGAGGTAGCGGCCATGTCGTTGGGTATCGCCAATGCCGCGATGCAATGCAGTCTGAACTGGGTGCGTGAGCGGCAGATCGGTACCAAACCGCTGGCCGCGTACCAGGGCACCCAATGGCGTTTGGCCGACATGTACGCGCAGCTGGAAAGCGCACGCATGCTCACCTGGAAGGCGGCTGCCAGGCGTGACAGCGGGGAGCGCTTCAGTCTGGACTCAGCGACCGCGAAGCTGGTCGCCGCCGAGTGTGCCGGTTTCATCACCGATGCAGCACTGCAGTTGCACGGAGGCTATGGCTACATCCGTGACCTGCCACTGGAGCGTTACGTGCGTGACGCGCGGATTTTGCGGATTTTCGAGGGGACCTCAGAGGTCCAGAAAATCATCATTTCCAGAAGCCTGCTCGATGCTTACAAGTAAGTTTCAGGGCTGTCGTCAGCGAGACTGAGATTCGTCGGCGTCAGCTTTTCAGCTGGTACGGACGCACTACCAAGCGCTCGAGGATCAAAAAGTCTTTCCCCTATAACAACAAAAAGGGCGTCGACCTGAGCGACGTCCTGAGGAACTACTCATGTCCACGCGTAACGATAACCCGCAACGCACCTCGTTGGTCGAGCGACGTTCGATTGACTATATCCCCGAGTCCGAACGGCATGGTCGGCTGTTCAGCCAGTTCACACTGTGGTTCGGTGCAAACCTCCAGGTGACTGCGATTGTCACCGGTGCCCTGGCGGTGGTCCTGGGTGGCGATGTGTTCTGGTCATTGATCGGTCTGCTGATCGGGCAGTTGCTCGGTGGTACGGTGATGGCGTTGCATGCCGCTCAAGGGCCGCGCCTCGGTTTGCCGCAGATGATTTCCAGTCGGGTGCAGTTCGGGGTCTTTGGCGCAGTCATTCCAATCGTGCTGGTGTGCCTGATGTACATTGGTTTTTCCGCCAGTGGTTCAGTGCTCGCAGGTCAGGCTATCGGTCAGTTGCTCCATGTGACGGACTCGTCCGGCATCATGATCTTCGCTGCGATGATTGTTTTGCTGACGATTCTCGGTTACCGAACGATCCACTTGATCGGTCGGTTGTCGAGCATCATTGGCATCATCGCCTTTTTCTACCTGTTCTATACGCTGCTCTCGCAGCACGATCTGAGCGTGTTGCTCGATAATCGGCATTTTACCCTCAGCAGTTTCCTGTTGGCGATCTCGCTCTCGGCGTCCTGGCAGATCGCTTTTGGCCCCTACGTAGCGGACTACTCGCGCTATCTGCCAGGCCGCACCTCGCCTTTGAAAACCTTTCTCGCGGTGGGACTCGGCTCTGTCATCGGTTCGCAAATATCTATGGTTTTCGGGGTGTTTGTTGCAGCTTTGGCGGGCGATCAGTTCGCCGGTCACGAGGTGGCGTACATCGTCGGTCTGGGATCGACTGGTGCACTGGCGGCTCTGCTGTATTTCAGCGTGGTGTTTGGCAAGGTGACCATCACAACATTGAATGCCTACGGCAGTTTCATGTCGCTGGCCACCATCATCAGCGGATTTCGCGGTCGTCAGGAAATATCCAGGAATTTGCGTCTGATCTACATCCTCATCATGGTCGGCTTGGCGACCTTGCTGGCATTGCTTGGCCAACACTCGTTTCTGCATGACTTCTCGTCGTTCATCCTGTTCTTGCTAGCCTTTTTTACCCCCTGGAGCGCAATCAATTTGGTCGACTTTTACCTGGTGACCAAGGAGCGCTACGACATACCCGCGCTCTCTGATCCTGATGGCCGGTACGGACGCTGGAATGTGCCGGGCATTGCGGTCTATGCCATGGGCGTGGTGATTCAGATGCCGTTCATTGCGACCAGCTTCTACACCGGACCCTTGGTCGAGCCGTTGGGCGGGACGGATATCTCATGGATCATCGGTCTGACATTGCCGGGCCTGATCTATTACCTAGTGGCTCGTAAGTCACTGCATCGTGTACCGGAGCGCCTGATTCTTCCTCAAGACGGCCGCGCTACGGGGTTGGACGCTACTTAAAGCCACTGGCCAAGGCGTTTTTTATACGTCCATGCGGCCTGGTCCGCATGGGCATTGCGAGAGATTTCTCGCGATTAGACCTGTACTCAAAGGGGGAGTAAAAATGAAGGTATTGGTAGCGGTAAAAAGGGTGGTCGATTACAACGTCAAGGTTCGCGTCAAGGCGGACAATTCCGGCGTCGACCTCGCCAACGTCAAGATGTCGATGAACCCGTTCTGCGAAATCGCAGTGGAAGAAGCCGTACGCCTGAAAGAGAAAGGTGTTGCGACTGAAATCGTCGTCGTCTCCATCGGCCCGTCCACCGCTCAAGAGCAACTGCGCACCGCGCTGGCTCTGGGTGCCGACCGCGCCATCCTCGTCGAATCCGCTGAAGACCTGACTTCGCTGGCCGTTGCCAAGCTGCTCAAGGCTGTTGTCGACAAGGAACAGCCTCAGCTGGTGATCCTTGGCAAACAAGCCATCGACAGTGACAACAACCAGACTGGCCAGATGCTCGCTGCTTTGAGTGGCTACGGTCAGGGTACGTTCGCGTCCAAAGTCGAAATCAGCGGCGACACGGTTGCCGTGACTCGCGAAGTCGACGGCGGCGCGCAGACAGTTTCCCTGAAACTGCCAGCCATCGTCACCACCGACCTGCGTTTGAACGAGCCGCGTTATGCGTCTCTGCCAAACATCATGAAAGCCAAGAAGAAGCCTCTCGAAGTGCTGACTCCGGACGCTTTGGGCGTTTCCACTGCCTCCACCAACAAGACCGTGAAAGTCGAAGCGCCAGCTGCACGCAGCGCGGGTATCAAGGTCAAGTCGGTGGCTGAACTGGTCGAGAAACTGAAAAACGAAGCGAAGGTAATCTAAATGACTATCTTGGTTATTGCTGAACACGACAACAAAGTAGTGGCCCCGGCCACACTGAACACTGTGGCTGCCGCCGTCAAAATCGGTGGTGACATCCACGTTCTGGTAGCAGGCCAGGGCGTTGACGCCGTGGCTGAAGCTGCTGCGAAAATCGCTGGCGTGGCTAAAGTGCTGGTGGCCGACAACGCCGCCTACGCTCACCAGCTGCCGGAAAACGTCGCACCGCTGGTTGCAGAGTTGGGCAAGGGCTACAGCCACATCCTGGCTGCCGCTACGTCCAACGGCAAAAACATCCTGCCGCGCGTTGCCGCTCAGCTGGACGTTGACCAGATCTCCGAGATCATCTCGGTTGAAAGCGCTGACACTTTCAAGCGCCCGATCTACGCCGGTAATGCCATCGCTACCGTTCAATCGAACGCTGCAGTGAAAGTGATCACTGTGCGTGCGACCGGTTTGGACCCGGTGGCTGCTGAAGGTGGTTCGGCTGCCGTTGAAACCGTTGCTGCTGCTCACGATGCTGCGATCTCCAGCTTCGTTGGCGAAGAACTGGCCAAGTCCGATCGTCCGGAACTGACCGCTGCCAAGATCGTCGTTTCCGGCGGCCGCGGCATGCAGAACGGCGACAACTTCAAACACCTGTACGCCCTGGCCGACAAGCTGGGCGCTGCCGTTGGTGCTTCCCGCGCCGCGGTCGACGCAGGTTTCGTACCCAACGATATGCAGGTCGGTCAGACCGGCAAGATCGTTGCTCCACAGCTGTACATCGCGGTCGGTATCTCCGGCGCGATCCAGCACCTGGCCGGCATGAAAGACTCCAAAGTGATCGTTGCGATCAACAAGGACGAAGAAGCGCCGATCTTCCAGGTGGCCGATTACGGCCTGGTGGCGGACCTGTTCGAAGCCATACCTGAGCTGGAGAGGGCGATTTAAGCTGTATGAAAAGGGTTATCCCGTCGACATAAGTGCCGTCGGGCCTCAGCTGTCTCTGTGCGCTCCATTCACCGGCAAGCGACTGCCCAGGCGATAGCGTGAGGAGGGATGGATCAGGCGTACATAGGTGACGATTTTGCCCTGACTCCAGGTCCGGCGCATGAGGACCAGACAGGGTTCATTGGCATCGATTTGCATATGTTTGCTTTCATCGCTGCTGGGGTGGCTGGCTTCGACGATATGTTCCATTTCATCGGGCCTGATGACCTGCAGCAGGTATCTGGCCGGTTGCAGGTGCTCGCCAAAGTCTTGCTGCAAAAAATCCGGCACCAGCTCGGGATTGACGTAACGATCCTCGAGCTGGACCGGTACGCCTTCTTCGCAATGGACACAGACCAGATGAAAAACCGAAGAGCCGGTGGTCAGCGCCAGCGCGGCGGCCACCGGCATAGAGGCCGCCTCGCGTCCCAGGTGCAGGACTCGGCACGTGTAACTGTGACCTCGGGCGAGGATTTCGTCAGCGATGTTGGTGATTCTCAGCAGGTTCGATTGCGGTTTGCTTTCAGCGACGAAGGTGCCTACACCTGAAATCCGCACCAAATGCCCTTCTTCGGTCAGCTCGCGCAATGCCCGGTTGACGGTCATGCGCGACATCCCCAGTTCTTGCACCAAACGGTTCTCTGAGGGGATCAGGTCGCCCGGTTTCCAAACGCCCGCGCGAAGCTGGCCTTGCACAAAGTCCTTCGCGCGCTGATAGAGCGCTTGCGGTGCATTTTTAATCATTAGTCGGTCCGTGTTTCTTGTGCGGCAAGGACGCTTGCCAGTGCTTGGAGGAAAAGGTCGTTATCCTCACAGCTTCCGATGGATACCCGCAAGTGCTGAGAATATCCAGCTTCGCGCCAAGGCTTGATGATGACTCCCTCGCGCAGCAGTGCCTGGTTGATGACTTCGGCAGGGTAGGGCGTGTGGAAGTACAGAAAGTTTGCCATGGATGGAGCGGTCGCGACGCCTTGTTCGTGCAGTGCGGCTGCCACCCTGCGGCGTTCGCTGGCGACATGGGAAAGGCAGGCTTGCAGATGTTCATCGTCGGCCAGCGCTGCAACCGCCGCGGCCTGGGCCACGCGGTTAACGTTGAAAGGCGTGCGCAGACGATTGATCAGATCGGCTAGCAGAGGGTCACTCACGATTCCGTAACCGACGCGCAAGCCCGCCAGGGAATAAGCCTTGGAGAAGGTTCGCAGCAGTATGAACGGTTTGCCGCTGGCCTGAATCAAGCCCAGGCAATCCGGATAGCCAGCCTCCCATCGGGCGTATTCGTAATAGGCCTCATCGAACACCAGCAAACACCGCGCGGGCAATGCGTCGAGCAACTGCTGCAACTCATCGGCGCTCAGTGTGCAGCCCACCGGATTGGACGGGCAGGAAAACATCAGCAAACGCGTGCGTGGCGTGAGTGCTGCGAGCATTGCCGCTACGTCGAAGCTACCTTCGGCGGTCATGGGTACGCCTACCACCCGGGCACCGGCTGCCATTGGGTAGATAAAGTGCAAGCCGAAGGACGGCACCACGGTGACGACTTCATCGTCGTGGTCCAAAAACACCCGACTGATGACGCTCAGCAAATCTTCCGAGCCATTGCCGAACACCAATTGATCTTCCGGTACGTCGAGTTTTTTCGAGAGTGCGGCGCGCAATGCCTGGCAACCGGCATCGGGGTACAGCGCAATTTCACTGCAGGCCTGGGCCATGGCGGCGGTAACGGCAGGCGCCGGGCCCATCGGATTTTCATTGCTGCCCAGTTTAGCGACCCGGGTCAGTCCGAAGCGCTTTCGCACCGCATCCGAGCCGAGGCCGGCGTTGTAGCTGGCCAGGTCACGCACTTCGGCGCGGGCCAACAGATTCAGGTCGTTGGAATTCATACCGGGCTAACCTCTTTGGTGTCCTGCCAGAAGGCGTTGCGATCCAGGTAGTTCTGCAGGAATTGCTGCAGACGTGGCTGTTCGGCGTTGTGAAAGATTTCGTGAGGGGTGCCCTGAGCGACCACTTGGCCTTGATCGAGAAACACCACCGAGTCGGCGACCTGGGCGGCGAAACCCATCTCATGCGTGACCACCACCATGGTCATGCCTTCTTTGGCGAGGGTTTTCATGACCTGCAGTACTTCGCCAACCAGCTCCGGATCGAGGGCCGAGGTGGGCTCATCGAACAGCATGATGTGCGGCTCCATGGCCAATGCCCGGGCAATCGCCACACGCTGTTGCTGGCCACCGGACAGCTGCGCCGGATAAGCCGCGGCCTTATGGGCCAGCCCGACTTTATCCAGCATCGCCATGGCTCGTTGCCGGGCGTCATCGGCGGATAACTTGCGCACACGCAGCAAGGCTTCACTGACATTGCCAAGGGCGGTCATGTGCGGCCACAGGTTGAATTGCTGGAAGACCATGCCAACGTTGCGCCGCACCAGATTGATTTGCGACTGGGCCGCGCGCTTGCGGCCCCTGCCGTTCTCCGGCACCCAGCCAAGCAACTGACCTTCGATGTAAATTTCGCCCTCGTCGTACTCCTCAAGGAACGCCATGCTGCGCAGCAGGGTACTTTTGCCCGAGCCGGAAGGGCCGATCAGGCACACCACTTCAGAATGCCGGACCTGCAAGTCGATACCCTTGAGTACCCGCAGGTTGCCGAAGCTCTTGCCGACGTTCTTCAGTTTCAGCATCGGCGCGCTGTTGTCGGAGAGTGTTTTGGAAGTCTTCATCGCTTCACCTGATTCGTTCAATACGGATGAGTGTGGCGCAGCTGTCGGCGTCGAATGGAAGTTGCTCATCGCGGCTGCTTCTGCATGAATCGCCCGACGCGCACTTCCAGCAGCATGCCCAGGCGTGAACAGGCTTCCACCAAGAGCAGGTAGCCGATGCACAGCACCAGCAGGGTCTCGACAAAGGCGAAGGTTTCCGAGCCAATGCCGGTGAGGACCATGGTCAATTCGGGGATGGTGATGATCGACAACACCGCCGTTTCCTTGCACAGGATTGTGATCAGATTGACCAGTGCTGGCAGGATGATCACCAGCATTTGTGGAATCTGGATGCGCGTAATGCATTGCAGGCGGGTGATGCCCAGGCAGTCGGCCGCTTCCAGCTGCCCGCGGGCAACGGATTGAAAGCCGGAGCGGAAGATTTCAGCGAAATAGACACTGCCATAAATGCCCAAACCGAGAATGCCGGCCGGAATGGGGTCCAGGTTCAAGCCGAAAGACGGGCCGCCGTAATACACCAGGAACAGCTGGACCAGAAACGGTGTACTTCGAATCATCTCGATGAACGCCCGCAACGGCGCGCGCACCAGGCTGTTGCCGAACAGTTGGGCAACAGCGATCAACATGCCCAGTATCAGGCCCAGCGCGACACCGGCAGACCAGGTGCCGAGGGTGATCATGAAGCCTTGTGCGATTTCGCCGAGATGGTCGGTGATGATCGTGGGGTCAAAGATCATGCGTAGCGCTCCTTCAGATGACGTTCCAGCAGGCCGCCGAAGAACGCCAGCGGAATGTTGATCAGGCAATAGAAGCCGGCCAGCATCAGGTAGTCCTGAACGAACATGTAGTCACTGGCAGCAATGTTCTGGGCGGTGCGCGTCAGGTCGGCCAAACCCACCACCGACACCAGTGACGAAGCCTTGATCAGCAGGATCATTTCGTTGACCAGTGCCGGCAAAGTCAGGCGTACGGCTTGAGGGACGCGGATGCGCACCAGCATTTGCCCTGAGCTCAGGCCCAGCAGGCCGGCGGCTTCCAGCTGACCTCCAGGAATGGCGAGAAAACCACCGCGCATGATTTCAGCGATATACGCACCCGCCGCCAGAGACAGCCCGATCACCGCTGCCACCATGGGCGAAACGTTGGGCAGGCCGATACGCGGCAGGAAGTAATAAATGAACAGCAGTTGCACCAGCAGCGGAATGCCACGGAACACGAATATATAAGCGCCGCCCAAACGCCTGAGCAGCGGCAGGGGTGAAAGACGCAGACTGCCCACGATCACGCCGATGACAAAGCCGATGGCCAGTGCCGCGACGGAAATTTCGAGGGTCACCAGCAGGCTGTCCAGCAGAAGGGGCAGGTTTTGCAGCAGTAAAGGCCAATCGAACATCGTCGTGCCTCCAGCATGGATAAATCACCGGCTCGGCTGAGCCGGCGATCCGTTCATAAACCCCGTGGTCTTTCTTTACCAGGTAGGCTCGAAGTCGGCTTTCGGCACGTCCATTTCGGTACCCAGCCATTTCTTTTGCAGGGCGGCAAGGCGACCGTCTTCGTGCATTTTCAGCATGGCGCCATCGAGGGCGGCGATCAGGCTGTTGGCATCGTCATCCTTGCGTCCCAGGTAGGCGAAGTAGGATTTCTTGCCAAATGGAGGCATCACCACTTTGTACTTGTCCGGGTGTTGGGCGGCGACATAGGAGATGTTTGGCAGTGAATTGGCGACGGCAACGATGCGCTTGGTCCCCAGCTCTGCGTAGGCCTGGTTGTTGTCGATGTATTCACGGACATCGACTTTTTTCGGCAGGGTGGCGGCGAAGGTTTTCAGCTCTTCGAGTTGCGCCGAGCCTTTACCTGCGCCCACGGCTTTGCCGGCAATGTCTTCAGGTTTACTGATGGGGCTGTCCTTGGCGCTGACCAGCAACGCTACGGTTGCCTCGGCTATCGGCATGACGAAGTGGTAACGCTCCTTGCGTGCCTTGGTAACGATGATAGGCCCCGCGACGACGTCGAATTTCTTGGCTTCCAGCCCCGGCAACACACTTGGCCATGGCAGGTCCATGAATCTGACCTTGACGCCCAATTCTTTGCCCAGCTGCTCGAACAGCTCGGCGTTCATGCCCTTCTGTTTGCCGTTCTCGGTGAAGTCGAAAGGCGCAAATTGTAGCTCGGTGCCCACCACCAGTTCTCCGGTCTTTTTGACATCGGCGAGCTGATCGGCCTGGGCCGCCATACAGGCGCCAGCCAGGGTCAAGGCGATGCACAGACCGTTGAATTTTTTACTGAACAGAGAATCGAGTTGCATGGTGTAACTCCTTCATCAGATGCAGCGAGGCTTATGGCGTGTGTTGGTTCTGGTTATGCGTTGCGGGTGAATCATTACGGCTACAGCAGTTAACGTGCCATAGCGGTATATACAGCTTGAATCGGCACTCAACCGAGAATTTTTCCCGGGTTGAGAATGCCCTTGGGATCGAAGCAATCCTTGAGTTGCTGCATCGCCTGGCGAGCCTCGAGGCTGACCGAGTGATGGAGAAAGTCGCGCTTGAGCAAGCCGATGCCATGTTCGGCTGAGACCGAACCGCCCAGTTCGCCGACAGCGCTGTAGACCAGCTCCTCGACCTCAAGGATGGGGGCAGGCTCGGGCAAGGAGGCGCAGTCCACAGTCAGGTGCAGATTGCTGTCACCTATATGGCCGAAATACACACTGTGGTTACCCGGCCAGCGCTGCTCCAGACGCTGGCGACAGCGCTCGGCAAAGTCGCCGATCTGGCCGATGGGCAGGCTGATGTCGAAGTTCAAAGGCTTCATGCGCAGGGGAAATTCGCCCGTCGCTTCACGGATCTTCCAGAGCGCCCGAGCCTGGGTCTGGGAGCTGGCCAATACCGCATCGACCACTTCACCGGCGGCAAAGGCTTCTTCCAGTGTCTGCTCAAGCAACTCCCGAGGGCTGGCGCATTCGAGCAGCACATACAACGGATGGTCGAGCGACATGGGTGCGGTCGGGTTTTCCAGCCAGGAAACCCCCAGACGGAAAAAATCCTGCCACATCAGCTCATACGCTTGCGGCGAACCGACGCTGCGCTGCACCCGACGCAGCAGGCTGACCGCACTGGCGTAGTCGGGCAGGGCGCAGAGCAGGGTGGTGGTTTCGCCAGGTTGAGGTGCCAGCTTCAATACCGCGCGGGTAATCACCCCAAGAGTGCCTTCGCTGCCGATGAAGCACTGTTTCAGGTCATAACCGCAGTTATTCTTGATCATCTTGTTGAGCAGATTCAGCACCCGGCCATCGGCCAGGACCACCTCCAGACCGAGCACCAGATCTCGGGTCATGCCGTAGCGGATTACGGCGTTGCCGCCGGCATTGGTGGCGATGTTGCCACCGATCTGGCACGAACCACGGGCGCCGAGATCCAGGGGGAAGATGAATCCGGCATCGAGCGCTGCTTGCTGAATCTCTTGCAACGTAGTGCCGGCCCAGACGCTGATGGTCGCCGCCGCAGGATCGATTTCTTCGATGCCGCGCAGGCGTTCCAGGGACAGGGCAATGTCCGTTTCACGAGGCACTGCGCCACCGGCCAACCCGGTCATTCCGCCTTGGGGGACCACCGGCTGCTGCGCGTTACTGCAGATGCGTAAAGCGCTCGCAACCTGCTCTGTGGAGCGTGGCAGCAACAGTGCGGCAGGGCAGGCCGGTGCATGGCCCGTCCAGTCGCTGTAGTGTCGTTGACTGATATCAGCGCCCGTCACTACCGCGGCATCACCCAGCGCCAGGCGCAATTGTTCGAGGGTCTGTTGCAAATCGTTCATCGGTTCAACTCACGGTGAAGGATGTGGAGGGCGTCGCACACAACTGGCGACGGTGGAGCTGGTTCAGGTCTGGTGTTCCGAGCAGCGACAGGGCCAGACGCAACTCTTGTGCAAGCAGGTCGAGCGCATGTCCGGCACCTGCCTGACCGCCGACTGCCACTCCATATAAGGTAGCGCGCCCGAGCAAAACCGCGTCGGCACCGAGGGCGCAGGCTTTGAGAATGTCAGTACCACGGCGGATGCCGCTGTCGAGCAGCAGCGTTAGCTTGCCTTTGGCGACGGCGGCAATCGCCGGGAGGCAATCGATGCTCGCCGGGACGCCGTCCAGTTGCCGGCCGCCGTGGTTGCTGACCACCACGCCATCAAGACCCAGCGCGATGGCTTTCTCGGCATCCATCGGGTGCAACACACCTTTGAGCAACAACCGTTGTGGCCAGCGGTCACGCAAGCGGGCGAGGGCATCCCAATCGAGGCCGGTGTCCATTTGTGAGCCTATGAAATGGGCGGCACCTTCGATAGTGCGTTGCGCGGAGGGCAAATAGCGTTCGATGTTGCCCAGGTTTGGCAGGCCATGAGGCCACAGTGTCTGGGCCATCCACCGAGGATGATTGAGCACGTCGAGCTTGTTGCGCAGGCTCAGTTGCCGGGGCCGGACAAAGTTGCGTTTGTCCCACTCCCGGTTGCCCAGCAGCACCGCGTCGCTGGTCAGCAACAAGGTCTTGCAGCCCACGGAGGCTGCGCGCAGGAGCAGGTCTTCCTGGACCTTCGGGTCACGCAGGCAGTAGAGCTGGAACCAGATATTCACCTCTGGCACCGCCGCGACCACTTGCTCCAGAGAGCTGGTGGAAACGGTACTCAGGGTAAAGGGCAGGCCGCGCTCCGTTGCAGCGCGGGCCAAGTGAATATCGGCATCGCGATAAAGCATGGCGTTATAGCCGGTGGGGCCGATCGCCATGGGCAACGGCAGCTCTCGACCGAACAGCAAGCGCTGGGATTGCGTTACGGAGCAGGGCACCAGAGTCTGCGGCAGCAGGGCAATATCCGCGAAGCCTTGACGGTTGCGGCGCAAGGTCAACTCTTCTTCGGCACCGCCCTCCAGGTATTCCCAAGCGAAATGCGGCAAACGTCGGCGGGCCATCACTGCCAGCTCGGCAATGCTGTGTGCTCGACGATAGTCCGGGCCTGAATAATAGCGGCGCATGGCATATCCCATCGGCTACGCAAGAGTAGGTGTTCGCCGCAGTGAGGCGGCGAACGGGTTCGGCTCAGGTGTACGAATCAGGCATACAGGCGTTCGGCTGGCAACCAGCGAGTGAACGCCGCGTTCTCGACCCAGGCGCGCGCAGCGGCGATATCCGGGGCGAAATAGCGATCTTCATCGTAGTGAGCCACTTCACGGCGAATCATCGTCAGCACTTCGCTGAGCTTTTGCGAAGTTCGCAGTGGGGCATGCAAGTCCACGCCTTGAGCCGCGCCCAGTAACTCGATCGCGACCACCGCACTGCTGTTGCCGGCCATGTCCAGCAAACGACGTGCCGCAAAGGTCGCCATCGAGACATGGTCTTCCTGGTTGGCTGAGGTCGGCAGGCTATCGACTGATGCCGGATGCGCCAGGGTCTTGTTCTCCGAAGCGAGGGCGGCAGCGGTGACCTGAGCGATCATGAAACCAGAGTTCAGGCCGCCTTCGCGCACCAGAAAGGCCGGCAGGCCCGACAGTGCCGGATCAACCAGTTGTGCGATGCGCCGCTCGGAAAGGGCGCCAATCTCGGAGATGGCCAGGGCCAGCACATCGGCGGCCATGGCGACCGGTTCGGCGTGGAAGTTTCCTCCGGAGAGCACGTCGCCGTCGGCGCAGAACACCAGCGGGTTATCCGAGACGGCATTGGCCTCACGCAGAAAGACTCCGGCGGCGAAGCGCATGTGGTCCAGGCACGCGCCCATGACCTGAGGCTGGCAACGCAGCGAGTAAGGGTCCTGCACTCGGTCGCAGTGGCGATGGGATTCGCGAATTTCACTGGTAGCCAGCAACTCGCGGTAGAGCTGCGCCACGTCGATCTGCCCCGGTTGTCCGCGAACGGCCTGGATGCGTGGGTCAAACGGCACGTCCGAGCCTTTCAACGCTTCAACGCTCAGGCTACCGGCGACGACCGCAGCGCTGAACAGTTTTTCGCAGGCGAACAGCCCACGTAAGGCCAGCGCCGTCGAGACTTGAGTGCCATTGATCAGCGCCAGGCCTTCCTTCGGGCCCAGCACCATCGGTTCGAGGCCTGCAATCGCCAGACCCTCGACAGCATCCATTTCACGGCCCTCATGGCGCACCCGGCCGACGCCGATCAACACCGCGGACATATGCGCCAGCGGTGCCAGGTCGCCCGAAGCGCCGACGGACCCTTGTGACGGTATGCACGGGTAAACCCTGGCTGCATAGAGCTTGCTCAGGGCCTGAATCACCTCCCAGCGAATCCCGGAAAAACCACGGGCAAGGGAACCCACCTTGAGCGCCATGATGAGAGCGACACTGGCGTCATCCAGCAGCGGGCCGGTGCCGGTGCAATGTGAAAGCAGCAGGTTGCGCTGCAGTTTGGCCAGCGATTCGGTAGGGATTGAGGTCCGTGCCAGCAGGCCGAACCCGGTATTTATGCCGTACACCGTCCGCTGGTTGGCGATGATTTCGTCTACTGTACGAGTACTTGCATCGACGACGTCCCGTGCGGCCGGGTCCAGTTCGAAGGGGCTTTGCAACTGATAAATGGCGCGCAATTGATCGAGGGTGAGATGACCGGGTTTGAGCTGCAACGGTGCGTACATTGAGAATGTCCTGAGGTCAGGGTGGAGGGGAAAGGGTAGCTATATATTCCTGTATATACAGGAAAGGCAAAATGTAGGCCATAACTCCAATTTCTCTCGCCGAGCAGCGTTCTAGCCCCTGTTGATCCAAAACAAAAAGAGAATCACTGGTGTCTCTTTGTTCAGGCCTGTAACCAAAGGTTGCACCAAATGGGAACTCTCCGATCCCTAATGGGGCGAAGGGAAACCGGCGGGTAACAGGTTGATTACGGTTTTGTGCAGTTATTAAAAAGTGCTATTCGCTTTAGTCCGAGGCTTTCTGGCGACTGCCTGGTTGGACGGCACAGTAAATGCTTTATCCTGTATATACCGGTTGGTCATTCGCTGATGAGGCCGGGTATCCCACCACTGCATTCACGATGCACCCAGGAGCTAACATGACCTCTAGCGCCAACCTGCCCTTGATTGATATGTCTGGTGTTCGCGAAGGTGATCAGGCGAGTATTCGTCGAGCTGGTGACGCCATTCGAGAAGCCTGTAGCGAAACCGGTTTCTTCTACATCATCAATCACGGCGTGCCGCAAACGGTGATTGACTCAGCCATGTCGGCAGCCAGGCAGTTCTTTGCCTATCCAACCGAGGTCAAGCGTCAGGTGGCAGTGAACAAGCGCCATCGAGGCTGGCATGCGCTGGGTGGTGCGACCATGTACGAGGCCACTAAACCCGATCACAAGGAATTCTTCAGTATTGGCTTGGAGTTAACGGAGGATGATCCTTGCGTACTCGCCGGTGAGGCTCTGCGTGGACCGAATCAGTGGCCAGCCTTTATGCCGCAGCTGCGCGAAGCACTGACTGAGTACTATTCGGAAATCGCAAAGGCCGGAGCGGATTTGCTGAAGGCGGTGGCTGCTGGGTTGGGTATCGAAGAAGATTTTTTCACGGATAAGTACACCAAGCCTCTGCAGCGCACGCAGATGGTCTATTACCCGCCGCAACCGCCGAAAGCCGAGGCTGATCAGTTTGGGGTAGCGCCTCATACGGATTACGGCTGCATAACATTGCTTTATCAAGACAACAGCGGTGGTTTGCAGGTGCGCGAGTTGGGCTCCGATCGCTGGATCGATGCCACGCCGATTCCGGGCAGTCTGGTGGTGAACGTCGGAGACTTGTTGGCGCATTGGTCCAACGATCGTTTTCGTTCGACTCTTCACCGAGTGATCAACTCTTCAGGCCATGAGCGCTACTCCATTGCGACGTTTTACGACCCGACTTACAGCGCCGAAGTCGATCCCTGTGATTTGGGCATCGACAGGGCGCAGAGTCTGTATAAGCCAGTAGCTGCGGGAGACTACATACTCAAACGCATAGATGACTCAATGGCATACCGTAAAAAACACTAGTCCCAGGTCGACGATGAATCATTTGGCAAGATATTCATGCCAGTTCAATAGGTAGGTGTTGGGAGGGGCGAGCTAGGCGTATTTCCGTGCTATTGGATATCCCAAAGCTGTTTCGCCTTCCGTGTGGGGGTAAACCCTTTCAGTTGGAAAGTGGTATTAGCGAACACTTAGGAGTCGATATCTGACACCTGTTGACGATCCTCAACGCCGACAATCGGGGGAGTTCCTGACAACCTTGAAGTGGCGTGGAGATCAACGATGGCTATCAGTGTTTTTGACTTGTTCAAAATAGGAGTCGGTCCGTCCAGTTCCCATACCGTCGGTCCAATGCGTGCCGGGGCTCTGTTTGTAGAGGCCTTGCGCGAGCAGGAAATGCTGGCGCAGGTACGACGCATAGAGGTGCTGCTTTACGGTTCGCTGTCGGCTACGGGGGTCGGACATGGGACGGATAAAGCAGTGATCATGGGGCTAATGGGTGAGTGGCCTGATAAGGTCGATCCTTTATTGATCGAGCCTCGCTTGTTGGAGCTCCGCGAGACGCAATGCTTGCTCTTGGCCGGTAAATACCATGTGCCATTTATTTGGCAACGGGACATGCGTCTGCTCGAAGAAAACCTGCCTTACCATCCCAACGCCATGACTGTAAGCGCGTTTACCGATGACGGCCTGCTGCTGTGCGAAACCTACTACTCAATCGGTGGTGGCTTCGTCGTCGATCAAAAGCAGGCTGCAAGCGGGCAGCTTGATCAGGATCTGACCAAACTGCCTTACGAATTTGAGAATGCCGCCCAACTGCTGAGTCAGTGTAAAGCGCATGGACTAAGTATTTCTCAACTCATGCTGGCAAATGAACTGGCATGGCGCAGTGAAGAAGAAATACGCCAGGGGCTGGCGCAAATATGGCAGGCCATGCGGAGCTGTGTGGATAGCGGCCTTAAGAAAGAAGGCGTATTGCCTGGCGGACTGAATGTACAGCGCCGCGCGGCACGCCTGCACCGCAGTCTGTTGGAGATTGGAAAGCCTAATGTCATCGGTTCGACATTGAGCGCCATGGAATGGGTGAACCTATTCGCTTTGGCAGTCAACGAAGAAAATGCCGCTGGCGGGCGAATGGTCACAGCACCCACCAACGGCGCGGCAGGGATTATTCCAGCCGTTTTGCAGTACTACATGAAATTTTGCCCGGAGGCCAAGGATAGCGATGTGGTGGACTATTTCCTTGCCGCCGCCGCCGTCGGCATTCTTTGCAAACGTAATGCCTCTATCTCCGGTGCGGAAGTCGGCTGTCAGGGCGAGGTCGGTTCTGCTTGCGCAATGGCCGCTGCCGGCCTTGCGGAAATTCTCGGCGCCAGTCCCGAGCAAGTAGAGAATGCTGCAGAAATTGGCTTGGAACACAATCTTGGTTTGACCTGTGATCCCGTTGGCGGACTGGTACAGGTGCCGTGCATTGAGCGCAATGCCATCGCAGCGGTGAAGGCGATCAATGCTGCACAAATGGCATTGCGCGGTGACGGGACGCACTTTATCTCACTAGATCGGGTAATCCGCACAATGCGCGATACCGGTGCAGACATGCATGACAAATACAAAGAGACCTCACGTGGCGGGCTGGCCGTTAGCTCCATCGAGTGTTGAGCCACTTGGTCCATAGGAGAGAAGCATGCGACTCACCAATTCTCGCCATCCACAACCACAGACTCTACGCATTGGCTTTTGGTTGGTGGAAGGATTTGATTTTTTTACATTGGCCAATGCACTGGAGCCGTTGCGCCTAGCAAACCAAGTTGCTGGTCCAGGCGTTTGTCATTGGCAAATTCTTAGCTCAGAGGGCCAGCCTCTTTATGCCAGCAACGGCATTGTTACTGCCACTTCGCGACTGGACCAGGCCCAGTCACTGGATGTGTTAATCCTTTGTGGGGGCGAGAACCTACACAATCGAATGGACGTTCCTGGCCTACGAAGCCAGTTGCGCTACTGGGCCATGCAGCCTATCAGGCTCGGTTCACTGGGCAAGGCCGGTTGGGTCTTGGCGCAAATAGGTGCGCTGGACGGTTATCGGTGCAGTTTGCCTGAACCCGATCCATCGCTGACGTTAGGTGCATTCAAAGATCTGATTCCAGTCGCAGCGCCGTTCTGTGTCGACCGCCAGCGTTTGACTTGCGTTGGACCCCAAGCAGTACAAGGTTTGATGCATGAGCTGCTTGCCCATACTCACGGTCGTGGTTTGATTCTGCATATGGACAAGCACGCTGCCCGTCAAGCGAAACCCTTGCAATCGACGCATAATGCTCCGGCCAAATTGCAGGCAACGCTGGCGTTAATGGGCGAACACCTGAATCGCATGTTAAGCATCGACGAGCTTGCGGAAACCATGGGTGTTTCCCGCCGACATCTGGAGCGGCTGTTCAAGCAATATTTAGGATGTTCTCCCTCGCGGCGCTACCTGGATTTGCGCCTGCAACACGCGCGTGACCTATTGCAGGCCGGTAGAGGGGTTATGCCTAATGTCGCTAGCGAATGCGGGTTTGTATCGGTACAACATTTTATTCGCTGTTATCGCCAGTACTTCGGCGTACACCCGCGCGACCATGTGGGGGTAAGCATGCTTGCGATAGCAGGCTGACGCTAGCATGCATTTCGCTCTCACCGCAGTAGGTCCACGTTTAGGCATGAAGTTAAAGCGAGGTTTGGGCTTAAGACTCGAAACGCCGATGCAGAACTGACTCAAGTGCCAACGCAAGATTTACCCACCTTGAAGACGGTACAGATCCAGCACAGGCAACGGTTCGTGAGGAGCTAGGCCAGGTCAGTGACAGCTCAGCAACCGGGTCAATTCGGCATCGGCATCGGCGTCGACAGGACGGTTTTTTTTGAGATGAAATTTTGTTCAGTACTATGCCGAATCAGGCAATAGCTCCTGGAGTCAAAACCTGATGAAAATGGTTACGGCAGAGGTTAAACCTAGGTACCTAATATGACGCAAGACGAGTTGGCCGGACGCTTACCAAAATAGGGCGCATGCAGCATCGCTCGTTGCGAGAGCCCATCCGCAATAGTCACCAGTTTGTGACAGTCCCCATTTTTAAAATCTAAAGACTCCCTTTTATTTTCTAATGCTCGCCGAAGGGAAGGTAGGCAGTAAATACAATAGGCCGTCTAAACCAAAAGTTTATAGTGGCGCCTATGGAAACCTTCAGGAGTATCGAATGCGTTGTGCGCAGCGCCGGAATCGGCAGCCTCGCCGAGGTCGCTCGATGTTTTAGCGATACTAGCTCGGGAGCCAAGAGTATTGCCAAGCAGGAGGTGTGCTTCGGAGTGCGGCTGTTCAGCGCCGCACCGCGGAAATTCTTCTAGCAACGGCCCGATTTCATGACATAAAACCTTTCACAAACGGCGCCCATGTTGGCGTTTAAGGTTTTCGCGACACGGTTGGCCATGGTTGGCTGGTTCCATTCTTAATGAAAAGAATTCCAATCGTAGTGAAAACGCATGGCCGGTTTACGTCGCCGGTCGGATACATGCTGGACGCTCGCCAAAGGACGCTGCGCATTTTAATCAATAATCAGTCAATTTTGATCAGGGAATGCCAGCAGCGAGAGTCCTAGCTATCACCAACGTTGCGGGTCGTGTTGCAGCTCCCTAGCTGCCAATTCCAGCCCCTGATTCCCTCGTTTCAACCTTCACGTTTTATATTCTGGTGATTCCGTTTCACTGTCTGCTGAACGCCTAGGCGTTGTCACACAGCGGACACTCTACAGGTACCTTGTGATGAGATGGCGTTACGAAGTCAGACCAAGTAGGCTCGATGTTGTCATCAAGGAGGAACATGGATGAGCCAGTACCTGTTGAGCTTCGCCAGGGAACATATTGACGATAAACCGGATGCCTATCTGGCTTTGCTGTGGTGCATCTATAAAGTCAATGGCTCCAGGGGCCGGTTTTCAGACCATATCAAATCGCACCTGAGTGCAGCGTCCGAGCGCTTGCTTGCTACCGACTATCAGAAACTCGCCCGTCGGATAAAGACCATTCTTGATGCAAAGCCCGAATTGGATTGGGTTGCGCCTTCGGGCCTTACGCCATTAGCAAGCTTGCAGGTCAAAAATTTCAGGGGGTTTGGCGACCTTGGGCACGATGACAAAGGGACGCTGCTGCGATTTAGTAAGAGCAAAAATATCTTCTACGCCCCGAATGGCGGTGGTAAGTCGTCCCTGTGCGAAGCGCTGGAGTACGGCACAACGGGCCATATCAAAGAGGCGGATCGTCGCAAGACGAAGATACGTATATACATTGCGCGAGGCGCATCCAAAGCCACCCTGATTCTGACAGGCACGAACAAGGCGAGTGTCGTAAAAAGCATCACCTGGTCGAGCTGCTTCATTGATCGCAATCGCCTACAGGAATTTTCCTTACTGGGCTCCAAGGATACCGGCAGCGCAGAAGGTGATGTCCTTGCCACCCTGTTCGGACTGGAAGAGTTTCAGGAGGTCATCTCTCGATTCGTCAGACCTGAAAGCTTCAATTTAAATACATACCTGCAACCCGACGATACGGTGGCTATGGCCGCATTGAAGCAGCGACGGGGCGAACTTATCGAGAAGCGCCGGGCGCTCTTCGAGACAATCGACGCGCTCAACTCTAGAGTGTGCCAAGCACTTGGCTTGGCACTCGAACACCATCACGTCGTTAAGGCTAGATTTGCGCGCTTTGAAATACTTAGGGAACTGAAGGTCAAAGCAGCCGAGAGGCTCAAGAATTCGGAGTCACCCGTCCAGTTTTCTTTGAAGCAGTTGGCCCGCATGGCATCCGTTTCAACACGCTTGCTTAAACGCAAAGCCAAAATCGAATCGGCACTACTTCGGAACGCCTCAGCACTGAACTACAGGGCGGTGTTCGAGGCCATACAGGCAATAGAAAGCGCTGATGCTAGAGATACCTGCCCCGCCTGCGCGACGCCATTGCGTAGCGTTACCGAGAATCCATTCGAAAAGGCTCGACGAGAGCTCCAGGCCCTCAACGATCTAACGAGGCTGCAAGAGGCTGATCGACAGAATCAGGATCGTATCGTCCAACAGGCCAACAGGATTTCGGCTGGCGTGCTCGGAGTGGATTTCAATACCAGTCAAGGGGTGCCGTGCACGCTCTCTCTTGAAGTGCTACGAGCTGCCACTGCTACTTTTCAAAATTCAACCGCGAGGACGGATGCTGCGTTGCTGGTTTTGGAGTCGTTCAATCAACTCGTGGCAGGCAGCGACGAGAAGCTAGGACGGTATGTCAGTGCGTGCGACCGTAAGTTCATCGAAGTCTCCCAAGCTGATGCTGTGGTGGCTAAGCTCGATGCCGATGTCAAAGCGATCAAGCAAACCGAGGAGTCACTTCGAGTGCTTTTCGATGAAAAGAAAGTAGCGCAACGAGACTTAGCTCCGACAGGAGCTCAAATGGCAGATATCGCCCGCCAACGAGCTGAGCTTATTGCCAGTAATGCGGACAATGTGCGTTTCAACTCATTCATTCAGGCACTTCAGGTTGAGTATGGAAACCTACATCACGATCTGATCAGCTACAAGCTGTCCCTTGAGAGAGCCCGTCTCTCAGGCATCGAGGCGAAAGCTGCTGAGTACTACAAAGCGATCAACAATCACGATGACGAGCATGAACGCATAGATGCTCTTTGCTTTGAAAAGGCCAGCGAAAGCTACCGGATAAAGATATCCAACAGTGACGGGACTTCAATTGACGCCTTCTCGGTTCTGAGCGAAGGCCATTTGCGAGCGCTCGGCCTTTCGCTTCTTTTGGCTGTGGCCGAGAAGAACAAATTTCCGCTGATTGTTTTCGACGATGTGGTAAATGCCATCGATAGCGACCACAGGTCAAACATCATCGACCTGATCTTTTCAGACCCCTACCTACGCCGTACTCAGATGGTCGTGACGACGCATGATCGTCTTTTCTGGGAGCGTTTCTGCATCGTCGCTGAACGACACCGGCAGGCAGATCAACACTCCAGTAGCGTAATGAGTTACACAAATAAGGGCATAGTCCTGGTAGATCATGCTGGTGGCTTTCAGGAAAAAGTCTACCGGGCACTAGCTGTGTTCGATATCAGGCAAGCCTTGGTGTACTGCCGCATTTGGTTTGAATCGATGGTGCTGGAGTATTGCGTGGAAAGCGGTTTGTCTGTAACTGCGAGATTTGGAAAGTCACAGCTCAAGCAGAATATGTATCTGCAGCTCAGCCTCGAAGAGACCTTCAGACTTGTCGAGCAGCGTATCTCCTACGACCTTACTCACTTCGGCTTGGTCAAAAGCGATTTGGTGAATTGGCGCGGGCAGAATCAGGAGCATCATGCGTTTGACGAGGGCAGCCTGAACTTCGTCCATTCAAAAACCAGCAAAGAGGTCGTCAAGATCTACGACGCGCTCCGATTGCTCCAGTGCCAGCTTTTCCCTGATGCGAAGAAGGCCACTGGTGAGAAGCTTCTCATCGAACTGAATCAACGCATAGAGCGTGGAACTCGAAAAATTACGAGGCTCGGTGGTGCCCCGACTGAAGTACAACAGCAACATGTCCGACTACTGCAGGAGCTAAAAGACCTTGCGGCGGAGGTCACTCAGGAGTTGCTGTACATCGAGCAATGCATTGTAGCCAATCAGCCGCAGGATACTGCTTTAGATGCCGCGAATGTGGAGTTTGAAGTGCCTACCGCCGCCGGGCAGGGCGAGCTCGGGTAGCTCCCTATACATTGGTCTATCCGAGAACCGGTGGACACGTAGTTAAGAGCTACTGCTCCTACGGAAGTGAAAGCAAAGGAAAAAGCATGGCAAATTTTTATCCGCCAGGGTATTGCCCTGACAAATGCAGTGGCGGTCAGTCTGATCGCCAGGTGATTGTAGCGGAAAGACTTCAAAGTGAATTTCCAGAGGCGGTTCGCGGTGAAATCACGGCTCACGGAGGGGCTAAGCGTTGCAACTACTGTGGTTTGGTTTACCTGCACCCGATTCGCGCAATTGATGGGCGCCTCGGCTTTTGGAATTCCGGGATTCGAGGGAGAGTTTGGAATAAGTAGGTAGCGCCTCTCACCGCACCCCAAGCCGAAACGCTGGACCCGCACCTGGATGAAATACATGCGCGTGGTGGCGCGCTGATTGCGGCATGCGGGGCGGAACTAGGCGGCGTGCTCTCCTCAGCCAATCTTTCGGCGTTTCCCGGTTTCCGCAGCGACGGGTTAGAGAAGGCGCTGGTCGGCGAACTGACGGAGGCGGACGAATGGCTCGTTGCCACAGGCAGCGCGACGCATTTTCTCCTAGCGGAGCCCCCGTCCAAGGATGCCGATTCCATAGCTGGGCCGAATGCGGGGCTGACGCTGCAATGCAATCCGCCATCAGCGTTCGCACGGTCGACCCTCCGGCGTTTTTCGTGGACACTCAGCGCCATCATTGCGCGCACCAAATCGTTCAGGACCGTCGCAAACGTCAGTGTCTCATCCAAGCCATCGACAGCAGGACCTGCTGTCAGGCCTGTGTATTTCTGCAGCATTGCTGGACAGAAGGGGAGCGAGCGGCGTTGCCCTGTGGTCATTAAAGACGCCTCCCCCCTCTCTGACTCCATTTCTGTCTTGAACCCGAACGTGCAGTGTGGTGCACAGCGATTTCAATTGGCGTACGCATGTTTGCGTGTCGGGCCAACGCTGATCATCAATGGGCGAATGCACTGCTGCGTATCATCCATTTCGACCAGGCCATGCGCTCGCGAATAGCTACTTATGTAATGAGCGATCTGCGTGAGGGGCTGCGTGCGGGGATTTTTGCTTATGAAAAGTTCGAGAATGCCTTGGGGAGCCCCGGGAATCCTCATGAGGTTATTACGGTAGCGCCTTACTGAACGGACACCACCACCGGAATTACTGGCTTCACGTGTATTTAATGTCTGCATCATCGGATGTCAACTCGTGAAGTTGACGCGTTTCTGGTAGGAGGCTCTGGGGCTCGCATTCCAGTGCGCTTGCTATACGGTACAGCTTCTCCACGGTGATGTTCACCTCGCCACGCTCAATGCGCCCCATATAGCTTCGATCGACTTTGCAGGAAAGTGCCAGGGCATCTTGAGCTAGTCCTTTTGACTTTCTTTGTAGTCGTATTTTTTCGCCCAATGCCTTTGCAAGCAGATCCATAATCGCCTCGGTTCCCACTGAGGCGGCACTATCCTGTGTTTACGGATACATCAACCACGGATTATAATCCGTATTTTTGGTTGTCCGCGAATTTCCCACTAGGTGCCTGCATGAAATCGGATTTATTCATCGTCGACAGCCGGCTCTACGATCTGTTTCAGCAGGGTGAACAGCACCAGTTTACGATCCGGGCAGTACGTGATGCCTACGCTAAGCGCTTGGTGGGGATGACCTTCAGTAGTAGCGATTTGCGAAGATACGTGTATGAGCAGGTGCAGCGCATGCTGCGTGTTGGATGGGTCATTCAGGACAAGAAGCGTCTCAAGCGCGACCAGGTCTACCACCTGCAACCCATTCCTGAGAATTTGCAGTTGAAAGCTATCGATAATGGGTTTGAAAGAAGAGTAAAACCTATGAGCACGCAGGTGCAAGTACCCACTCAGAGCCTTGATATAGAGCCGCCAGGGGTAGATGTGACTGAGCATTTGAAGTCAATACTGAAAGAAATTCGACTCGATTTTCTCTCGTCGATGGGAGAAGCGGAGCGTTACAAACAGCTCCTTGAGGAAATGCCGCATCTCAAAGATCAAATGGAAAGTGAATATTTAGAAGCAAGGGATCGAAGCTCTCGCCTTCTTGGTCATCTCCGAGCAGTCGAGAAGACACTCAAAACAGTTACGTCTACCCGATGAGAGCGAAACCGAGAAAATGGCAGAGTCAGTGCATAGAGACTGCACTGAAGCACTACAACACTACGCGGCACTTCTTCTGTCAGGCGACACCGGGTGCTGGAAAGACACGTATGGCTGCAGAGTTGGCCAAGTCTCTGCTCGAGCAGGACAAGATTGATCTGGTGCTCTGTTTTGCGCCGTCATGCCAGGTTGTAGATGGTTTCCGTTCAACATTCTCAGCAGTGATTGGAAAGCGTTTGGATGGCCTTATTGGTGCCATAGGTTCCGCAAGCACCTATCAGGCGATGGAATTTCAAAACGAAGAGTTTTGGAGGCTTTTCGATGACTATCGTGTTTTTGCAGTGTTTGACGAGATCCATCACTGCTCTGGCTACGATCCGCTTTTGAGCAATGCCTGGGGCCAACAGATTCTTCAGAGAATGCAAGATCGTGCAGCGTTTACCCTGGCTTTATCAGGCACGCCATGGCGTTCTGATGACAAGACCATTGCCTTAGCCCGGTACTCTAATCCGGAAGGGCGTTTGATCTGTGATTATCGGTACGGGCTGAAAGACGCTATTGCTGATGGTGTGTGCCGATCTCCTCGCATCATTCTGCTTGATAACCAGATGTTGAGGCTCACGGAAGAGGTTGCCAGTAGCAGCATCATTAGACTGTTTCCAAACATCGAAAAGCTTCTCCGTGAATCCCCCGTTTCATACGAGGATCTACTTTGTCATGAGTCAGCAATCAATCAGTTGCTCGACTTGGGGAGAAAAAAGCTGGATGAAGTGCAAAATCTGAAGCCAGATGCAGCTGGTCTCGTAGTGGCTACGAGTATTCAGCATGCTCACCAAGTTGCTTTGGTACTAGAGAGTAAGGGCGAAACCTTTCAGATTGTCACCACTAAAACACCTGATGCGCAGCAAGTGATCAACGACTTCAAAAATAGTGACTGTCGATGGATTGTAGCTGTCGGAATGATCAGCGAGGGAACCGATATTCCTCGGTTGCAGGTCTGCTGTTATCTCAGTCGAATTCGTACCGAATTGCACTACCGCCAAGTCTTAGGCAGAATTCTTCGACGAGTGGGTGAGATTGATGACCGAGCTTGGTTATTTGTATTGGCGGAGCCAACGTTAACGCAATTCTCTCATCGGATTGGCGAAGATTTGCCTGATGATCTGGCCATCCTTTCCGCTGTGGGGAGGGGGGAGCCAATTGTATGGGCTGCTACGGAAGATGCGGTTGCGTCTATGCAGGATGAGTCGGAAGGAAAATTCAATGTAATGTCTGCCACTTCTGCGAGAGGTTTTTTATCCACGAGCGACTCCGCTGCTGTAACGTCGTATCAAATTAGCTTTTCGAAAGACTACCGTCAGCAGCTATTGGCCGTTTTCTGATGTCTGTAAGGGGCAACATAATTGCGGTTTAGCAAATTTCTGAGAGTTCTTTTTTACTAGCATCCAGCGTCTGGATGCGGATGTGTGGTACATGCTGAGTCGAGCAGCTGGCGTAGCACTTGATAAGCATAGTCCAACGTCCTAGCCCGATTAATCAGCCTTGCGTCGCTCCTAAGATGAGCAGTAGCGAATCGATCAGCGTCTCGTTACGGACCATAAAGTGCGCTGGCTGTGCAATTGCTAGAATTATAATTCTTTATTCATCATTCGTTCGCTCAATGCAGCGGTAGTCTTCATTGCGGAGGCGAGTTAGTTCCTCAATTTCTGAGACAAACTTTCTTGGGGCTAAGCCTTTAAGTAAGTCCTGGCAGAGTAAAGTTAGACCGGTGTCGAATTGGTCTTGTGCGCTGAGTAAGCGTGCCACGCTAATGGTTTTGTTGATTTTGTTAATTCTGCTGTAAGCCCTGTGAATGTAAGGTAGTAGACCTTCGAGAGTTTTGTGCCCGGTCCACTGTCGAACATCTGAGAAAAAAAAGTGATCTGTGAGTAGTCGGATTTCAAATTCTTTGCTGCTACTAAAACTATGTTGCTGGAAAAGGGTTATAAATAGATTTGTGCAGAATGCATGTCGGAACATGTGAGCGCAAGCCTGCTCTTCGATACTTGCTGCCTTTCTAAGAATATGGATTTCATTGGTTATTGCTGTGTCTGCCAACGGCTTTCCAGTGCTGAATGAAACGAAAAGCTGGTCATGATCGAGCTTTCCCGATTTGGTATATTTTTTGATAACTTCCGCTCGCTGGGTTTTAATAAATTTTCTAGCTTGGCTCAGCAGCATATGAGTGACTGGAACTTGTCGAACTTTTAAGGTGCCCTGCTTTAAGGTTATAAAATCTAGCATTGGTTTCGACATTTTTGACGCTTTATCTATTGCGCTCACAGTAAGAGCTGAAAGTTCACCGCGGCGTGGTCCGGCATGCTCAAGAAAAGATAGGTGGAGGTGCCGCCTTTGATTTATAAACCGAGAGTTAGGTAAGTCGTCAATGGCCTGGCGTAGCTTGCTAATATTGGCTTTGCTTATTGGGTTGCGAGGATCCCCACTTACTCCTTCCGAAAAAGTGTGATGGTGCATTGTTGTTAGCTTAATTGTTTCTCTATGCCCATGTCGAATAAAGTATTCTCGGTTTGAGATTTTTATTGTGCCGGTTGTTGATACAAAGTCCTGGCGGCCTGCTAAATTTCCAATAAACTGGAGAAACTTTAGGCAGGTCTGACCGGTTTTGATAAGCGTGCTTTCATTTTTTTGTCGTTGAATTTGATTGCATTCGAAGCGTTGTTTTCTGAGTTCAGAAATAAAATTTGAAAAGTCGATGTCGGTTAGATCTAAGAAGTCGAGGTGTTCTCTATAGCAGAATCTTATGAGTTGGCTGATTTTTCCAGCGTAGTCTCCAATAGTTCCACCTTTAGCTCCTCGCCGTGACAGTGGTGCTCCGGATCGACCGGGATTGTCGCGAAGAATTAACATATATAGATTGGCCGCTATGCAGGGGGTCCCATCAGGCCAAACCAAAAAAGGTAAGTTTGTGCCGTCTTTTAGTTGTATTTTGTCGTCTAAATGGTGGCTGTATAATTTGAGGTTTGGTAGGTTGGTATAAAGTTGTATTTCACCTGCTAGCTTTATTTTCGTCATTGACTGATTTTCCCGATGTGAGGAACGAATTTTGGTTCAAGCTATCAAAAGGGTATGTATTCAACGTTAGAATTTTTTGCATGGTTTCTTTGGCGTCCTTTGTTCTTTTTGTTCGTAAAGAATTGGTTTCTGCTTGGCCTACGCTGTCGATCGCATTCATAGCAAATAATAAGGCTTGTAGCATGTGAAAATTGCTTTCTCTTAAGGTGTTCAAATCAGTTTCGAGTTGTTTGATTTTTTCCGTAATAAATTGCTTCGAGCGTCTATTCTTCTGGCTGCCGAATGCTTCACTACGTTGTAATTTTGATAGTGCTTCTAGCCGCATTTTGTCTAGTAAGTCAAAGCTAATGTCGCCGGTTATACTATATACCTTGCTTTTTAGGGTCGTTAGGCTTACAGGTGTTATGGCGATACTTTCTGACTCGAAGTTGGCGGTATATGTTAGGGATGATAAGGCACCTTGGCTTTTCAGCGCTAAACGCACTTGTTTGTCTTCCACGAACTGTTCAGGGTGAGTTAGAATGCACCTAAGAAGTTTGATCATGGACTGGATCGAGGTGGCAATCTGGTGTGTTTTGTTTTTATATGGGCGCATAGTCTTCACGTTTTAATTGTGGGTTAATTACTTTCACAATAATCATCATTTTTTGCCCAGTTTCGTCACTAAAGAAAGTAGGCTCGATAGTGATGTCCCCGTCCTCTAATAGTCTTTGGATGTATCGGTCGGCCTCGACCTCATCAATCAAAGTTATATCTTCCGTTCCGTATCGTTCTTTAAGGATTCCCACAAGAGACTGGTAATTTTCAAAGTGACCGTGATTCAGTTGTTCGAGTACATACTGCGATTTCGCACCGCGTAATGAGGCTCCATCGATCGTGTCGGTAATATAATGCCAAGCGTGCTCAATATCGGAGTGCGCCAACATCCAGCGTAAAGAGTTGATGCCACCTAGACCAAATGTATGAAAGAAAAAAAGTGCAAAAAAACGACGCAGTTGATGCTGGCGAAGATAGTAACGGCGGTTTTGGGAGTCCAATGGAGCCTGGAAATAATCAGCGACACTATCCATTGCCTTGTTGAAGGTGTGATGGGATGCATTCACGAGGCCTAAAGAGCGCCTGGGATGAGGGAGTGAGAACAAAGATGTATATTCATTAATAAAACCATACCTCTTAAGGATACGCTGCATTCTCTGCAACTCTCTAATCATGCTCACTGCTAATTTATCAATAGGCCTTGCCTGTGTATCTCGGATGCCAAAAAGCGACTTTGAGGTCTTCCCAACTTTGAATATGAGCCATTCGCGAGTTACATCAATACAACTCAGCACTTGCAGGTTAACCAACTCATCGGCGCGTCGAGCAGTCAGCGCTCCGGTTACGAATTGCACGCAGCCAATATAGACCTCGAGTAAATTGAGAAGGCCTTCGTTGTTTCTGAGATCAGAGTAAAATTTTTTATTTCGCCTTCCGCCGGATAGTCCGTGCCCGCTATCTGTTTTGCTGGAGTTTGGACAAGTTATACCAAGTTTTTTTACGCCGATCTTTACTAGTTCAGGACCTATTATCTGTTGCACTTTGAGGTTGCTAAGCTCCAAAAGTGTGATATTCATCCTGGTGCAGTACGCTACTAACCGACAAAATCCATTGATAATTTTTCTTCCATAGTCAAAGTGAAATTCAACACAGTCTCTAAATTGTGCGAATATTACATCCGATGGCACGCTACGAAATCTATTGCATTCCTTCAGGTCAATTGTAAACTTTGCTACATCATCAAGAACCTGAAGCGAAGGGGCGTCTTCCTTTGCGAAATGTAGAAAACGCATGGAGTTTAGGGTTGCGCGGAAGTAGTTATAACTGCTTTCTGTCAGGCCTGGGGTTGCGTCAGAACGTGTTGGAACACCGATGAATTCACGGCGGCATGCAGGTTCCATTGGGTAGAAGGAAAGGATATTAATCCGAGGTTTCGAACTCTCACCTCGCAAAGTGTTTTTGTATAAAATAGATGCGATTTTTGCACTGTTTAAGTGGAAGCCGTTTAGTTCGTCTTTATGGTAAAGTCCACTGTGTAGAAATGCCGCCCTAAGTAGTGGGATTTTACAAACTGGGATATCAAGTTCGTTAAGGTCGATGTCGTTGCTGCTTATTTCACTGATGCTGGGGTTGTCATTGAGCAATTTTTTTATGGTGTTTGGTGGTATGTTTGAAATTAGATTTACTCCTAATTCAACTAATCGTTGGTTATAAGAATACACGGACTGGCTTATGTTTTGGCTGTTTCCTAACTGATGAAGCATTCCTTTTAGCTCGGATTCACTAAGTCCGGATAGACCGCATGTCGCAAGCTCCAATTTTTTTGAGTTTATAAAGAAGTAGTCAACTATATGAAGGGCGCTTCTGAGGTTGCGATTTTGAGTTGCGACTGATGATGTAGGGTTTCGACTTCCCCCAGCAGAGGCAACTATTATAAATGTTTTTAAAGCTGTCTCCAGTCGACGGTTTTTAGGTGTGGTCAGGATGCTTTCATCATCAAGGCTTATTCGCCAGTTAATTTCTTGAGGGTTTTCGTGTTTGAGGGAAATGGTCCAAACTGGGGAGTCAAATGGTGACAAAAGCCACCATGCTTTTCGAAAGTAGTGTGCCGGATTGTCGTCGAGTCTTGAGAGAAACTCCGGAGTGTTAGAGTTATTCATAGATCAAACTCTCCATTCGATTTGGATTTGCCGCTATCCTTGCCGTCGCGAGATGTTGTTTCAACAGTGGGTCATGGCTTAGCTCAATTTCGGAGACCACCAGTTCCGATATTCGAGACCAATACAGAGCGTGTTCGGAGATTGGGCGTTCCGTAGGCGCCTGTTGTACGGCAAGGTTAAGAGAGATCAGCGTTGTAAGTGCTTTTTCTCCAATTCTAACTAGTAATTCACTAGTTAAAGATTCTGCATCGGCCGCGCTATAATTATATGGGTCGGTAAGGTATGAGTCTGTATTGGTGTGGCCGTGATTGATGAAGAAGTTTTTAAGCGAGGTTGTGTCTTCCAAGTTGGATGCTTCTAAAAGATATGGACTGTCTTTGAGTGCGTGACATATGATTATTTTTTGCAGGGTCCTGATGCCTCGACTTTCGATATAAGCGAGGATGGGTTCTGGAAGGTAGTGCGTAAGCAGCATACTGTCTTCAGTTTCATGTCCAAGTGCTGTCGACATGGCCGAAGTTTTCCCGCTATCGATGTATACTTCTAGTCCACGTGATGCGCGAATGGTTGATGGCGAAATTCGATATATGTGATTATCAAGGATCGAATCTCTTTTTTTAGTATGTGGCTCAAACTCCGTGCGAAGTGTGTGTATTTTTTCACGTGTGAGTTTCGACTGGTTCCACTTTACAACTGGTGCTTTAGTTGGCAGTGATGCGGCGACTTTGCTTCCTATAAATAAATTTTTCCAGTTTTCGTCGTCGCGTGATTTTAAATATATTCGAGGGGCCTCAGTTAGCGAAATTAAGTTTTTTATTGTTAGGGCCGCCTTCGGAGATAGCTCGAATTTTTGGCGTGATTTTCTTGGCCCTTTTCGTCTCTTGTTGCCGGACAAGTGGCGGATTTCATCTTCAGTCATCAAGAGGTATGCATTATCTTCTACAAAGAAGCCTGTCATGCTCCCAAATTTATCGTATAGCTTGTAGTCTGTAAGGAAGCTATTTGTTATGATCGGATGTTCGAGAATTAAAAGGCACTGAAAGGGAAAAAAAGTCGATGTTGAAGGAATTGCTAGAAGTTCCGCCATTTTGGTTGCGGAGTAATCTGTCCCAAAGTTTAGATTGTATTTTCTAGTTAAAACTGGGAGATCAATGTCATAGCTGATTTCATCAAAGGTGGCACATATATTTTCTAATGTTACGGACTTGGCTTGTACTTGTTTTTCGTTGTGAAGGCTTGTGCCGTTCTTGGCTAACGCTTTTCTATTTTCTAAAGCAGTCATTACGTTGGCTATCTTAGCTTCCGCCCATCCTCGTAGTGTTTGAATATCTTGTTTGATTTCGAAAAATAGCAACTCGATTGCTTGGCTGTGACTTATTTCTATAGGGATGTCGGTCATCAGCTTTTCTCTAACTAGGATGCCGTTTTCAGTCTCTCGAACGTGGGTTGAATTTCCATGGATTTTTTTTGCGTCGGTGCGAGGGAGCTCTATAACTGGCTGTGCCCAAACTCCAGTTGCTATGAAGTATGTTTCTATTCTTGAAATAAATTTATTCCAAGATTTCATTCTTATTGGGAGATTGCTGTCTGTGGTGGCAGCACCATCGAACTCATTTTTTATCAGCTCTACAAAGAAAAGATATATATTTTCGGGTGAGTGGAATGTCGAGGGTGGCCACGAATTGTGGTTGTTAGTGAGAAAATCTGTCATTTTGTTAAATAAAGAAAATGGTACTGTGCATTCTTTTTCGAAGTTCGTTCGCATTGTTTCAAAATATTGGTTGGTGAAATTTCTTCCGTGAGTGTTCCAGAGATTTGCCAGTGGTAAAAAAGCGTTGCACCCATGGCGCGCTTCAATTCTCCATCCTGTCCAGTACTCTATTTTTTCCGGCGATAGAAATTTTTTTCTTTCGTCCCACATAGTGGCGTAGTGGAACCCGGAATGAGGTTCCCAATTTATAGGGATGATGGTTGGGTCTGCCGTAGAGGCGTCATTGACAATCTTGGCAACGTTTCGGCAAACCATTTCTCGTCGGCGCTGCGAGCCGGGAAGTAGGTCTTCGGCGGCTAGGGCGCCGCAGAAGCCTTCAAATATTTTTTTTAGCTTCGGTGTGCTCAGCGTGTCTGAATTAATACTTTGTTCAGTGAGATCGCAGTAACAGTCCATGGCTAGCAAAGAATTGATCATTGCTCCGCGCTCATGCTGTGATTCTTTTGGATACACCTCTCGTAGCAATGTGTGCTGGGCTGCGGGGCTAAAGGTCCGAAACGGATAGTGCCGTAGGTATCCTAATTTTTTGATGATTGCCATTTTGGTAGACACCTTCTGTTACTAAGCTGAGCTGCGTGCGTCATGGGCTAGTACCAGAATGGTAGAACATGCATATTAGTCAAATTCAAGAGCTGGGTTTCGAACTGAACCTGGATTTCAAGGAAGATTTGGCTGATGAAGCCATTGATGCTTTCCTCGACGCGTTCCTGAAAGAAGCCATGGAAGCCAACGGTCTGGGCTATGTTGGCGGCGACGACTTCGGTCTGGTTTGCCTGCAGAAGCGTGGCTCGGTGTCCGAAGAGCAGCGTGCCGCTGTTGAAGCCTGGCTCAAAGGCCGCAGCGAATTGACCGAAGCGACTGTCAGCCCGCTGATCGACGTCTGGTACCCGGAAAAGCCGATCAATCCGGTAGCTTGATGTTCTAAAAAACGGCGACCCCAGGGTCGCCGTTTTTTGTTTCAGGCTTTACGCCAATTCAGAATCACTAACGTCAACACCCCCGCCACAATCCCCCAGAACGCCGACCCGATGGAAAACAGCGTCAGTCCCGACGCCGTGACCATAAAGGTAATCAGTGCTGCCTCACGTTCCTTCACTTCGCTCATGGCGATACTCAAGCCATTGATGATCGAACCGAACAACGCCAGTGCCGCAATCGACAGCACCAACTCCTTCGGTAGCGCGGCAAACAGCGCCGCCAGTGTTGCGCCGAACACCCCCGCAATCCCGTAGAAAATCCCGCACCAAACAGCCGCTGTGTAGCGCTTGTTGCGATCCTCATGGGCATGCGGTCCGGTGCAAATTGCCGCGCTGATGGCTGCCAGGTTGATCCCGTGGGAACCGAACGGCGCCAGCAGCAACGAAGCGATGCCGGTGGTGGTGATCAGCGGCGAAGCCGGCACGGTGTATCCGTCGGCGCGCAACACGGCGATGCCTGGCATGTTCTGCGAGGTCATTGCCACGACAAACAGCGGAATGCCGATGCTGATGGTCGCGGCCAGGGAGAAGTGTGGCGTGGTCCAGACCGGCGTCGCCACTTCCAGATGAAAACCGCTGAAGTCCAACAAGCCCATGAACCCGGAAAGCGCCGTGCCGATTAACAGTGCGGCCAGCACGGCAAAACGCGGCGACAGGCGTTTGACCACCAGATATGTGACGAACATGCCCACTACCAGCGCCGTTCGATGCTGTGCGGCGACGAAGATTTCGCTACCGATTTTGAACAGAATCCCCGCCAACAGCGCCGCGGCCAGTGACGCCGGAATCTTTTTCACCAGCCGCTCGAAGCTTCCGGTCAAACCACAAATCGTCACCAGTGCCGCGCAGGTAATGTAGGCGCCAATGGCTTCGCCGTAGGTCACGCCGCCCAGACTGGTGATCAGCAACGCCGCCCCGGGGGTCGACCAGGCAATAGTGATCGGCGTGCGATAACGCAGTGACAGGCCAATCGAGCACACCGCCATGCCAATCGAAATCGCCCAGATCCACGACGAAATCTGCCCGCTGGTCAGACCCGCCGCTTGCCCGGCCTGGAACATCAGGACCAGTGAGCTGGTGTAACCGGTCATCATTGCGATGAAACCGGCGACGATCGCAGAAGGCGACGTATCGGCAAAAGGGCGGAGTTGCGGGTGCGTGACGTCGTTCATGACAGCGGTGTTCCTTTTTACGTAGGAAGAGGTTGCGAAGTGAAGTCTTCCAATGGGTTCTGCGTTCAAGCCTAAACTCAAAAGTAACCCGTCGTTGTAATACAGCGGAGGTGACAAACAGCCGTACAGTCGTGTTGCCACCTTTCATTGTGTACAATCGCAGTGTTTTTTACGCGATACTTGCCAGCGACCCACTGTGCCGTATTACAGTCACGGTCAATTCGCCGCAGTTCTTCCGACTCGAGTGCCCATGAACGAACAGTTGCAACCCCTAAAGAAACAACCGCGAGCAGGCAAAGCCGGCCGCATCGGTACCCAGGACGATATTGTCTACGCGCATATCTTCGAGGCCATCCTCGAACAGCGTCTGGCGCCCGGTACCAAGTTGAGCGAAGAAGCGCTGGGGGAAATTTTCGGGGTCAGTCGCACCATCATTCGCCGCGCGCTGTCGCGCCTGGCCCATGAAGGCGTCGTGCTGCTGCGTCCGAACCGTGGCGCTGTCGTGGCCAGCCCGAGTGTCGAAGAGGCTCGCCAGGTGTTCATGGCGCGGCGTCTGGTGGAGCGTGCGATCACTGAATTGGCGGTGCAGCACGCCACTGCCGAGCAGATTGCCGAGTTGCGCCAGATGGTCAACGACGAGCGCGACAGCTTCTCCCGTGGCGATCGCGGTGCCGGCATCCGTCTGTCGGGCGAGTTTCACTTGAAGTTGGCCGAAGCGGCGAAAAATGCGCCGCTGATCAGCTTTCAGCGCAGCCTGGTGTCCCAGACGTCGTTGATCATTGCCCAGTACGAAACCGGCAATCGCTCCCACTGTTCCTACGATGAGCACACCCAACTGATCGACGCCATCGAAGCGCGTAACGCTGAACTGGCGGTGGACCTGATGATGCACCACATGGATCACATCGACAGCAAACTCAACCTGGACGAAGAAAGCGCGTCGGATGATTTGCATGCGGTGTTCTCGCATTTGTTGCAGACCAAGAAGCCAGGGCGGCCGGTCGCCAAACTCTGATAGACCCAGGCTTGCCCGCGAAGGCGGCCTCAACGACACGAAAAATCCCCCAGGCTGCAAAGCAATGGGGGATTTTTTATGGCCCGAAGAAAACTAGCGCTGATGCACCTGATTCCCCGCCGCATACGTCTGCAATACCGTCCGGTCATCCCCCAGCGTCAACAACACAAACAACGTCTCGGCAATGTTATTGGCCTGCTTCAAGCGATAACTCAGCAGCGGTGTGGCGTTGTAGTCCAGCACCAGGAAGTCTGCATCAGTGCCCGGTTGCAGGGTGCCGATCTTGTCTTCCAGGCGCAGCGCACGCGCACCACCGAGGGTCGCCAGGTACAGCGATTTGAACGGGCTCAATCGCGCACCTTGTAGCTGCATGACTTTGTACGCTTCATTCAACGTTTGCAGCAGCGAGAAACTGGTGCCGCCACCGACGTCCGTACCGAGGCCGACATTCAACTTGTGTTTCTCGGCCATCGGCAGGTTGAACAGGCCGCTGCCGAGGAAGAAGTTTGAAGTCGGGCAGAAGGCGATCGCCGAGCCGGTTTCCGCCAGTCGCGCGCACTCGTCATCGCACAGGTGTACGCCGTGGGCGAATACGGAACGTTCGCCGAGTAGTTTGTAGTGGTCGTAGACGTCCAGGTAGCCTTTGCGCTCCGGGAACAGCGCCTTGACCCACTCGACTTCCTTGAGGTTTTCGCTGATGTGAGTCTGCATGTACAGGTCTGGGAATTCGCTGAGCAACTGGCCGGCGAGGGTCAGCTGTTCCGGGGTGCTGGTCGGGGCAAACCGCGGGGTGACCGCGTAGTGCAGGCGACCCTTGCCGTGCCAGCGTTCGATCAGCGCCTTGCTTTCGACGTAGCTGGATTCGGCGGTGTCGGTCAGGTAGTCCGGCGCGTTGCGGTCCATCATCACCTTGCCGGCAATCATCCGCAGGTCCAGCTGTTCGGCGGCTTCAAAGAACGAGTTCACTGATTGTGGATGCACGCTGCCGAACACCAGCGCCGTAGTGGTGCCGTTGCGCAGCAGTTCCTTGATGAAAATGCCCGCGACTTCGTCAGCGTGGGCCTTGTCGGCAAACTGGCTTTCGCACGGAAAGGTGTAGGTGTTGAGCCAGTCCAGCAACTGCTCGCCGTAGGCGCCGACCATGCCGGTTTGCGGCAAGTGAATGTGGGTATCGATGAAGCCTGGGGTGATCAGCGCGTCCTGATAATGGGTGATGTCGATATCGGCCGCCAGGGTTGGCAGCAAGTCGCTGGCGTGACCAAGGGCACTGATCTGGCCGTTATCGACCACCAGCAAGCCGTCTTCGAAATACTCATAAGAGGCTTCGATGCCCACTTCGGCGGGGTCGCCAATGCTGTGCAGAATGGCGGCGCGGTAGGCTTTGCGAGTCAGAGGCATAAAAGTTCTCAATTCGTGGCTTGGCTGCGGCGTGAGGCAGGCAGCAGTTTGGCGATCGATGATCCGGCGCTGGCGGTGTGCTGGCCGAAATTGGCGTTATAGGTGGCGATGATTTCGCCGGCGATGGAGATGGCGATTTCCACAGGCAACTTGCCTTTGACTTCGCCGATGCCCATCGGGCAGCGCATGCGTTGCAGCACGGCGCTGTCGAAACCACGGTCACGCAAGCGGTGTTCGAACTTCACCCGTTTGGTCTTCGAACCGATCAGGCCGAAGTAGGCGAAGTCGTTGCGCTTGAGGATCGCAGCGGTGAGTTCGAGGTCGAGCTGGTGATTGTGGGTCATGACGATGCAGTAGCTGCCGGTGGGCAGGTCATCGATTTCGTCCACCGGTTCTTCAGCGACGATTTTGCGTACGCCGTGGGGGATCTGTTCCGGGAATTGGGCTTCCCGCGAATCGATCCAGCGCACCCGACAGGGCAGGCTGGCGAGCAGCGGCACCAGCGCCCGGCCGACGTGGCCGGCACCGAATACGGCGATCTGTGCCTGGACCTGGCCCATCGGTTCGAACAGCAACACCGTCACGCCGCCGCAGCACTGACCCAGGCTGGCGCCGAGGCTGAAGCGCTCAAGGTGCGTGTCCTGCTTTCCGCTGGCAAGCATCTCGCGGCCAATCTGCAGGGCCTTGTATTCCAGATGCCCACCACCAATGGTGTCGAAGCTTTGGCTGGCGCTGATGACCATCTTCGAGCCGGCGTTACGCGGCGTCGAGCCGAGCTCTTCGATGATGGTGACCAACACGCAGGGTTCGCCCTGGGATTGCAGGTCGGCGAGGGCGTCGATCCAGTTGAACATGTTTCACCTCAACATCGTTGTTGTCTGTCAGTCCGCCATCGCGAGCAAGCTCGCTCGCGATAGCCGCGCCTCGGTCTTACAGCGAAGCCAGCTCGACTTCGGCTTCCTCGGCCTTCACCGCCTTCAACTGGCG
Source organism: Pseudomonas sp. Ma2-10 (assembly GCF_054330215.1). Classification (NCBI taxonomy): domain Bacteria; kingdom Pseudomonadati; phylum Pseudomonadota; class Gammaproteobacteria; order Pseudomonadales; family Pseudomonadaceae; genus Pseudomonas; species Pseudomonas sp. Ma2-10. The sequence continues at coordinate 138,406 of NZ_JBTEYL010000004.1, read as the reverse complement.
CATCTGCTCACAGCCCCACAACACCCGCTCCGGGGTCGCCGGTGCGTCGATTTTCGGTTGATATTTGTAGTCGCCCAGACTGGCCACGGCGTCCTTGATTGCACACCACGCAGCGATGCCGAGCATGAACGGCGGCTCGCCCACGGCCTTGGAGTGGAACACCGTGTCTTCCGGATTTTTACGGTTTTCCACCAGCTTCACCCGCAGGTCCAGCGGCATGTCCGCCACCGCCGGGATCTTGTAGCTGGCCGGGCCGTTGGTCATCAGTTTGCCTTTGTTGTTCCACACCAGTTCTTCCATGGTCAGCCACCCCATGCCCTGGATGAAACCGCCCTCGACCTGACCGATGTCGATCGCCGGGTTCAGTGAGTCACCGACGTCGTGGAGGATGTCGGTGCGCAGCATTTTGTACTCGCCGGTGAGGGTGTCGATGATCACCTCGCAGCACGCTGCGCCGAAGGCGTAGTAATAGAACGGTCGGCCCCGCGCCTGGCTACGGTCGTAGAAGATTTTCGGGGTCTTGTAGAACCCGGTGCTCGACAGCGAAACCTGAGCGAAATACGCCTGCTGGATCAGCGATTCGAAGGTCAGGATGTGATCACGAACCCGCACGTGGCCGTTGTGGAATTCCACGTCTTCTTCGCTGACCTTGTACTGCCGCGCGGCAAATTCAACCAAGCGGTTTTTGATGATTTGCGCCGCGTTCTGCGCGGCTTTACCGTTAAGGTCGGCGCCACTGGACGCGGCGGTCGGCGAGGTGTTTGGCACCTTGTCGGTGTTGGTCGCGGTGATCTGCACGCGGTCCATTTCCACCTGGAACACTTCAGCCACGACCTGCGCGACTTTGGTGTTGAGGCCCTGACCCATTTCGGTGCCGCCATGGTTCAGGTGAATGCTGCCATCGGTGTAGATATGGATCAGCGCACCGGCCTGGTTGAGGAAGCTGGCGGTGAAGGAAATACCGAACTTCACCGGGGTCAACGCCAGGCCTTTTTTCAGGATCGGACTGTTGGCGTTGTAGCGACGAATCGCCTCGCGGCGCTCGGCGTACTGACTGCTTTCTTCGAGTTCGGCGGTCATTTCCTCGAGCATGTTGTGCTCGACGGTCTGGTAGTAATGGGTGACGTTGCGCTCGGTCTTGCCGTAGTAGTTGGCCTTGCGCACCGCCAGGGGATCGAGGGCCAGATGGCGGGCGATGGCGTCCATCACCTCTTCGATAGCGACCATGCCTTGCGGGCCACCGAAACCACGGTAAGCGGTGTTTGACGCGGTGTTGGTTTTGCAGCGATGACCATTGATGGTTGCATCACCCAGGTAGTACGAGTTGTCGGCGTGGAACATCGCACGGTCGACAATCGACGCCGAGAGGTCCGGTGAGCAACCGCAGTTACCCGCCAGTTCCAGGGCGATGCCGTGCAAGCGACCGGTGCTGTCGAAACCGACGTCGTATTCGACGTAGAACGGGTGACGCTTGCCGGTCATCAGCATGTCTTCGACGCGTGGCAGGCGCATTTTGGTCGGCTGGCCAGTGAGGTGCGCGATCACTGCGCACAGGCACGCCGGGCTCGCGGCCTGGGTTTCCTTGCCACCGAAACCCCCGCCCATGCGGCGCATGTCGACGACGATTTTGTTCATCGACACATCGAGCACTTCGGCGACGAGCTTCTGCACTTCGGTGGGGTTCTGCGTCGAGCAGTAGACGATCATGCCGCCGTCTTCGGTCGGCATCACCGAAGAGATCTGGGTTTCCAGATAGAAGTGTTCCTGGCCACCGATGTGCAACGTGCCTTGAATGCGATGTTCGGCGCTCGCCAGTGCGCCGGCCGAATCGCCGCGCTGGTGTGTGTGGCTGTCGAGCACAAAGTGGCGTTTGCGCAGCGCTTCGACTACGTCAAGCACCGGCTCCAGATCTTCGTATTCGATGATCGCGGCCATGGCGGCTTTGCGTGCGGTTTCCAGGTCTTTCGCCGCGACGGCGAGCACCGGTTGACCGACGAATTGCACATCATCAATAGCCAGCAATGGATCGCCCGGCAGCAACGGGCCGATGTCTTTAAGGCCCGGCACGTCTTTGTGGGTAATGGCGATGCGCACGCCTTCGAAGGCGTAGCAAGGCTTGGTGTCGATGCTGATGATTTTCGCGTGGGCGCGGTCCGACAGGCGAGCATAAACGTGCAACTGATTCGGGAATTCCAGCCGGTCGTCGATGTACTGCGCTTCACCGGACACGTGCTTGGCGGCGCTGTCGTGCTTGACGCTGCGGCCGACACCCGTGGTCAGGTCTTTGGCGAATAGTTCAGCCAATTCGGCCTGGGTCTTCTCTACGGCGTGATGATTAGACATAAGCGGTCACCCGAGTCTCGATGTGCGGTGTTTGCAGTTCGATGAAGTATTTACGCAGCAGGTTTTGCGCGCTCAGCAGGCGGTATTCCTTGCTGGCGCGAAAGTCCGAGAGCGGCGTGAAATCTTCGGCCAGCGCGGCGCAGGCGCGTTCGACGGTGTCGTGCACTTGAGATGGAGAGCCCCAGGTAGCGCCGAGCAATACAGTTTCGCAGGCCTTGGCGCGTTTTGGCGTTGCCGCCATGCCGCCGAAGGCGACGCGGGCGTCGGCGATCACGCCGTTGTCGATGCGCAGGTTGAACGCGGCACAGACAGCGGAAATGTCATCGTCCAGACGCTTGGAAACTTTGTAGGCGCGGAACAGTTGTTCGGCGCTGGCACGCGGCACGATGATCTTTTCGATGAACTCGCTTTCCTGACGCGCGGTGACCCGGTAATCGATGAAGTAGTCTTCCAGCGCCATCGTGCGGCGGGTTTCGCCTTTGCACAAAACGATCTGCGCACCCAACGCAATCAGCAGGGGCGGGGAGTCACCGATCGGCGAGGCGTTGCCGATGTTGCCGCCGAGGGTGCCCTGGTTGCGGATCTGCAGCGACGCAAAGCGTTGCAGCAATTCGCCGAAGTCCGGGTACTCGGCTTTCAAGGCCTCGTAGCAATCGGAGAGGGTGGTGGCGGCGCCGATTTCCAGGCGATCATCAAAGCGTTCGATGCGCTTCATTTCGGCAACGTTGCCGACGTAGATCATCACCGGCAGGATGCGGTGGAACTGCGTGACTTCCAGCGCCAGGTCCGTACCGCCGGCCAGCAGGCGGGCTTGTGGATAAGCATCATAGAGGTCAGCCAGATCGGCGACGGTCAGCGGCACCAGGCAGCGCTTGTCGCCACTGTTGAGTTCGCCGATGTCGGTAGGGGTGATGGCTTTAAGGCGAGCGATGGTGTCGGCTTCACGGGCGTCGAACTGGTCCGTTTGCTTGGCGCAGCAGGATTGTTCGGCAGCCGCCAGAATCGGCCGATAGCCTGTGCAGCGGCAGAGGTTGCCGGCCAGTGCTTCGTGGGCTTTATGAGCATCCGGTTGATCGCTGTTTTTTTGCAGCGCGAACAGCGACATGACGAAGCCAGGTGTGCAAAAACCGCATTGCGACCCGTGGCACTCGACCATGGCTTTCTGCACGCTGTGCAGTTCGCCTTGGTGCTTGAGGTCTTCGACGCTGATCAGTTGTTTGCCGTGCAGTGACGAAACGAATGTCAGGCACGAGTTGAGGCTGCGATAGCGAATATGTTCGCGGCCATTGTCATCCGTTTGTAGCTCGCCGACTACCACGGTGCATGCGCCGCAGTCACCGCTGGCGCAGCCTTCTTTGGTGCCGGGTTTGCCTACATGGTCGCGCAAGTAATTGAGCACGGTCAGGTTTGGGTCCAGGGCGTGCTCGCTACGGAGTTCCTGGTTAAGTAAAAACTGGATCACGGAAGGCCTCGCAGACTCATTATTGTTGTTAACCGACTTGAACCGAATTTATCAGGTCTGACTTCGCGGTCAATGATTTTCTGACTTAAAGGTCAGGAAATAGCGTTTTGTCGATCAACGACGCGTACCTTCATTATTGACCCTTACGCGATAGCCTGCTTTTTGCTTGAATCGTGCCAAAAACCGCCGAGTGGGCACTCCGCCATGACCCTTCATGTGCGCTACACTGCGCCGCTTGTGCAAATCGAAGAGTTTGAAGGACAACCATGACGTTCAAGGCGCCGGACAGCCTCGCCGAGCAAATAGCTCACCACCTCGCCGAACGCATCATTCGTGGCGAAATGAAGCCCGGGGAGCGCATCCAGGAACAGAAGGTCACGCTGGCCCTCAATGTCAGCCGCGGTTCGGTCCGTGAAGCCTTGCTGATCCTCGAGCGCCGCCACCTGATCGCGATCCTGCCGCGACGCGGCGCCCACGTGACCGAGCTCACCGTCCACAAGGTCCAGAGCCTGTGCACGCTAATGAGCGAGCTTTACATTCTGCTGGGCAATGCAGTGGCCGGCGGCTGGCAAGTCCAGGCCGACATGGCGCCGTTCGTGCAAATTCAGCAGCGCCTGACCGCCAGTTACGAGCGCCAGGACATTCGCACCTTTGTCGACGACAGCTTCAGTGTGATGCGCGCCGCGTATCCGTTCGCCAACAACCCGTACTTGCAGGAAACCGTCGAAAATTTGCAGCCGGCCATGAGCCGCGCGTATTTCCTCGCCCTGGAACAGCGCAAGGCCTCGATGAGCGAGTTCCTAGAACTGTTCGAACGCTTGCTCGCCGCCGTGCTGGCCCGTGATTTTCCGCAGATCCGCATTGTGCTGACGGCGTATGCCCAGCGCAGCAGTGATCTGGTGGTTTCTGCCCTGACGGACGCTTAAGCGTGCGGCTAAAGTGCATCAAACTGGCGGGGTTCAAATCCTTCGTCGACCCGACCACGGTGAACTTCCCCAGTAACATGGCGGCGGTGGTCGGGCCCAATGGTTGCGGCAAGTCGAACATCATCGATGCCGTTCGCTGGGTGATGGGCGAGAGTTCGGCCAAGAACCTGCGCGGCGAGTCGATGACCGACGTCATCTTCAACGGCTCCACCAGCCGTAAACCGGTGAGCCAGGCCAGCATCGAGCTGGTGTTCGATAACTCTGACGGCACCCTGCTCGGCGAATACGCGGCCTACGCGGAAATCTCCATTCGCCGCAAAGTGACCCGCGACAGCCAGACCACTTATTACCTCAACGGCACCAAATGCCGCCGTCGCGATATCACCGACATCTTTTTGGGTACAGGCCTGGGCCCGCGCAGCTACTCGATTATCGAACAGGGGATGATCTCCAAGCTGATCGAGTCAAAGCCCGAAGACCTGCGCAACTTCATTGAAGAAGCGGCGGGCATCTCCAAGTACAAGGAGCGCCGGCGCGAGACAGAAAACCGCATTCGCCGCACCCACGAAAACCTGGCTCGCCTGACCGACCTGCGCGAAGAGCTCGAGCGTCAGCTTGAACGCTTGTACCGCCAGGCCGAGGCCGCCAAGAAATATCAGGAATACAAGGGCGAGGAACGTCAGCTCAAGGCCCAACTGTCGGCTCTGCGCTGGCAGGCTTTGAATGAACAGGTCGGTCAGCGCGAAGCGATCATCGGCAATCAGGAAGTCACCTTCGAAGCGCTGGTGGCCGAGCAGCGAAACGCCGATGCGGCTATCGAACGCTTGCGCGACGGGCACCACGACCTGTCCGAACGCTTCAATCTGGTGCAGGGGCGCTTCTATTCGGTCGGCGGCGACATCGCCCGGGTCGAGCAGAGTATCCAGCATGGTCAGCAGCGTTTGCGCCAATTGCAGGACGACCTGAAAGAAGCCGAGCGTACGCGTCTGGAAACTGAATCTCACCTGGGCCACGACCGCACTTTGCTGCTGACGCTGGGCGAAGAGCTCGACATGCTCACCCCCGAACAGGAAGTCACCAGCGCCGCCGCCGAAGAAGCTGCCGCCGCGCTGGAAGAATCCGAAACCACCATGCACGCCTGGCAAGAGCAATGGGACACCTTCAACCTGACGGCCGCCGAGCCGCGTCGCCAGTCCGAAGTTCAGCAGTCGCGCATCCAGCAGTTGGAAACCAGCATGGAGCGCCTGGCCGATCGCCAGAAGCGTCTTGGCGAAGAGCGAGCGTTGCTCTCGGCAGACCCGGAAGACGCAGCGATCATGGAACTCAGCGAGCAACTCGCCGCCAGCGAAGCAACGCTGGAAGACTTGCAGGCCAGCGAAGAGGCCCAGGTCGAACGCCTTGAGCAACTTCGTCAGGAACTGCAATTAGCGCTGCAAAATCAGCAGCAGGCTCAGGGCGATTTGCAGCGTCTGAACGGTCGTCTCGCCTCCCTTGAAGCCTTGCAGCAAGCGGCACTCGATCCCGGCACCGGCACCGCTCAATGGCTCCGCGAGCAGCATTTGGCGGACCGTCCGCGTCTGGCCGAAGGCCTGAAAGTCGAAGCCGGTTGGGAGCTGGCGGTGGAAACCGTGCTCGGCGCCGACCTGCAAGCGGTGCTGGTGGATGATTTCGGCGATTTCGATCTGGCCGGTTTTGCCCAAGGCGATTTGCGTTTGCTCAGCCCGGCCACAGATGGCGTGCGGGTGCCCGGTAGCTTGCTCGATAAAGTTGAAGCGCAGATCGATCTTGCACCATGGTTGGGGCAGGTTAAACCGGTCGATAGCCTTGAAGAGGCGTTGGCCCTGCGCAATCAATTGGCCGCCGGCCAGAGCCTGATCAGCCGCGACGGTTACTGGGTCGGTCAACACTTTTTGCGCGTACGCCGGGCCAGCGAAGCGGAAAGCGGTGTGCTCGCCCGGGCTCAGGAAATCCAGCGTCTGGGTCTTGAACGTGAAGAGCGCGAAGCCACGGTTGAAACCCTGGAAACTCAACTTCAGAATCTCAGGGCGCAGCAGCGTCAGCAAGAAAACGGTCGCGAACACCTGCGCCGTCTGCTGCAAGACGAAGCGCGTCAACAAGGTGAGTTAAAAGCCCAGTTGTCCGCCGGTAAAGCCAAGGCCGAACAATTGACCTTGCGCCGTACACGACTGGACGAAGAACTCACCGAGTTGGCTGAGCAGCGGACGCTGGAACACGAAAATATCGGCGAAGCGCGCCTGCAATTGCAGGAAGCCCTGGACAGCATGGCGCTGGACACCGAGCAGCGCGAGTTGCTGCTGGCCCAGCGCGACAGCTTGCGCGAGCGACTTGACCGGGTGCGTCAGGAAGCCCGGCAGCACAAGGATCACGCCCATCAACTGGCGGTGCGTCTGGGTTCGCTCAAGGCACAACACGACTCAACGCGTCAGGCGCTGGAACGCCTGGAAATGCAGTTCGAACGCCTGACCGAGAAGCGCGAACAGCTCAGTCTCAACCTGGAGGAGGGCGAGGCACCACTTGAAGAGTTGCGCCTCAAACTTGAAGAGTTGCTCGACAAGCGCATGACCGTCGACGAAGAACTCAAGACTGCGCAGATCGCTCTGGAAGACGCCGACCGTGAACTGCGCGACGCGGAAAAACGTCGCAGTCAGGCGGAGCAGCAATCGCAAATGATTCGCGGCCAGATGGAAACCCAGCGCATGGAATGGCAAGCCCTGACCGTGCGCCGCAAGGCACTCGAAGATCAGTTGCTGGAAGACGGCTACGATCTCCATGGCGTACTCGCCACGCTGGTGGCCGAGGCCAACGAGAAAGACGCCGAAGAAGAACTCGAACGCATTGCCGCGCGTATCCAGCGCCTCGGTGCGATCAACCTGGCGGCCATCGACGAATACCAGCAACAATCCGAGCGTAAACGTTATCTGGATGCGCAGAACGACGATTTGGTCGAGGCGCTGGATACCCTTGAAAACGTGATTCGCAAGATCGACAAGGAAACCCGAAACCGTTTCAAAGATACCTTTGATCAGATCAATGGCGGTTTACAGGCCCTTTTCCCAAAAGTTTTCGGTGGTGGGCGCGCGTATTTGGAACTGACGGGCGAAGATCTACTCGATACAGGGGTAACGATCATGGCGCAGCCGCCAGGAAAGAAGAACAGCACCATCCATTTGCTCTCCGGTGGCGAAAAAGCCCTGACGGCATTGGCTCTGGTTTTTGCCATCTTCAAGTTGAATCCGGCGCCGTTCTGCATGCTCGATGAAGTTGACGCGCCTTTGGATGACGCTAACGTTGGACGCTACGCTCGACTGGTCAAAGAGATGTCGCAGACGGTGCAGTTCATCTATATCACCCACAACAAGATCGCCATGGAAATGGCCGAGCAACTGATGGGGGTGACGATGCACGAACCGGGTTGCTCGCGTCTGGTGGCAGTGGATGTCGAGGAGGCGATGGCGATGGTGGATGCCTGAGTCGGCGCTTGTAAGAGAGGTATTTTTGAGTTGTAGGACTTATTTACCTGTCTTGACTTGCTGGCCAATCGACATATTCGCGCAAGCCGTTGTGACAGACGGTGTAAAGTTGCCTTTGGTCGTGCTAGTTTAATGTCAATTTTTCGTATACGTGGGCAAAACGCCTGTCAGAACATAGAGTTGGCGCCACGTTTTAAAGCGGTTTGCGAGTTGTAAGCCCCTTATTTTTCAGCATTTTTTATAGAGGCACGGGATTACATGGAAATCGGTCTGCGCGAGTGGCTGATCGTCATCGGCATTATTGTCATTGCCGGTATTCTTTTCGATGGCTGGCGTCGCATGCGCGGCGGCAAGGGGAAACTGAAATTCCGTCTCGACCGAAATTTGTCCAACTTGCCGGACGAGGACACCAGCGCCGAGCTGTTGGGCCCGCCCCGCGTGCTGGACACACATAAAGAACCGCAACTGGACGAGCACGATCTACCGTCGGTGAGCATGGTTGCCCGTGAACCGCGTGAGTCAGGTTCCAAGCGCGGCAAGCGTGGCCATGGCGAACCTTCGCAAGGCGACATGAACCTCAGCTTGGATCTGGACGGCGGCCCGAGCTTCAGCAGCCGTGACGACGATTTCCCGGATGGCGCCAAGGCGTCGAGTTCGACCAGCGACAAGGAACAACCGCAAGCCGAAGAAGTGCTGGTGATCAGCGTGATCTGCCGCGACGCCGTCGGCTTCAAGGGCCCGGCGTTGTTGCAGAACATTCTGGAAAGCGGTCTGCGTTTTGGTGAGATGGACATCTTCCACCGCCACGAAAGCATGGCCGGTAACGGCGAAGTCCTGTTCTCGATGGCCAATGCGGTCAAGCCGGGCGTCTTCGATCTGGACGATATCGATCACTTCAGCACGCCGGCAGTGAGCTTCTTCCTCGGCCTGCCAGGCCCGCGTCATCCCAAGCAAGCCTTCGACGTGATGGTGGCCGCAGCGCGCAAACTGTCCCAAGAGCTGAACGGCGAACTGAAAGACGACCAGCGCAGTGTGTTGACTGCCCAGACGATTGAGCATTATCGCCAGCGCATCGTTGAATTCGAACGTCGCGCCCTGACCCAGAAGCGTTGATTCAAAAGGTTGTTCCCGCGCTGTGCGCGGGACGATCAGCAAAATAGATAGAGCAGCCTCGGCTGCTCTTTTGCTTTATGAGAGAACACCCATGACCGCCGCCAAAAACCGCATTCTAGAGCTGCGTGCTGAGTTGGATCAGCATAACTATCGCTACCACGTGCTGGACGAGCCGAGCATTCCGGACGCCGAATATGATCGGTTGTTCCACGAGCTCAAAGCCCTCGAAGCGGCCCATCCCGAACTGATCACCCGCGACTCGCCAACCCAGCGCGTCGGCAGTGCAGCGCTGTCGGCGTTCACTCAGGTGCGTCACGAAGTACCGATGCTCAGCCTCGGCAACGCCTTCGAAGAAACCGACATGCGCGAGTTCGATCGCCGGGTAACCGAAGGTCTCGACCTGCCGGCCGGCGACTTGTTCGGTGGCGGCGCGGTGGTGGAATACAGCTGCGAACCCAAGCTCGATGGCCTGGCGGTCAGCTTGCTGTATCAGGATGGCGTGCTGGTGCGCGGTGCGACTCGCGGCGACGGCACCACAGGCGAAGACATCAGTGTCAACGTGCGTACCGTGCGCAACATTCCGCTCAAGCTGCAAGGTGCCGGCTGGCCGGCGACCCTGGAAGTACGCGGCGAAGTGTTCATGTCCAAGGCCGGTTTTGAGCGGCTCAACGCCACGCAGCTGGAAGTTGGCGGCAAGACCTTCGCCAATCCGCGCAACGCGGCGGCGGGCAGTTTGCGCCAGCTGGATTCGAAGATCACGGCCAACCGTCCGTTGGAGTTTTGCTGCTATGGCATCGGTCAGATTTCGGCCGATATTGCTGATACGCACATTGGCAATCTCAAGCAGCTCAAGGCTTGGGGCATGCCGATCAGTCATGAGTTGAAACGGGCTCACGGCATGGTCGAATGCCTGGATTACTACCGCGACATCGGTGAGCGCCGAAATTCGCTGCCCTACGAAATCGACGGCGTGGTGTTCAAGGTCAACAGCATTGCTTCGCAGCGTGAGCTGGGCTTTCGTGCGCGTGAACCGCGCTGGGCGATCGCGCACAAATTCCCGGCGATGGAAGAACTCACTGAATTGCTTGATGTGGAGTTTCAGGTTGGTCGTACCGGTGCGGTGACGCCGGTGGCGCGCTTGAAACCGGTCAAGGTGGCCGGTGTGACCGTGGCCAACGCGACGTTGCACAACATGGATGAAGTGGCGCGTCTGGGCCTGATGATCGGCGACACGGTGATCATCCGCCGCGCCGGCGATGTGATTCCGCAGGTGGTGCAAGTGGTCATCGAGCGCCGTCCGGACGACGCGCGGCCAGTACGGATTCCCGAGAAATGCCCGGTCTGCGGTTCTCATGTCGAGCGCACGCAACTGGTCAAGCGCAGCAAAGGTCGCGAGACCGTCAGTGAAGGCGCGGTGTACCGCTGCGTCGGTCGTCTGGCCTGCGGTGCGCAACTCAAGCAGGCCATCATTCACTTCGTCTCCCGTCGCGCCATGGACATCGAGGGCCTGGGGGAGAAGAGTGTCGAGCAACTGGTGGACGAAGGGCTGGTGAGTTCGCCGGCTGATTTGTACGCGCTGACATTCGAACACATTGTCGATCTGGAAGGTTTTGCCGAGTTGTCGAGCAAGAACTTGCTCAGCGCCATCGAAGACAGCAAGCAGCCAAGCCTGGCCCGCTTCATCTATGCCCTCGGGATTCCCGATGTCGGTGAAGAGACAGCCAAGGTGCTGGCGCGTTCTCTGGGTGCGCTGGAGCGGGTTCAGCAGGCGTTGCCGCAAGTGCTCACGTATTTGCCGGACGTTGGCCTGGAAGTGGCTCACGAGATTCACAGCTTCTTCGAAGATGCGCATAACCCGCAGGTGATCAAGGATCTGCTCAAGCACGGCCTGCAGATTCAGGATCAGGGCGAGTTGGGCGCCGAGTTTGCTGCCAGCACCACGTTGGGTGGTTTCCTCGACAAGCTGCACATACCTTCGGTCGGGCCGGGTGGGGCGCAGAAGTTGGCGGACAAGTTTGGTTCGCTTGAAGGGGTTTTCAACGCCGATTGGCTGGATATGCGCCAGGCGCTGCCGGAAAAACAAGCCACTTCGGTTCGGGAGTTCTTTGCGATTGCGCAAAATCGTCAAATTGCCGAAGCCGCCGAGAAACAGCTGCGCGATTTCGGCATGCACTGGCAGAGCGAGAAGAAAATCGTTGAAGGCTTGCCGCTGGCCGGGCAGGCCTGGGTGCTGACCGGTTCGCTGGAGTTGATGAGCCGCGACATCGCCAAGGACAAGCTTGAAAGCCTCGGGGCCAAGGTCGCGGGCTCGGTGTCGGCCAAGACTCATTGTGTGGTCGCTGGGCCCGGTGCAGGTTCCAAGTTGGCGAAGGCCAATGAGCTGGGGTTGAAGGTTCTGGATGAAGAGGCTTTTGTCGAGTTTCTTGGCAAACACGGCATTTCGGTTTAGGGGTGCGGTTCCCGCACAAAACGCGGGAATGATCTAGTCTTGGCAAGCCTCAGGGGAGATGGCCATGTACCGCTTCTTCGAACAGCTCAGCTCGCGCATCGCTGCACCCTTCATCGGCGAAAGCTCGCGCAACAGCAAGGTCTGGCCGTGTCGCTGCGGGCAGTCACTGTTTTTTCGCAACAGCCAGTGTCTGGCGTGTTCGGCGGCGTTGGGTTATCAGCCGGAGCAGAGTCGCCTATCGTCGCTGCAGCCCGGCTTGCAGGCTGATACCTGGTTGCTTGACGCCGATCCCGAGGCTGGTGTCTTTCGCCGCTGTGCCAACCTCGATTCCCCGGCCGCGTGCAACTGGCTGTTGCGCGCCAATGATCGCGATGCTTTATGCATCGCCTGTAGCCTGAACCACACCATCCCCGATCTGTCGATTGCCGAAAACCACGAACGCTGGCGCAAGGTCGAAACGGCCAAGCGGCGGCTGGTCGCACAGTTGGTTAGCCTGGGTTTACAGGTGATTCCCAAAACCGTGGATGAAGAGACGGGCCTGGCGTTCGATTTTATCGGTGTCGATCTCGAAGGCAAGCCGCCAACCACGGGTCACGCCAATGGTCTGATCACCCTCGATATCAAAGAAGCCGACGATGCTCATCGCGAGCAGATTCGGGTGCAGATGCACGAACCTTATCGCACGCTGCTCGGGCATTTTCGGCATGAAGTCGGGCATTACTACTGGGATCGGTTGATCGCCAACCGCCATTGGCTGGAACCGTTCCGTGGCCTGTTTGGCGACGAACGCGCCCGCTACACCGACGCGCTCGAACGGCACTACCAGCAAGGCGCGCCGCTCGACTGGCAGCAACATTACGTCAGCGCCTACGCGACCATGCATCCGTGGGAGGATTGGGCTGAAACCTGGGCCCACTACCTGCACATGATGGATGCGGTAGATACGGCGTTGGGGTTCGGGATGAGTGCCCGGGAGATAGACCTCGACTATCAGCCGTTTCCCCCAAGCACCCTCTATGATCCACAGCATTCCGGCGGCGCGGCGTTTCTGTCGTTCGTCAATGCCTGGATCGAACTGGCCGGCATGCTTAATGAGCTGTCTCGCAGCATGGGACAGCCGGATTTCTATCCGTTCGTCCTGCCGCCGGCAGTGATCGCCAAGCTGCACTTCATCCACCTGGTGATCCAGCAGGAGGGTGGTCGGGCGGATGAGGTGTTGCAGGACTTGTAGAGTCTGCTGAGTGCAGCCTCGCCAGCGGCTATGGGCGTTGGTGTTTCGCGTCCTGCGCATGTCCTTGACCTGATTCATATTTTTAATCTGGATCGAACGGTTGTAACTTCGTCTCAGATAGGTACAATGGCGCGGCTCGCCGTCAGGTGAGCGTCGTTATGGTGACCCCATCGGTCCCCCCGCAACGATTACCCGTGAACCTGGTCAGATCCGGAAGGAAGCAGCCACAGCGGGAACATTGTGTGCCGGGGTGTGGCTGGTGGGGTTGCCTCCATAACGCACCGCGAGTCCCTCTCGCGTTATCTGTCTAAAAATACTTACTTGTTGCGCTGCCACGGATCTTGTCCAGGGCGGTTTTTTTCGTTTCCAGTTTTCAGAGCGAACACATAAAAGGAGGCCGGGCTGTCGAATGCGACAGCCCGGCCTCCTTTTTCATTTCGGGCACTAAGGCTTGGACAAGGCCTGGTCAACCGCTGCAATCAGCTTTCCCAGATCCTTCGGGGTGGCTTTATGGATGACACCGAACAGATATGCCCGCTGTTCATCTTCATCGCCTAAATCTGCGAAAAAGGCTTTTAGCCTCACACCCAACACATCGGCAAACAGGAACAAGGCTTCCACGCTGGGGGTGTAGGTGCCGGTTTCGAAGCGGCTGATGGTTTTGGGGTCAAAACCGGTTTTTTCGCCGAGTTCAGCCTGAGTAAGCCCTGCGACCTTGCGGTAGCGTCGAATGGCCGCGCCCAAGCTTAAAATTTGCATCGCTTAATTCCCATTTAGAATCAAGAACTTAACGATAGATCTTCGCATTAGGCAACTGCATGATCCATCACCTTGCTTTGCAAAATGTGATGCATTTCGTAGAATCGCCGCTAAAAATGGGTGTTTGGCGCCTTTAAGGTTAGTTGAACTCTGCTGTCAGGAGGCCATCAATCACTGTTTATGGAGTGATATCGTGTTGCTGCGCATTACCTATAAAAACATCTCTTCCGGGCATCCTGCACTGGTTGAGCGGTATCACCGCTAGCCACAGCGAGCCTGACTCATGGATGAGAAATACCGCAGGGCCGTCGATGCCGCCGCGATTTTTTCCGAGACCGATCTGAGCGGCCGGATCACCCATGTCAACGATCAGTTCTGTGCCGTTTCCGGCTATAGCCGCGAAGAACTGCTTGGACAGAACCATCGTCTCCTCAACTCCGGTCTGCACTCCGCCGATTTCTTCGCGGCCATGTGGCGTGCCATCGCCTTGGGCAAGGTCTGGAAAGGCGAGATTTGTAATCGCGCCAAGGACGGCAGCCTGTATTGGGTCGACAGCACCATGGTGCCGGTGCTTGATGATGCTACCGGGCGGGTTGACCGTTATCTTTCGATTCGTTTCGACATCAGCGAAAAACACCAATTGCTGCATTCACTGCAATGGCGGGTGGGGCATGACGTGCTGACCGGGCTGCCGAATCGCGCGTTCCTCTCGGATTTGCTGGATCAGGCGCTAGAGTTCTCCCGGCACGAAAACATCCCGCTGGCGGTGTGCATGCTTGACCTCGACGGCTTCAAAGCGGTCAACGATGGCTATGGGCATGCCAGTGGCGATCTGCTGTTGGTCGAGGTGGCCAAGCGTTTGCGCACCATCGTGCGGGGCGAAGATGTCGTGGCGCGCTTGGCGGGTGACGAGTTTGTACTGGTGTTGCGATACGTGCGCGATCTGCCGGAACTGCGTGCGGCGTTGAACCGGGTGCTCGGCGCCATTTCGGCGCCGTACTCGCTGCATGGCAAGGACATCAATGTGTTTGCCAGTATCGGTGTCACCTTGTTCCCTCACGACAATGAAGACGCCGAAACCCTGTTGCGTCATGCCGATCAGGCCATGTACGTGGCGAAACAACGCGGTCGCAATCGCTTTCATTTGTTCGACGTGTCCCGGGATCAGGAGGTCAAGGCCACTCATCAGACGGTCGTGCGAGTGCGCCAGGCGCTGGCTGGCGGTGAGTTGCGTGTGCATTTCCAGCCCAAGGTGAACATGCGTCGTGGCGAGGTTGTCGGCTTCGAGGCGTTGCTGTGTTGGGAGCATCCGCAACAGGGCATGATGCCGGCCCGAGAGTTTTTGCCGCTGGTGGAAGAAACGGACCTGATCATCGACATTGGTGAGTGGGTAATGGATCAGGTCCTGTCGCAGTTGCACCATTGGCAGCAAGCGGGACAGGGCTGGCCAGTCAGCATTAATATTGCGGCACGACATTTCCAGCGCGCGGATTTTGTCGACCGACTCAAGCACGTGCTCGCCCGGCATGCCCAGGTGGCTCCGCAGATGCTCGATCTGGAAATCGTCGAATCGGTGGCGATTGAGAATATTCAGCATGTCAGCGCCTGTTTACAGGCCTGTCAGGCGCTGGGGGTGCAGTTTTCACTGGGAGACTTCGGCACCGGTTATTCGTCCCTGAGCTACCTCAAGCGTTTGCAAACCCAAACCATTAAGATCGACAAGTCGTTTGTGCGCGACATCGTTAATGATCGTGATGATCTGGCCCTGACCATGGCGGTCATTGGCCTGGCGCGGGCCTTTGGCCGGCAGGTGATCGCCGAAGGGCTGGAAAGTATCGAGCACGGTGAATTGCTGCTGCGCCTGGGCTGCGAAGTTGCTCAAGGCTATTTCATTGCCCGGCCGATGCCGCCCGCAGAAGTGCCGGGCTGGGTCGAGGGTTTTGTAGCGCCGCCGCAATGGCAGATGCTGGAGCAGGCCGGTTAAGACTGTCGTTGGGTGCCTCGAGTGGCTCGCCACCCATGTAGAGTCGGATAATGTCGTCGATTTCCCCGGACATTTTCATTCGCACCAAGGTGCGCAAAATGCGCTGGTTGAACCAGTCCAGTGTCCATTGATGGCTTACGGCGTAGTGATAGCGTCCGGCCAGGAGTTTTTCCAGCACCTGTTCCTGGTTGCGCGCGTCTTGGCGATGCAGTCGGGCCCCACGAAGCGCAATGGCGGCTCGGCGCCAGCGACATTCAGGCTGATCAACAGCAGTGCCCCAAAGGCCAGCCGCCTAAACGCTCCGGTATTGATAAACCCTGAGCCGATAAAAGCTCCCCCAAAGAGCATCTTGGCCAGATTTAGACGAGCGCACCGGATGCAATTTTGGCCTTGCTCCGCTAGCATTGGTCGCTTCTGTTCCTTAGTTGCGACGGTTTTCGATGAGTTATCAGGTTCTTGCACGTAAATGGCGTCCGCGCTCGTTCCGCGAAATGGTCGGCCAGACCCATGTGCTCAAGGCTCTGATCAATGCCTTGGACAGCCAGCGGCTGCACCACGCGTATCTGTTTACCGGTACCCGCGGGGTCGGCAAGACCACCATCGCACGGATCATCGCCAAATGCCTGAACTGTGAAACAGGTATCACCTCAACGCCTTGCGGCGAGTGCTCGGTGTGCCGCGAGATCGACGAAGGTCGCTTTGTCGACCTGATCGAGATCGACGCCGCGAGCCGGACCAAGGTCGAGGACACCCGCGAACTGCTCGACAATGTGCAATACGCGCCGAGCCGCGGGCGCTTCAAGGTCTACCTGATCGACGAAGTGCACATGCTCTCCAGTCATTCCTTTAATGCGCTGTTGAAAACCCTTGAAGAGCCGCCGCCCTACGTCAAGTTCATCCTGGCGACGACCGATCCGCAGAAACTTCCTGCAACCATTCTTTCGCGATGCCTGCAGTTCTCTCTGAAGAACATGACGCCGGAGCGTGTGGTCGAGCATCTGACCCACGTGCTGGGTGTCGAAAACGTGCCGTTCGAAGACGACGCGCTGTGGCTGCTGGGCCGTGCTGCCGACGGTTCGATGCGCGATGCCATGAGCCTGACCGACCAGGCCATCGCCTTCGGTGAAGGCAAAGTCATGGCTGCCGACGTACGGGCGATGCTCGGCACACTCGATCACGGTCAGGTCTACGACGTTTTGCATGCGTTGATCGAAGGCGACGCCAAGGCCTTGCTCGAAGCCGTCCGTCATCTGGCCGAACAAGGCCCGGACTGGAACGGCGTGCTCTCGGAAATTCTCAACGTGCTGCACCGTGTCGCCATCGCCCAGGCCCTGCCTGAAGGCGTGGACAACGGTCATGGCGATCGTGATCGGGTGCTGGCACTGGCCCAGGCCTTGCCGGCCGAAGACGTGCAGTTCTATTACCAGATGGGCCTGATCGGTCGCCGCGACTTGCCGCTGGCGCCGGACCCTCGCGGTGGATTCGAAATGGTCCTGCTGCGAATGCTCGCGTTCCGACCGGCAGACACTGCGGATGCCCCGAGGCAACCGCTAAAGCCAGTGGGGATCAGCCAGGCCACAGTTGATTCCGCAAACTCAGTGGCTGCCGCGCCCGTTGTGGCGCCGGTAGTCGCTACGGCAGTTGCACCGGCAGTGGCAGCAGTAGCGCCTGCAGCGGTGGTTGTTCCCGTGCAACCGCCCGAGCCCGAGCCGATTGCGCCCCTCGTCGTGTCCGAGCCTGTTGTTGAGGCGGTAGCGGTCGAAGCCGTCGTCGACCTGCCCTGGAACGACCCGATAGAACCCGACGTCGTTCAGGACCCCGCCGTCGAGCCGGTGCTGGAAATTGCCAGCGAACAACCCGAATTGGCGCCGATGCCGTTGCCGACCCCCGACAGCGTGGTGCCGGATGCGCCAGAGTGGGCCGCTGCGCCGATTCCAGAGCCGTCGGTCGCTGACGTCGATGCTGCGACGCCAGGCATGGAGTTGGACGATGAGCCGCCGCTGGACGAGGACTACATCGAGCCCGACATCGAGTCGGCCTACAGTTACCTTGATGAACTGGCCAGCGAACACACCGCTGAGCCAGCGCCGGAAGCCGAGCCTGAACCGGCCGCCATGCCGGCCACCGGTCTGGCGGCGCAATGGCTGGAGTTGTTCCCGAAACTGCCGATCTCCGGCATGACCGGCAGCATCGCCGCCAACTGCACGCTGATTGCCGTCGACGGTGACAACTGGCTGATGCACCTGGACCCGGCCCACAGCGCGTTGTTCAACGCGACTCAACAGCGTCGCTTGAACGATGCGTTGAACCAGTTTCACGGGCGTACGCTGACCCTGAGCATGGAGCTGATCAAGCCCGAGCAGGAAACCCCGGCCCAGGCTGCGTCCCGCCGCCGTGCGAGCCGTCAGCGCGAGGCCGAAGAGTCGATTCACGGTGATCCGTTCATCCAGCAAATGATGCAGCAGTTCGGTGCGGTGGTCCGTAACGATACTATTGAACCTGTCGAGACCCTGGTCACTCAGGGCTAATAACTGAAGGTGTTCGGCCGAAGGGCCGGGCGCTGTATTTATCCAAGTACTTTTGAGGTGATTCCCATGATGAAAGGTGGCATGGCCGGCCTGATGAAGCAGGCACAGCAGATGCAGGAAAAAATGGCCAAGATGCAGGAAGAACTGGCCAACGCCGAAGTCACCGGTAAAGCCGGTGGCGATATGGTCACCGTGGTGATGACCGGTCGTCACGACGTCAAGCGTGTGACCATCGATCCAAGCCTGGTCGAAGGCTTGAGCGAAGACGACAAAGAGATGCTGGAGGCTGTGTTCGCCTCCGCCGTCAACGATGCCGTGCGCAAGATTGAAGCCAACAGCCAGGACAAAATGTCCGGAATGACCGCTGGCATGCAACTGCCACCGGGTATGAAACTGCCATTCTGATTCGCTAAAGCGCTTCGGATGGCCTACAAAAAAATGCCAGGCATCGCGTCTGGCATTTTTGTTTCCGGCACCCCGATCGGGCAAGGTAGAAACATCGAACGCGACACCCGCATAAAGGTCTGCTCCTTATACCGCCGAATTCATCGATCAAAAGGAGAAGCTCACATGCCACAAGCATTGATCCTCAATCAACGTATCGTCCTGGCGTCCCGCCCGGCAGGCGCACCGACGCCGGAAAATTTCCGCCTGGAGCGTGTTGCGCTACCGGACCTGGCCGACGGTGAGGTGCTGCTCAAGACCCTTTACCTGTCACTCGATCCCTACATGCGCGGACGCATGAGCGACGCGCCGTCCTACGCAGCACCGGTTGAAATCGGCGAGGTGATGACCGGTGGCGCTGTCAGCCGGGTCGAGCGTTCGCTGAATCCGAAATTCCACGAAGGTGATCTGGTGGTCGGCTCTACCGGTTGGCAGAGCCACAGCATCAGCGACGGTCGCAACATCATTCCGGTGCCGTCCGGGCTGCCGAGCCCGTCAATGGCGTTGGGCGTGTTGGGCATGCCCGGCATGACTGCCTATATGGGCCTGATGGACATCGGCCAGCCCAAGGCCGGCGAAACCCTGGTGGTTGCGGCTGCATCCGGCGCCGTGGGTTCGGTGGTCGGTCAGGTAGCGAAGATCAAGGGCTTGCGCGTAGTCGGCGTGGCCGGTGGCGCGGACAAGTGTCGTTACGTGGTCGAGGAGTTGGGTTTTGATGCCTGCATCGATCACAAGGGCCCGAACTTCGCCGATGAATTGGCCAAGGCGTGCTCCGAGGGCATCGACATCTATTACGAAAACGTCGGCGGTAAGGTGTTCGATGCCGTGCTGCCGTTGCTCAAGCCCAAGGCGCGAATTCCACTCTGCGGTCTGATCGCGTCCTACAACGCTCACGAAGCACCGACCGGTCCGGATCGACTGCCGCAATTGCAGCGCACGCTGCTGACCAAGCGTGTGCGAATCCAGGGCTTCATCGTGTTCGACGACTACGGTGATCGTCAGCCGGAATTCGTCAGCGCCATGGCGCCGTGGGTGCGCGACGGCAAGGTGAAGTTCCGCGAAGACGTGGTCGATGGCCTGGAGCAGGCACCCGAAGCGTTCATCGGTCTGCTGGAAGGACGCAACTTCGGCAAACTGGTTGTGCGGGTCGCCCAGGACTGAGTAATTGACGCTAAACAGAGGCGCGGGTATAAACCGCGTCTCGTTGTTTTGTCGGACTTTTCCCCATGAGCTTCAGCCCTTTGATTCGCCAATTGATCGACGCCCTGCGAATTTTGCCAGGTGTGGGTCAGAAAACTGCCCAGCGCATGGCATTACAACTGCTCGAGCGTGATCGCAGCGGCGGCTCGCGATTGGCCTTGGCACTGAGCCAGGCCATGGAAGGGGTGGGTCACTGCCGGTTGTGCCGCACGCTGACCGAAGACGACCTCTGCCCGCAATGCGCCGATACCCGTCGCGACGACACCTTGCTCTGCGTGGTGGAAGGGCCGATGGACGTCTACGCAGTGGAGCAGACCGGTTTCCGTGGTCGTTACTTCGTGCTCAAGGGCCATCTGTCGCCACTCGACGGGCTAGGGCCGGAAGCCATCGGTATTCCGCAACTGCTGGCGCGGATCGAAGAGGCGGGCACGTTCACTGAAGTCATTCTGGCGACCAACCCGACCGTGGAAGGTGAGGCGACAGCGCATTACATTGCCCAGTTGCTCAGCAACAAAGGCCTGATTGCCTCGCGCATCGCCCATGGCGTGCCATTGGGTGGCGAGCTGGAATTGGTGGATGGCGGGACGCTGGCGCATTCGTTTGCCGGGCGTAAGCCGATTACCTTGTAGTGTTTGGACTGACGTCATCGCCAGCGCGCCTGCTCGCGATGACGTCGGTGCAGGTGCCGCCTTACTTATCGCTCAACGCAAATTGTGTCAGGCAAAAGGTTGGAATCCCCATCTCTTCCAGACGCTGCGACCCGCCCAACGCTGGCAAATCAATGATCGCCGCCGCTTCGTGAACCCGCGCACCCATGCGTCGAATCAGGTTCGCCGCGGCAATCAGCGTTCCGCCCGTGGCGATCAGGTCATCGAACATCACCACCGAATCACCCTCGCACAAACTGTCGGCGTGGACTTCGAGGAAAGCTTCGCCGTATTCGGTCGCATAACCCTCGGCCAGCACGTCGGCCGGCAGCTTGCCTTGCTTGCGGAACAGCACCAGCGGTTTGTTCAGCTGATAGGCCAAGACCGAACCGATCAGAAAACCACGCGCGTCCATCGCACCGATGTGGGTGAAGTCAGCCTCGACATAACGGTGGGCGAAGCTGTCCATCACCAGGCGCAAGGCCGTGGGCGACTGAAACAACGGGGTAATGTCGCGAAAAATCACGCCCGGCTTGGGAAAGTCGATCACGGGGCGGATGAGGGATTTGATGTCGAAGGAGTCGAAAACCATCGTCGAGGTATCCTGGCAAGCTGCAAACGACGCAGTATAACGGCGGCTGAACCGTTTCGCTCAGCCGCCATCGCCGAAATCAGCCGTCTAGCGAGCCGCCGGCCAGGGCGCAGAGCTGGATCGGGTCGAGGATATGGATTTCCTTGCCTTCAGCCGCAATCAGTTCATTTTGCTGGAAACGCGTGAACACCCGGGACACGGTTTCCACCGCCAGGCCCAGGTAGTTGCCGATTTCGTTGCGCGACATGCTCAGGCGAAACTGGTTGGCCGAAAAGCCCCGGGCGCGGAAACGGGCCGACAGGTTGACCAGGAACGTGGCGATGCGCTCGTCGGCGGTTTTTTTCGACAGCAGCAACATCATTTGCTGATCGTCGCGAATCTCGCGACTCATCACTCGCATCAACTGGCGGCGCAGTTGCGGCAGTTGCAGCGCCAGTTCGTCGAGGCGTTCGAAAGGGATTTCACACACCGATGTGGTTTCCATGGCTTGCGCCGAGACCGGGTGTTTTTCGGTGTCCATGCCTGACAGGCCGACCAGTTCGCTCGGCAGGTGAAAACCGGTGAGTTGTTCTTCGCCGCCATCGCTCAGGCTGAAGGTCTTCAGGGCGCCAGAGCGTACTGCATAAACGGAATCGAAGGTGTCGCCCTGGCGGAACAGGAATTCGCCCTTTTTCAGCGGGCGGCCACGTTTAACGATTTCGTCCAGCGCATCCATGTCTTCCAGGTTCAAAGAAAGTGGCAAGCAGAGAGGGGCCAGGCTGCAATCCTTGCAGTGGGCTTGGCTATGAGCGCGCAGCTTTACTGGCTCGGACATTTCTTCAATCCTTGTGGGAAAACACACATAAGCCGTAAGGGTAACCCACTGGAGGACATTCAGGCACGCGGCGATTTTGTCGCAGGGTCGTAAAGTCAGCGTTCCGCAGACCGGCCAGTGAGGCGATGGCTAGATCACCCGCGAAAACCGCTGGCGATTGTGCTGTTCCAGGTACGCATCGAACACGCTGCACACCGAACGCACCAGCAATCGTCCGGCGGGCAATACAGTGATCCGCTCGTTATTCAGTTCGATCAGACCGTCGTCGGCCATTCCCTGCAACTGTGGCCAGAGTTCACTGAAGTAACCCTGAAAGTCGATGTTGAAGGCGTGTTCGATCTGGGCGAACTCCAGGCTGAAAGTGCAGATCAGTTGCTGGATGACCGCTCGTCGCAGGCGGTCATCGGCGTTGCACAGCAGACCGCGGCTGGTGGCCAGCTGCGCGCTGGCCAGCGTGTTCTGGTACTGATTGAGGTCGCTGCTGTTCTGACAATACAGGTCGCCGATCTGGCTGATGGCTGACACGCCCAAGCCAATCAGGTCGCAATGACCGTGGGTGGTGTAGCCCTGGAAGTTACGTTGCAGGGTCGACTCTTCCTGAGCAATCGCCAGTTCATCGTCGGGCAGCGCGAAGTGGTCCATGCCGATATAGCGGTAACCGGCCTGGGTCAGCTGCTCGATGGTGCACTGGAGCATTTCCAGTTTCTGCGCCGGCGTCGGTAGCTCGTTGCTGTTGATTCGCCGCTGTGGCATGAAGTGTTCCGGCAGGTGTGCGTAGTTGAACACCGACAGCTGATCCGGCTGAAGCGCAATGACGTCGTCAATGGTGCGGGCGAAGTTATCGGGGGTCTGTCTCGGTAAGCCATAGATCAGGTCAATGTTGATCGAGCGAAACTGCAGCGTGCGGGCAGCGTCGATCACCGCGCGGGTTTCTTCCAGGCTTTGCAGGCGATTGACCGCTCGTTGCACCGCCGGATCGAGGTCTTGCAGGCCGATACTGACCCGATTGAAACCCAGTTCACGGAGCAGGCCCATGGTCGACCAGTCGGCTTCGCGAGGGTCGATTTCGATGCTGTAGTCGCCGGAATCATCGTCCAGCAAGTTGAAGCTTTTGCGCAACTGGGCCATCAATTGGCGCAGTTCAACGTGACTGAGAAAGGTCGGGGTGCCGCCGCCGAAGTGCAGTTGTTCGACCTTTTGCGCAGGGTCGAGGTGGCAGGCGATCAGTTGGATCTCCTGCTCAAGGCGTTGCAAATAGGGCTGGGCCCGGCTGCGGTCCTTGGTGATGACTTTATTGCAGGTGCAGTAGTAGCAAATGTTCGCGCAGAACGGCACGTGCACATACAGCGATAACGGGCGCAGGGCTTTACGGCTGTCACGCAGGGCGTGGAACAGGTCGAACGTGCCGACCTGACCGTCGAATTGCCCGGCGGTCGGGTAGGAGGTGTAACGCGGTCCGGTCAGGTCGTAACGGCAGATCAGATCGGTATCCCAACGAATGGCGTCGAGCATCATGCGGGCGGTCCCCCGGATAGGCTGGCAGTGCCGGCGAGTCTAGGGGGCGGCGCGTTGGGGTATCTTGATTTGCATCAACGGTCGATTAATGGCCCATGAGCCAATGCTGATGCGGCCCCGGCAAGGTCCAGATACCGAACAGGATCACCCATAATCCACCCGTCATCCGCACGCTACGTTTGCGCAACAACGCCGTGACCCGTTCAGCTGCCAACCCCGTGGCAAGTAGCACCGGCCAGGTGCCGAGCCCGAACGCGAGCATCAAAAGCGCACTGTCCAGGGCATTACCCTGACTCGCCGACCACAGCAACGTGCTGTAAACCAACCCGCACGGCAGCCAGCCCCAGAGCGCGCCCAGCAGTAGCGCGCGGGGGACGCTCGACACCGGCAGCAGTTTGTTGGCGACGGGCTGGATGTGCCGCCACAGGCCGCGACCGAGGCTTTCGATGCGGGTCAGGCCGCTCCACCAACCGGCGAGGTACAGGCCCATGGCGACCAACAGCAATCCAGCGATGACGCGCATGAACATCGCCGCCGGGCTGTTGGCCACCGCCCAACCGGCCAGGCCGACCAGTAGGCCGGCCGTTGCATAACTGAGAATTCGACCCAGGTTATAGGCCAGAAGCAGTCGAAAACGCCGGCTGCGTTGCTCCTTGGGAATGGCCAGGGTTAGCGCGCCCATCAAGCCGCCGCACATGCCCAGGCAATGCCCGCCACCGAGCAGACCGAGAATCAGCGCTGACACCAGCAGTGGCGCCAACTCAAACATGAGGTGGCGCCTTGTCGTCCGGTTTGGCTGGATGACCGCTGGCTTCGTCCACTGCGGCCTTGTGGTTCGGATCCTGGTCGTCAAACAGGATGCTGTGGGCCGGGCCGTCGAGGTCGTCGTACTGACCGCTGTCGACTGCCCAGAAGAAGATGTAAATGGCGATGGCGACGATCAGCAGCGCAGCCGGGATCATCACGTAGAGAGCTGGCATCTGGACTCCATGCCCGCGCGGCTCAGGCCGGCAGCGGACGGGTTTCTGGCGTGGCGCTGACCGCAGGCGTGTTTGGCATGCGAGTCAGGCGCAGGGCGTTCAGCACCACGGTCAATGAACTGATGGACATGCCGACCGCGGCCCATACCGGAGTGATCCAGCCGAGGGCGGCGAACGGCAACATGAGGCCATTGTACAGCCCGGCCCACAGCAGGTTCTCGATGATTACCCGGCGGGTGCGTCGAGCCAGGCTAAAGGCTTGGACCAATGCATCGAGGCGGTTCGACAGCAGTACGGCGTCGGCACTGGTTTTCGCCAGATCGGTGGCCGAACCCATGGCTACGCTGATGTCGGCGGCGGCCAGCACTGGCACGTCGTTGACCCCGTCACCGAGCATCAACACCTTGCGGCCTTCCTTGTGCAGCTGTTGCAAGACCTGCAATTTATCGTCCGGACGCAAGCCGCCACGGGCTTCATCGATGCCCAGTTCCGCAGCGACACTGGCGACCATCGGCGAGCTGTCGCCGGACAGCAGCAGCGTGCGCCAGCCGCGAGCCTTGCAGGCCGCGAGCAGGGCAGGTGCATCGGCACGCAGACGGTCGTCGAGAACAAACCATGCCAGCGGTCCCTGGCTGTTACCGAGCAGCAGCCATTGGCCGGCTTCATCCGGCATTGATGGCACGGTAGCGCCACTGAGTTCACAGACAAAACCCGGTTGGCCGATGCGCAGGCGTTGCTCACCGACCAACCCTTCGAGGCCAAGTCCCGGCGTGCTGTGGACTTCTTCAGCCGCGAGCGGCGCGCGGCCAAACGCGCGGGCGATTGGATGTTCAGAGCGGTTTTCCAGGGCGGCGGCCAGGCTCAGGCATTGATCGCTGTTGAGTTCGCCGAGCGGGCGAATCGATCGCAGGGCCAGGCGACCTTCCGTCAACGTGCCGGTCTTGTCGAAAATCACCGTGTCGATCTGGTTCAGACCTTCCAGCACATGGCCGCGAGTCAGTAGCAAGCCGAGTTTGTGCAGTGTGCCAGTGGCGGCGGTGAGGGCGGTCGGCGTGGCCAGGGACAGGGCGCAGGGGCACGTCGCAACGAGCATCGCCAACACAATCCAGAAGGCGCGCGACGAATCCAGTTCCCACCAGATCAGGCCGATGACGACAGCGGCAATCAGCGACAGCAACAGGAACCATTGCGCGGCGCGGTCGGCAATTACCGCCAGTCGCGGCTTTTCGGTCTGAGCGCGGTCCAGCAGGCGGACGATGGCGGACAATCGGGTGTCCTGACCCAGCGCCAGGACTTCCACGGTCAATGCGCCTTCGACGTTCAGGGTGCCGGCGGTGACGGCATCGCCCGGCGTGCGCGGCTGTGGCAGGTATTCGCCGGTGAGTAGGGATTCGTCGATGCTCGACTGGCCGTCGAGGATCTTGCCGTCAGCCGGGAGGATCGCGCCAGGGTGCACCAGCACCTGATCGCCGACGCGCAGTTCGCTGAGCAGGATCCGCTCGCTCTGGCCGTCAGCACTCAAGCGCAGACACGAAGCCGGTAACAGATTGACCAGTTGTGCGGTGGCGGCGGCGGTGCGTTCGCGGGCGCGACGTTCCAGATAACGCCCGGCCAGCAGGAACAGCGCGAACATGCCGACCGCATCGAAATACAGTTCGCCGACACCGGTGATCGACGTCCAGATCCCGGCGATGTAGGCGCTGCCAATGGCCAGCGACACCGAAACGTCCATGGTCAGGTGGCGGGTGCGCAAGTCGCGCATGGCGCCTTTGAAGAATGGCGCGCAGCTGTAGAACACGATCGGGGTGGTGAGGAACAGCGCAACCCAACGCAGGATAGTGTGCAGTTCGGGGCTGAGGTCGATGTTGAATTCCGGCCAGGTGGCCATGGTCGCCATCATTGCCTGGAACCACAACAGCCCGGCCACGCCGAGTTGGCGCAGGGCCAGACGGTTTTCGCTGGCCAGCTGCTCACTGGCGCGGTCGGCCTGATAGGGGTGCGCCGCGTAACCGATGTGGCGCAGTTCGCTGAGTACCTGGCTCAGCGGCAGTTGCGCATCGGCCCAGCGCACATGCAGGCGATGATTGGACAGGTTCAGGCGCGCTTCGGCCACTGCCGGCAAGCCACGCAGGTGTTTCTCGATCAACCAGCCGCAGGCGGCGCAACTGATGCCTTCCATTAACAGAGTGGTTTCGGCGAGTTCGCCTTCGTGGCGGACGAAGGGGGCTTGCACGTCGGCGCGGTCGTACAGCGCCAGTTCGTCCACCAACTGCACCGGCAAGGCATCGGGGTTGGCCGATGACTCGCTGCGGTGCTGGTAATAGGTTTCCAGTCCGCCGGCCACGATGGCTTCGGCCACGGCTTGGCAACCCGGGCAGCAGAATTCGCGGGTTTCCCCGAGGACGGCAGTGGTGAAGCGGCTGCCGGCCGGGACGGGAAGGGCGCAGTGGTAGCAGGGGAGTGGAGTGGTCATGAGGTGGAGTCTATTGTGTCCGGCAAGGCCTGATCGCGAGCAAGCTCGCGATGCGCGAAGCGCAGGCTTTTTTACTTCTTCAGGTCTTCCGCGCCTTGCAGCGGTTCATCACCCAGCAGCAGATCCTTGTCATGGCTGACTTGTTCTTCTTCGAACATGCGCCAGGTCCTGTCGTCCTGTACCCCCAGCAGTTCTACAAAGCGTCGACCGTCGACCTTGTCACTCAACTGCCCAATGTAGCGGCCCTGTTCGGTTTCGCTGCGGGCCAGGGTGATGTTGCGATCTTTCTCTGGCTGGGTCGGCGAGATCAGGTTCAGCTCCAGGGTTTTCGGTTGGCTGTTGCCGCTCAGGCGCAGGTCGACTTCACCGGTCACGTCGTCCAGATGAACGCTGGCCCGAAGCAACAGGGTCTGCGCCAGCCGCTCACGGTCGAGGGAGCGGTTGATGCCTTTGCCGGCCTCGTAATAGTTGTCGTTGACCAGGTTGTCGGGGTTGTTCACCGCGATCGTCACCATGGACAAAGTCAGGGTCACGGAACACGCCAGAATGGCGATGATGATCCACGGCCAAAGGTGCTTGTACCAGGGACTTGCGGCAGTTGCTGTGGGCATGATCACTTCTCTCAACGAACTTGTGGGCCGATGAACCGGCTCTTGGCTTCAATGTGGACGCTGTCGTCATCGGCATCCTTGAGGATGAATTTCACCTCGTTGGTGCTCGATGGCAGCTTCTCCGGTGCACTGGACAGTTCGACCGGCTGGCTGAAAATCTCCCCGGCGGCGACCTTGATCTCGCGCTTGCCTTGCAGCTTGAGGTCCGGCAGGCCTGCGGCGTCGAGCAGGTAGGTGTGGTCGCGCTGATCCTTGTTCATAATCTTCAGGCTGTAGACGTTCTCGATCCGGCCTTCGGCGTTCTCGCGGTACAGCACGCGGTCCTTGCTGACGTCGAAGCCGACCAGCGAACGCATGAAGAATGCGGTCATCAGCAAAGCGATCATCGCCAGCAACACCGTGGCATAGCCGATCAGGCGCGGGCGCAGTTTATTGGTTTTTTGCCCGGACAGGTTGTGCTCGGTGGTGTAGCTGATCAGACCGCGTGGATAATCCATCTTGTCCATGATGCTGTCGCAGGCATCGATGCAGGCCGCGCAGCCGATGCATTCGACTTGCAGGCCGTCGCGGATGTCGATACCGGTCGGGCAGACCTGGACGCACATGGTGCAGTCGATGCAGTCGCCCAGGCCCATGGCCTTGTAGTCTGCGCCTTTCTTGCGCGGGCCGCGGCCTTCACCACGACGCGGGTCGTAGGAAACGATCAGGGTGTCTTTATCGAACATCACGCTCTGGAAGCGCGCGTACGGGCACATGTAAATGCATACCTGCTCGCGCAACCAGCCGGCGTTGCCGTAGGTGGCGAGGGTGAAGAAGCCGACCCAGAAATACGACCAGCCGTCGGCTTCGCCGGTGAAGAAGTTGATGGTCAGCTCGCGGATCGGCGAGAAGTAACCCACGAAGGTCATGCCGGTCACGAAGCCGATCAACAGCCACATCGAGTGTTTGCTGAGTTTGCGCAGGAATTTGTTGGCGCTCATGGGCGCTTTGTCTAGCTTGATGCGCTGGTTGCGGTCGCCTTCGGTGACCTTCTCACACCACATGAAAATCCAGGTCCAGACACTCTGTGGGCAGGTATAACCGCACCAGACCCGCCCGGCGTACACGGTAATGAAGAACAGGCCGAAGGCGCTGACGATCAGGATCCCCGAGAGCAGGATGAAGTCCTGAGGCCAGAAGGTTGCGCCAAAGATGAAGAATTTGCGTTCCGGCAGGTTCCACCAGACGGCCTGATGGCCACCCCAGCTCAGCCAGACCGTACCGAAATACAGCAGAAACAGCCCGGCACCGCCCATCATCCGCAGGTTGCGGAACAGACCGGTGAAGGCGCGGGTGTAGATTTTTTCTCGAGAGGCGTAGAGGTCGACGCTGTTGTTCGCGTTCTTGGCAGGGGTGACGTCGTGTACCGGAATCTGGTTGCTCATCATTGCATCCCACGGCAGTGGAAAAATGCCGCGGTCAGTACATGCCGACCGCGGTCAAAAAGAGGTGTTGCAGTGGCGCAATGATACGCCTGTCGCTCTAGTTCGAGGGTGCGACCTTTGGTCGCGTTGGGGAAAAATCGTGGATGGTGTAGCAAATGTAACAAATCGTGATGCAGATCAATTGACTTGTTCAGTCTGGACGGTTTTCCGCGTCCTGCCTTTCACACACGCTATTCAATGAATGTTATGAGTTTGTTGTTTTTGTCGTCGTATGGTTATTGCTGGGCTGCTTATATAAAGGCGCTTGTGGGTGGCTCTGTGGGTGCGTTAATTATTGTTTGGAAATATAGTTAATTAATTGTCGAGTGTTGGATGTTTGTGTGTGTTCGAGGTCTGTTATATG
The DNA here is from genome assembly GCF_054330215.1 of Pseudomonas sp. Ma2-10. NCBI lineage: Bacteria > Pseudomonadati > Pseudomonadota > Gammaproteobacteria > Pseudomonadales > Pseudomonadaceae > Pseudomonas > Pseudomonas sp. Ma2-10. Next base: position 109,017 of record NZ_JBTEYL010000004.1, on the reverse strand, counting down.
TTCCTGCTCAGGCAAGTTTCCTGTTGCTCTATTATTAATGTTGGATGGAAATGGAATTCTATGAGCTTATCAAATTCTGGCAGTTTACTGGCGTGTCTGGCCTTTGCTGTCATGACGCCTTTTGCGCACTCGGCACCCACAACTGTATCTCCGATGCATATGGTGTTTACCTCCGATCCGCAATATCCGTGGACTGAGAAAACCGATGCAGGTGAAGCCCAGAGCGACTCGTATCGGGATTCGCGTTCTAAGTGGCTGATCGAAACCCAATATAATGATATTGCCAATTTCAGGCAGAACTTCGGCGGCGCCGAGTGGGTGCCGGTGATGATTAACGGCGATATCACTGCCTTTGGTCATGGCTGGCAGCGCTCGGTGGTCAAGCCGATTTTGGACAGTAAACTGCTCGGTCTGTATGACTATGGTCTGGGTAATCACGACTATGAAAATAATGTCGATGATTGTCTTTTTAATAATTGTGCCGCCGGGAGTATTGAGGACTTTCTGGCACGCTATACCGGTAAAAATGGCCGGGCGGAGAGCATTGATGTTCAACAGGTGGAGGAAGGCACAATAAAGAAACGTGTGTCTGGCAGTCTGGCGTATTCCAAGAACTTTGGAGATGTTCATATGGTGCAGCTAAATAATGAACCTACTTATTCGGTCAGCTTCACTGCTTATAACTGGCTTGTGCCGAAGGGCTATTACCTGACGGACGCACTTGACTGGTTGGAAAAGGATTTGAAGGTTGCTCGTGAAAAAGGCCAGATCATTATTCTGAATATGCATAAGCCCAAGTGGGATGGCAGTGCCCAGCAATTGAGTCGCTTCAGTAAGATGATCAAAGATTACAAAGTGACTGCGGTGTTTGCCGGGCACTACCACCGGTTTAATGGCCAATACAAAAGCGCTTTCAGCGAGTTTGGTGACGTGCCATTGTTCCTGAGCGGGGCGGCTTCGCAACAGACGTATCTGATTACGAGCTTCTCCAGGGAAAGGGACAAGTTGATGGTCTACCGCGTGACGGGCAATAACTGGCCGAGTCGCAAGCTTGAGTCGACCATTGCGGTTCAGCGCTAAGTCGCACAGATCCTGAAACCAAAACAGCCCCGCCAATTCTCACTGGCGGGGCCGTTTGTTGTTGCGGTCAGGCGTTTGCCTTACTCGGCGTCGGCAGCTTTCTCACCGTGAGAGAGGCTGTAGACGTAAGCGGCCAGCAGGTGAACCTTGTCGTTGCCTTGCAGCTGTTCTTGCGCAGGCATCTGGCCCTGACGGCCGTAACGAATGGTCTGCTGCAGTTGAGCGAAGCTCGAACCGTAGATAAACGCTGCCGGATGGGTCAGGTTAGGCGCGCCCATCGCTGGCGTGCCTTTGCCTTCCGGACCGTGGCACACCGCGCAGTTGGCAGCGAACAGCTTCTGCCCGGCGACCGGGTCAGCCTTGGTGCCTTCCGGCAGCTTGCGGCCATCGAGGTTGGTCAGCACGAACGATGCAACATCAGCAACGCCTTGCTCGCCGATCACTTCGGCCCACGCCGGCATGACCGCGTGACGGCCACCCATGATGCTGGTCTTGATGGTTTCTGCCTCGCCGCCCCAGCGCCAGTCGGCGTCGGTCAGGTTAGGGAAGCCATAAGCGCCTTTGGCGTCAGAACCGTGGCAGACCGAGCAGTTGGAGGCGAACAGGCGGCCACCCATCTTCAGGGCTTGCGGGTCCTTGGCGACTTCTTCGATTGGCATGGACGCGAACTTGGCGAAGATCGGGCCGAACTTGGCGTCCGACTTGGCCATTTCCTTTTCCCACTCGTGTACGCCGGTCCAGCCGCTCTGGCCGTTGGCGAACGCGGTCTGCTTCTCGTTATCGAGGTAGTTGTAACCCGGCAGCAGGCCTTTCCAGTTACCCAGGCCCGGGTACAGCACCAGGTAGCCCAGGGCGAAGATGATGGTGCCCACGAACAGCATGAACCACCATTTTGGCAGTGGGTTGTCGTACTCCTCGATCCCGTCGAAGGAGTGGCCAACCGTTTCTTCGGTGGCTTCGCTGCGCTGGCCCTTGCGGGTGGACAGCAGCAGCCAGGTCAGGGCGAAGATCGTGCCGAGACTGAGGACTGTGACGTACAGACTCCAGAACGTAGTCATTCTTTGTTACTCCTAGAAGCTTGCTCGACGTGCTTGATGGCTTCGGGATCATCCGCGAAAGGCAGCAAGGTCGCGTCTTCAAACTCCGACTTGCGCTTGGGACTGAATACCCACAACGCCAGACCGATGAAGGCCACCATCACAACAACGGTGCCCAGGCCACGAATCATCCCGATATCCATCTAAATCACCGTTTGCTTTTGATGATGGTGCCCAGGCCTTGCAGATAGGCCACCAGCGCGTCCATTTCGGTTTTGCCCTTCACAGCATCCTTGGCGCCGGCGATGTCTTCGTCGGTGTAAGGGACGCCGAGCGTGCGCAAGACTTCCATTTTCTTGGCAGTGTCTTTGCCGTCGAGCTTGTTTTCCACGAGGAACGGGTAAGCCGGCATTTTCGACTCAGGCACAACGTTGCGCGGGTTGTACAAATGCGCACGCTGCCAGTCATCGGAGTAGCGACCGCCAACACGGGCCAGGTCCGGGCCGGTACGCTTGGAACCCCACAGGAACGGGTGGTCCCAGACGCTTTCACCGGCTACCGAGTAGTGGCCATAACGTTCGGTTTCAGCGCGGAACGGACGGATCATCTGCGAGTGGCAGCCGACACAACCGTTGGCGATGTAGATGTCGCGGCCTTCCAGTTCAAGGGCGGTGCGAGGCTTCATGCCTTCGACCGGCTTGTTGGTGACGTCCTGGAAAAACAGCGGAACGATCTGGGTCAGGCCGCCGATACTGACGGCGATAACCATGAAGAAGGCCAGCAGGCCAATGTTTTTCTCGACTGCTTCGTGCTTCATCAGTGAGCTCCAACTACAGCAATCTGTTCAGCAGCTTTGGCTTCAACCGGGTTCGAGGCACGTACGGTACGCCATACGTTGTAGGCCATGAACAGCATGCCGCTGGCGAAGAAGGCACCGCCCAGGGCGCGAACGATGAAACCAGGATGGCTGGCTTGCAACGCTTCGACGAACGAGTAGGTGAGGGTGCCGTCGTCGTTGATTGCACGCCACATCAGACCCTGGGTAATGCCGTTGACCCACATCGAAGCGATGTACAGCACGGTACCGATGGTCGCGAGCCAGAAGTGCGTGTTGATCAGGCTGACGCTGTGCATCTGCGCGCGACCGAACAGTTTCGGGATCATGTGGTAGATGGCGCCGATCGAGATCATCGCTACCCAGCCCAAGGCACCGGCGTGTACGTGGCCGATGGTCCAGTCTGTGTAGTGCGACAGCGAGTTGACGGTCTTGATGGCCATCATCGGGCCTTCGAAGGTCGACATGCCGTAGAAGGCCAGCGACACAACGAGGAAGCGCAGGATCGGGTCGGTGCGCAGCTTATGCCAGGCGCCCGACAGGGTCATCATGCCGTTGATCATGCCGCCCCAGCTTGGCGCCAGCAGGATGATCGACATGGCCATGCCCAGCGACTGAGCCCAGTCCGGCAGCGCTGTGTAGTGCAGGTGGTGCGGACCGGCCCAGATGTACAGGGTGATCAGCGCCCAGAAGTGCACGATCGACAGGCGATAGGAGTAGATCGGACGCTCGGCCTGCTTCGGAACGAAGTAGTACATCATCCCCAGGAAGCCGGTGGTCAGGAAGAAACCGACCGCGTTGTGGCCATACCACCACTGGATCATCGCATCAGTCGCACCGGCGTAAGCCGAGTAGGACTTGAAGAAGCTGACCGGCAGGGATGCGTGGTTGACGATGTGCAGCATCGCCGTCACAACGATGAAGGCACCGTAAAACCAGTTGCCCACATAGATGTGCTTGGTTTTGCGCTTGGTGATGGTGCCGAAGAACACCAGACCGTAAGTAACCCAGACGATGGCCAGCAGAATAGCCAGGGGCCATTCCAGTTCCGCGTATTCCTTGGTGGTGGTGTAACCCAGCGGCAAGGTAATGATCGCGCCGACGATCACCGCTTGCCAACCCCAAAAGGTGAAGGCGGCGAGGCTGTCGGAAATCAGTCGCGTTTGGCAGGTTCGCTGCACGACGTAATAAGAAGTGGCAAACAGTGCACAACCACCGAAGGCGAAAATCACCAGGTTGGTGTGCAATGGGCGTAAGCGTCCAAAAGTCGTCCACGGCAGACCGAAGTTCAATTCCGGCCATACAAGCTGTGAGGCGATGAAGACACCAAGCCCCATGCCAAGGATCCCCCAGACCACCGTCATGATGGCGAACTGGCGGACTACCTTATAGTTATAAGCAGTCGGACTGATTGCTGTGCTCATTCTAAGGTTCCACGGTTTGGGTGTTTTATTAGGAGTAAAAATCGGTCGCAAGTATGGAGAAAGCGGGGGGTCATTGCAACGCGCCATGACCTGGGTCAATGCTTTCAAAAGCTGATTCTGCGGCCTTTCCATGCGCCGCGTAAGGACAAAATTGCCCAAGGCCAAAATGTCGCAGCAGACGAAAATGGTGAAGGGGTCAGGTCGGATGTAACGGGGTGTGTTCAAACACAACGATCGGGTGACAGATGGCAATTGGCACGACAGCCGGTATCTACCAGCCTTTGCGGCCTGTCATCGAGCAGATTCGTCGAACACATCGGGTTGGGTAGACCTGGAACCGGCTTATGCCAGTCCGCATCGGGGAAGCTTAGACCCGAATCTGGGGAACCGAAAGGAGGACTAACGGAGGGGTGCGACACTTGGTCGCAAAGGGACAGGGAACTGCCGCATCCGGAAGAATGCGGCAGCAGAGCGGTCGAGATTTATTCGTGTTTGTCTTCAGCCTGCAAACGCTCGGTGGTCAGTCCATGAGACAAGCTATAAACGTAAGCGGCCAGCAATTGCACCTTGTCGTTGCCGAGCAGTTCGTTCTGTGCTGGCATATGGCCCTGGCGGCCATGACGAATCGTTTGTTCAAGCTGCGTCAGGCCTGTTCCGTAGATAAAACCGGCCGGTTGCGTCAGATTCGGCGCACCCATGGCTTCAGTGCCCTGGCCGTTTGCCCCATGACAGGCTACGCACATCGTGCTGAACGCTTGCTGTCCGGCATGCCGGTCGGCACCGCTGCCGGCAGGTAACGGCAGGCCGGCCAGGTCGTGGCGCACGTAAGCCGCAACGTTCTTCACGCCGGCATCACCCAGGATTTCACCCCAGGCCGGCATCGCGGCCATGCGACCACCCATGATCGTGGTTTTGATGGTGTCGGCGTTGCCGCCCCAACGCCAACGGGTGTCCGCCAGGTTCGGGAAACCAAAGGCGCCCTTGGCATCCGAACCGTGGCAGACCGCGCAATTGGAGGCAAACAGGCGACCGCCCATTTTCAACGCTAGCGGGTCCGTGGCCACTTCTTCCACAGGCATCGCCGCGAATTTGGCGAAGATCGGTCCGAATTTCGCCTCGGCCTTGTCCATCTCCTTTTCCCACTCGTGGACGCCGGTCCAACCGTCCTCGTAACCCGGCAGAATGCCTTTCCAGTTGCCCAGTCCGGGGTACAGCACCAGATAGCCCACGGCGAACACCAGCGTGCCGGCGAACAGCATGAACCACCACTGCGGCAGCGGATTGTCGTACTCCTCAATGCCGTCGAAGCTGTGGCCCATGGTCTGGTCGACGCTGCCCTTGGTTTCGCCCTTGCGGGTGCCGATCAGCAGCCAGGTCAGGCCGATCAGGCTGCCGATGGTCAGTACGCAGATCCACGTACTCCAGAAGGTGGTCATGGCCGGGTACTCCTTGTTTCAGGTTCTTGGGTGGCGTCGTCGGATAGGGGGTCATCGGCGAACGGCAGTAAACGCGCTTCGGCGAATTCCGGATTGCGCTTGTTGTTGAACACCCACAGCGTCAGGCCGACGAAGGCTACGAACACCACCACCGTGCCCAGGCCGCGGATCATTCCACTGCTCATGTCAAAGATCATGGCTCACCTCTTGCTCTTGATGGCAGTGCCGAGCACTTGCAGGTAAGCGACCAGCGCGTCCATTTCGGTCTTGCCCTTGAGCGAGGCGACTGAGCCGGCGATGTCGTCGTCGGTGTACGGCACGCCGAGGGTGCGCATCGCCTTGATTTTGGTTTCGGTGTGGCTGCTGTCGAGTTGATTGGCGACCAGCCACGGATAGCCGGGCATTTTCGATTCCGGCACCACGTTGCGCGGGTTGTACAGGTGCGCGCGGTGCCAGTCTTCGGAGTAGCGACCGCCGACCCGGGCCAGGTCCGGGCCGGTGCGTTTCGATCCCCACAGGAACGGGTGATCCCAGACACTTTCACCGGCCACCGAGTAGTGGCCGTAGCGTTCGGTCTCGGCGCGGAATGGCCGGATCATCTGCGAATGGCAACCGACGCAGCCTTCGCGGATGTAGATGTCGCGACCTTCCAGTTGCAGCGCGGTGTAGGGCTTCATGCCTTCCACCGGTTTATTGGTCACGTCCTGGAAGAACAGCGGGACGATCTGAGTCAGACCGCCAATGCTCACGGCCAGCACCATCAGCAACATCAGCAGGCCGACGTTTTTCTCGATTGTTTCGTGTTTCATGGCGGCCTCCTCAGGCGATCTGCGCGGCAGCAGCGACTTCGGCAGGCTGCGAGGCCCGCACGGTGCGCCAGGTGTTGTAGGCCATCAGCAACATGCCGCTGAAGAAGATCGCACCGCCTACCAGGCGCACGACGAAGCCTGGGTGGCTGGCCACCAGGGTTTCGACGAAGGAGTAGGTCAGCGTGCCGTCTTCGTTGACAGCGCGCCACATGAGGCCCTGGGCGATGCCGTTGACCCACATCGAAGCGATGTACAGCACGGTGCCGATGGTGGCGAGCCAGAAGTGCGCGTTGATCAGGCCGATGCTGTGCATGTGTGTGCGGCCAAAGATTTTCGGGATCATGTGGTACAGCGCGCCGATGGAGATCATCGCGACCCAACCGAGGGCGCCGGCGTGAACGTGGCCGATGGTCCAGTCGGTGTAGTGGGAGAGGGCGTTGACCGTTTTGATGGCCATCATCGGCCCTTCGAAAGTCGACATGCCGTAGAACGCCAGTGACACGACGAGGAAGCGCAGGATCGGGTCGCTGCGCAACTTATGCCAGGCGCCCGAGAGCGTCATCATGCCGTTGATCATTCCGCCCCAGCTCGGTGCCAACAGGATCAGCGACATCACCATGCCCAGCGACTGTGCCCAGTCTGGCAGCGCGGTGTAGTGCAAGTGGTGCGGACCGGCCCAGATGTACAGGGTGATCAGCGCCCAGAAGTGCACGATGGACAAGCGATAGGAATACACCGGGCGCTCGGCCTGTTTCGGCACAAAGTAATACATCATCCCGAGGAAACCGGCGGTGAGGAAAAAGCCCACAGCGTTGTGCCCGTACCACCACTGGACCATGGCATCGGTCGCACCGGCGTATACCGAGTAGGACTTGGTGACGCTCACCGGCAATTCAAGGTTGTTGACGATGTGCAGAATCGCCACGGTGATGATGAACGCACCGAAGAACCAGTTGCCGACGTAGATGTGCTTGGTCTTGCGCTTGGCCAGTGTGCCGAAGAACACGATGGCGTAGGCGACCCAGACGATGGTGATCAGAATGTCGATCGGCCATTCCAGTTCGGCGTACTCCTTGGAACTGGTGTAACCCAGCGGCAGACTGATCGCCGCCAACAGGATTACCACTTGCCAGCCCCAGAAGCAGAACGCGGCGATTTTCGGCGCGAACAATTGAGTCTGGCAGGTGCGTTGCACCGAATAGAACGAACTGGCGAACAGGGCGCAACCGCCGAAAGCGAAGATCACCGCGTTGGTGTGCAGCGGGCGCAAACGCCCGAAGCTGGTCCACGGCAGATTGAAGTTGAGTTCCGGCCAGACCAATTGAGCCGCGAGAAAAACCCCGAGCCCCATGCCGACGATGCCCCACACCACCGTCATAATGGCGAATTGGCGGACCACCTTGTAGTTGTAGGCGGTACTGATAGAAGTGTTCATGGTTCCCCATCCACGGTTCAGCCGAAGTGAAGGCCTGTCTTTGCGAGTAAGCCGCACGGCAGACGCTCCCTTCGCCTGGAGTTATAGGCAGACTAAAAGCGAGGCAAGCATGGACAAAGAGCACAAGGCCAGTATTGACGGGGATCAATGGGCGCGGTGTGTGCGGGATCATGGATGGTGGTGGAATGAGGCGGCGTCAAAGGCCTCGCCGGAACCTGTGACGCTGATTCTCGCCCATGGCGCGGGCGCACCCATGGACAGCGGCTGGATGAGCGACATGGCCGCGCGCCTGGCGGCTCAAGGCGTCAATGTGCTGCGCTTCGAGTTTCCTTACATGGCGCAACGGCGCATCGATGGTGGCAAGCGTCCGCCGAACCCGGCCCCGAAACTGCTCGAGTGCTGGCGTGAGGTCTATGCGGTGGTGCGACGCCATGTCGCTGGGCGTCTGGCCATTGGCGGCAAGTCCATGGGCGGGCGGATGGCCAGCCTTTTGGCGGATGAACTGGAGGCCGATGCGTTGGTGTGCCTCGGGTATCCGTTTTATGCGGTGGGGAAACCGCAGAAACCTCGGGTTGAGCATTTGGCCTCGCTCAAGACACCGACGTTGATCGTGCAGGGCGAGCGGGATGCGTTGGGCAATCGTGAGGCCGTCGAGGCTTACACGTTGTCACCGAGCATCGAGGTGTTCTGGCTGGTGGCGGGGGATCATGACTTGAAGCCGTTGAAGGCTTCAGGGTTTACCCATGAGCAACATTTGGCGGCTGCGGCGCAGAAGGTGTCCGAGTTTCTTCAGTGAAGTTTGCGGTGTCGGTCAGGGCCTCATCGCGAGCAAGCTCGCTCCCACCTTTGGAATGCATTCTCCTGTGGGAGCGAGCTTGCTCGCGATAGCGGTTTAGCAGACGACATCCTTCATTGATCGTCTCTTGTCAGTTTGAATGTGCCGTTTGGATTCAAGCGGTAGCCTTCGCTTTTGAAAATGGCGTTGAAGTCGCCTTGTACCGTTCCCTTGATCGGGTCAAGTCTGATAGTCAGTTCGGCACTGTCCGCGTAGACAACCCGGAAACCGGTGAAGCCAGGCGGTGCGGGTATCGAGTGAGTGTGCGAAAAATGCAGTTCATCGCTTAGCTCATAAGTCCGCTCCAACAGCGTGTCATCAATGTAGGGCACGGACATGCCGAAACTGAAGTAATTCTCTTCGTCGCCTGTTCCTGTGGATCCGGAAAAAGACCAGCTAAGTTCGCCGGTAGGCGGGAACTCATGTAGGAAAAATAGGGTTTTCTCAGCCTTTGTCACATCGCTGCCGAAGTTCCAGTGAAAATCGTTTCCTGGTGCCTGGATGCTGTTCTCTTTCGGGATGAAAATATCTTTTGTGCTCATTGCGAAATCCTTCTCTGTCCACATGGGTATGAAGCAAATGCCGACGGGTATGTCGGCACTCCATTGGTATCCCACCCATGCGGGTGCGTCTACTGTCAAACCTGACAGCTATACACCGGATTTTAGATGTGTATGACGCTTGCCAACGTCCAATCGTGCGCCTCGGTATTGCTTTGCGTAGGGCAATACAAAACCCGGAAGTATCACCTTCCGGGTTTTTGCCCTGCTTGCAGAGATCAGCGATTAAACCGCTCCACCAACGAATACTGAGTATTCGCGGTCTTCGTCAGTTCTTCACTCAATAACGCTGAGTGTTGCGCCTGTTCCGAAGTCTGGTCAGCCAACTGCGAGATGTTGCTGATGTTGCGGCTGATTTCTTCGGCGACAGCGCTTTGCTCTTCGGTCGCCGCCGCGATCTGGGTGGTCATGTCGGTGATGTTGGCCACCGCTTCGCTGATCCCCACCAGTGCCTGGTCCGCTTCCAGAACCCGCGTCACCCCTTCTTCGGCCTGGCGATGGCCAGCCTCCATGGTTTGCACCGCAGTGCTGGCGGTTTGCTGGAGCTTGGCGATCAGGGCGTGGATCTGTCCGGTGGATTCGCTGGTGCGTTGCGCCAGTTGACGGACTTCGTCAGCCACCACCGCAAAGCCACGACCCATCTCGCCGGCACGAGCGGCTTCGATCGCCGCGTTCAACGCCAGCAGGTTGGTCTGGTCGGCGATGCCTTTGATCACATCGACCACGCCGCCGATTTCGTCGCTGTCCTTGGCCAGTTGGATCACGGTCAGGCCGGTTTCACCGACCACCACCGACAGGCGCTGGATGGCTTCGCGGGTTTCCCCGGCGATATCGCGGCCGCGACCGGTCAGGCGATTGGCTTCCTGAGTCGCATCGGCCGTACGTTGCACGTGGCTGGCGACTTCCTGAGTGGTGGCGGCCATCTGATTGACGGCGGTGGCCACTTGCTCGGTTTCGACACGTTGGCGTTCCAGACCGTTGGAGCTGTTATGCGCCAGGGTGTCGGACTGTTTCGCTTGGTCGCTCAAATGCTCTGCGGTGTCCTGCAGACGGGTCAGGCAGGTTTTCAGACGGGCTTCCTGGCTGAGGATCGACATCTCCAGACGCGCCTGGGCACCGCGACTGTCGGTGTACATCTGCGCGATCAGCGGGTCGGAGGTCGTCTGCCCGGCCAGTTGCAGCAGACGCTTGAGGCCGCGCTGTTGCCAGCTCAAACCCATCAAACCCAACGGCACCGACAGGCCGGCGGCCAACGCAAAACCCCATTGAGAATTGAGCGACGTACCGATCAAGAAGCTCAGTTGGCTGACGAGGATGAACGGCAGCCAGTTCTGAAGCACCGGCAGCCATTTGTCCGTTGAAGGAATCGGCGACTTGCCCTGGTTGATGCGTTGGTAGAGCGCTTCGGCACGGCGGATCTGCTCGGCGGTGGGTTTGACCCGCACCGATTCGTAACCGACCACCTGATTGCCTTCGAAAACCGGCGTGACATAGGCGTTAACCCAGTAGTGATCACCGTTCTTGCAGCGATTCTTGACAATGCCCATCCATGGCAAGCCTTGTTTCAGTGTGCCCCACATGTGCGCGAATACCGCGGCCGGGACGTCAGGGTGACGGACCAGGTTATGCGGCGCACGGATCAGCTCTTCAAGAGAGTACCCACTGATTTCGACGAAAGCGTCGTTGCAGTAGGTGATCACGCCCTTGGCATCGGTGGTGGAAATCAACCGTTGCTGAGCCGGGAAGGTCCGTTCGCGTTGTGTAATAGGCTGGTTGTTACGCATGGCTTTTTTCAATCCGCAAGGCTTTGACGGGTTGTCGGCATCGTTAGCTATTTATTGAGATTATTTTCAGAAATCAGTGGCGCGTCGCAAAACGCCTCTTGCGTCAGCCGGCGAGCATCGGATAGGTGAACAGGCCGAAGTGCAGCAGGTTCAGGCCGAAATGGGTGGCGATGGCCGCACCCAAGCCACCCAAACGGTAGGCCAGACCATAGCCGACACCTGCCAGACTCGCCAGCAACACCCATTGCCAGCCGGCACCCACATGCGCCAGGCCGAACAGCAGCGAAGCGATGAGCACGGCGAGGTTTTCACCGTAGGGCAGGTTTTTGAAGCGCCTGGTCAGACCGCCCTGGAGGTAACCGCGAAACAGTGCTTCCTCGACCAGGGTCACCAGCAGCAGGTTGTTCAGCGTCCATAACCAAGCTTGATCGGGCCACTTCGATGCCCAACTGATCACGCCCAACAACAGCGCGCCACCCAAGGCCAACACGACACTCAGGGGCAACGCCATAGCAGTGGCATCAATGGAAAGGCGTAGTGAACGCCGGCCGACAATCCAAGGGCAGACCAGTAATAGCCAAAAGCCTATTAAGGGTTTGTCCAGATTCAGGTACAGGGAAAACGGCACCGCATCGTCGGTGAATCGCTGAGGGTCGATGGCGCGACCATTGTAGAAACCGGGAAGCCAGTGCATCGCCAGTGCGAGGGCCAGCACGATGAATAAGGTGTGACCGAGGCCGCGCACGATGGAGAGCTTTTGTTGGCGGACCGCGAAGCCGGCGAACAGCAGCAGCGCGACGGAGATTCCGGCCAGCCAGCCGAGGTGCCCGTAGGTCAGTGCCAGACCATAGCCAATAGAAAGAAGGGCCAGGTAAATCCATGGCAGGGCCAGCATTTTAAGTCCTTGTGTCGAGAAAAGTTTGCGAGGCGCCTCGCTCTAAGGGATTTGTGGCGAGCAATTATAGAGACGTGCATCCCACACACAAAAACACCGCCCGAAGGCGGTGTCTGTGTCAGCAGGCTGTTACGAGGCTATCAACTGTCGCAACACGTAATGCAAAATCCCCCCCGATTTGAAGTATTCCACTTCATTGAGGGTATCGATCCGGCACAACACCTCGACTTTCTCGCGGCTGCCGTTCGCACGGGTGATCACCAACGTCAGGTTCATTCGCGGCGTCAGCTCGACGCCGGTCAACCCTAGAATATCCAGCGTCTCCTGGCCGGTCAGGTTCAGGCTCTTGCGGTTCTGATCCAGCTTGAACTGCAATGGCAACACGCCCATGCCCACCAGGTTGGAGCGGTGAATCCGTTCAAAACTTTCCGCAATGACCGCTTTGACCCCCAGCAGATTGGTGCCCTTGGCCGCCCAGTCACGACTCGAGCCGGTGCCGTATTCTTGCCCGGCAATCACCACCAGTGGTGTGCCCGAGGCTTGATAACGCATCGCCGCATCGTAGATCGGCATCCTCTCCCCGGTGGGAATGTAAATCGTATTGCCGCCTTCTTCGCCGCCGAGCATTTCGTTGCGAATGCGGATGTTGGCGAAGGTGCCGCGCATCATCACTTCGTGGTTGCCGCGACGCGAGCCATAGGAGTTGAAATCCCGTGGTTCCACACCTTTCTCGCGCAGGTAGTGGCCTGCGGGGCTGTCAGCCTTGATGTTGCCGGCCGGGGAGATGTGGTCGGTGGTCACCGAGTCGCCGAGCAACGCGAGGACCTTGGCACCGGCGACGTCCTTGACCGCCGGCGGTGGGCCACCGATGTCATCGAAGAAGGGTGGATGCTGGATGTACGTCGAATCGTCCTGCCAGACATAGGTCGCCGCTTGCGGCACTTCAATCGCCTGCCATTGCTCGTCGCCGGCAAACACTTCAGCGTATTCCTTGTGGAACATCGCGGTGTTGACCTGGCCGACTGCGTCGGCGATTTCTTTGGTGCTTGGCCAGATGTCCCGCAGATAAACCAGATTGCCCTCTTTGTCGGTACCCAGAGGCTCGCTGCTGATGTCGATGCGCACCGTACCGGCCAACGCATAAGCGACGACCAGCGGTGGGGAGGCCAGCCAATTGGTTTTTACCAGAGGATGCACGCGACCTTCGAAGTTGCGGTTGCCCGACAACACCGAGGCAACGGTCAGGTCGGCGGTTTGAATGGCTTTTTCGATCGGCTCCGCCAATGGCCCGGAGTTGCCTATGCAGGTGGTGCAGCCGTAACCGACCAGCGCAAAACCCAGTTCATCAAGGTACTGGGTCAGGCCGGCAGCCTTGTAGTAGTCGGTGACCACTTTCGAGCCTGGGGCCAGTGAGCTCTTGACCCACGGTTTGCGCTTTAGGCCTTTCTCCACGGCTTTCTTCGCCACCAGGCCGGCGGCCATCATCACGCTCGGGTTGGAGGTGTTGGTGCAGGAGGTGATCGCGGCAATCACCACTGCGCCGTTTTTCAATCGATAAATCTGCCCGTCGTATTCGTAATCTGCTTCACCGACCAGGTCGGCATTGCCCACCGCAACGCCACCGCCGCCTTCACTTTCGAGACGACCGACCTCCTTGCTGATGGGTTTGAATTGCAGGTCGATGAAGTCGTTGAACGCTTGCGCAACATTTGGTAGCGATACCCGGTCCTGCGGGCGTTTCGGCCCGGCAAGGCTGGCTTCGACACTCCCCATGTCCAGCGCCAGGCTGTCGGTGAACGCCGGTTCCTGGCCCGGCAAGCGCCACAGGCCCTGGGCTTTGCTGTACGCCTCGACCAGTTTCACTGTCTCGCTGGGGCGGCCGGATAAACGCAGGTACTCCAGGGTGATCTCGTCCACCGGGAAGAAGCCGCAGGTGGCGCCGTATTCCGGGGCCATGTTGGCGATGGTCGCGCGGTCGGCCAGTGGCAGGTCGGCGAGGCCATCACCGTAGAACTCGACGAATTTGCCGACCACGCCTTTTTTGCGCAGCATCTGAGTGACCGTCAGCACCAGGTCGGTGGCGGTGATGCCTTCCTTGAGCTTGCCGGTGAGTTTGAAGCCGATCACTTCCGGGATCAGCATTGATACCGGTTGCCCAAGCATCGCCGCTTCCGCTTCGATCCCGCCGACGCCCCAGCCGAGCACGCCGAGGCCGTTGATCATGGTGGTGTGGGAGTCGGTGCCGACCAGGGTGTCCGGGAAGGCATACGTGCGCCCGTCCTCGTCCTTGGTCCAGACCGTGCGCCCCAGGTACTCCAGATTCACCTGGTGGCAGATCCCGGTGCCCGGCGGCACCACGCTGAAGTTATCAAAGGCGCTTTGGCCCCAGCGCAGGAACGCATAGCGTTCACCGTTGCGCTGCATCTCAATGTCGACGTTCTGTTCGAAGGCGCTGCTGCTGGCGAACTTGTCGACCATCACCGAGTGGTCGATCACCAGATCCACGGGGGAGAGCGGATTGATTCGTTGCGGGTCGCCGCCGGCCTTCGCCATCGCGGCACGCATGGCGGCCAGGTCGACCACGGCGGGAACACCGGTAAAGTCCTGCATTAATACCCTGGCGGGGCGGTACTGGATTTCACGGTCGGAGCGACGTTCCTTGAGCCAGGCGGCAATCGCCCTCAGGTCGGCGCCGGTGACGGTTTTTTCATCTTCCCAGCGCAGCAGGTTTTCCAGCAGCACTTTCAAGGACATTGGCAGTTTGTCCAGGTCGCCCAAGCTCTTGGCGGCATCCGGCAAGCTGAAATAGTGATAGGTCTTGTCGTCAATTTGTAAGGTTTTAAGGGTTTTCAGGCTATCGAGGGACGGCATTGAAATGACTCCTTTGGGTCCGCACGAATACGGACTGACGGGACAGACAGAGCCTTTAACCTAGCCCTGTTCATTCGTTAAAGCTAATAACTGGACTCTATGGCCGGGTCCAAGGTTCCGAACTCGGCTATCATGCGCCCGTTTTCGTGACAGGCTTTGCTTCAACGCAAGTCTGGGCATCGCGCAGTGGCTGAATTCTTCGCCAACTGCCCAGGAGTAAGAATGAACACCCTCTTTATGCATTGCCGGCCGGGCTTCGAAAGTGAAGTCTGTTCCGAGATTTCCGAACACGCCGCGCGGCTGAACGTGGCCGGTTATGCCAAGGCCAAGACCGCCAGCGCCTGCGCCGAATTCATCTGCACCGAAGAAGACGGCGCCGGGCGCCTGATGCGTGGCCAGCGTTTCGCCGAGCTGATCTTCCCGCGCCAATGGGCTCGCGGGATCTTCATCGATCTGCCGGAAACCGATCGCATTAGCGTGATCCTCGCGCACATGGCGGACTTCCCTCTGTGCGGCAGCCTGTGGCTGGAAATGGTCGACACCAACGACGGCAAAGCGCTGTCGAACTTCTGCAAGAAGTTCGAAGTGCACCTGCGCAAGGCGCTGATGGCGGCCGGCAAACTGGTGGAAGATGAGCACAAGCCGCGCCTGTTGCTGACCTTCAAAAGCGGTCGCGAAGTGTTCATGGGCCTGGCCGAGTCGAACAACTCGGCGATGTGGCCGATGGGCATTCCGCGCCTGAAGTTCCCGCGTGACGCGCCAAGCCGTTCGACGCTAAAGCTGGAAGAGGCGTGGCACCATTTCATCCCGCGAGATCAGTGGGACGAGCGCCTGCACAGCGACATGACCGGGGTTGACCTCGGCGCGGCACCCGGCGGCTGGACCTGGCAACTGGTCAATCGCGGCATGCTGGTGACGGCCATCGACAACGGCCCGATGGCCGAAAGCCTGATGGACACAGGTCTGGTGCAGCACCTGATGGCCGACGGTTTTACCTTCAAGCCTCGCCAGCCTGTGGACTGGATGGTCTGCGACATCGTCGAGAAACCAGCGCGCAACGCCGCCATGCTGGAAGAGTGGATTGGCGAGGGACATTGCCGCGAGGCGGTGGTCAACCTGAAGTTGCCGATGAAACAGCGTTACGCCGAAGTGAAGCGCTTGCTGGAACGCATCGCCGACGGGTTCAAGGAACGCGGTATTCGGGTCGAGATCGGCTGCAAGCAGCTGTACCACGACCGTGAAGAAGTGACCTGCCATTTGCGCCGGATTGATGTGAAGAAACCGAAATCCCGCTGACTTTGCACCGATCAGCTGCCAGTGACTAGACCCCCGGCAATGCGCGACAATGCCGGCAAGTTTCAGGAGTGAATCATGAGTGAAATGATTGATACGCCGGTTGACGGCACCCTCGACGCCACCGGCCTCAACTGCCCGGAACCGGTGATGATGCTGCACCAGCACATCCGTGACCTGGTGCCGGGCGGCCTGCTCAAGGTGATCGCCACCGACCCGTCGACCCGTCGCGACATTCCCAAGTTCTGCGTGTTTCTCGACCACGAACTGGTGGCGCAGCACGAAGAGGCAGGCACCTACCTCTACTGGATCCGCAAGAAACTCGCTTAACCCGCCGACTGACTGATGCGGATCCGCTTGCGTGCACTGCGCGTCAGGCGGATCGACAGCATCAGCGCCGCGCAGCTCAAGCCCACGATCAAACCCTGCCACAGCCCGCTCGGGCCGCTCGGCGCGCCGAACCAATCGGTCAGGCCCAGTGCGTAACCCACCGGCAAACCAATCCCCCAGTAAGCGAACAGCGTCAGGATCATCGTCACCCGAGTGTCCTGATAGCCGCGCAATGCGCCGGCAGCCGTCACCTGGATCGCATCGGAAAACTGGAACAGCGCCGAATACACAATCAGCATCGTCGCGACCTGGATCACCGTCGGGTCGGCCGTGTAGATCGTTGCAATGTGTTCACGCAGCAACAGCATCATGCTCGCGGAGATACACGCATAGGCCAGCGCCGTGCCCATGCCGACACCGGCAGCGAAGCGGGCCTCGCGCGGCTCCTGACGGCCGAGCGCCTGGCCGACCCGCACGGTCACGGCCATGCCAAGGGAGTAAGGAATCATGAACACCAGCGAGCTGAAGTTCAGCGCGATCTGATGCCCGGCCACGACCGTCGCGCCGAGGCTGCCGATCAGCAGCGCAATCACCGCGAAGATGCTCGACTCGGCGAACACCGCGATGCCGATCGGCAGGCCGATGCCCAGCAGGCGTTTGATCACTGACCACTGCGGCCAGTCGAAACGGCTGAACAACTCACTCGACTGATACGCCGGCGCCCAGCGCTCCCACCCGGCCATGCCCAAGGCCATCACCCACATCACAATCGCGGTGGCCCAGCCGCAACCGGCACCGCCCATGGCCGGCACACCGAAGTGGCCATAGATGAAGATGTAGTTCAGCGGAATGTTCAGCGCCAGCCCGCACAGACCCAACACCATGGCCGGACGCGTCCGGCCCAGGCCGTCACTGAAGCAGCGCAGCACATGGTAGAACGCAACGGCGGGCAAACCGCTGGCGATGCCATGCAGGTATTGCATGCACGGGCCGATCAGTTCGGGATCGACCTTCATGATGTGCAAAATCGGTTCGGCGCTGAACAACATGCCGGTCGCCATCAAGCCCACCACGAAGGCCAGCCACAGCGCCTGGCGCACGATCGGGCCGATCTCGCTGTGGGTGCCGGCGCCGAAACGCTGCGCGACTTTCGGCGTGGTGGCCAACAGCGTGCCGGTCATCAACAGAAACACCGGCACCCAGATCGAGTTGCCCAGCGCCACCGCTGCCAGATCCTGTGCTCCGACCCGGCCCGCCATCACCGCATCGACGAAGCCCATGGCAGTGGTCGCCAGTTGCGCGATCATGATCGGCAGGGCCAGGCCGAGCAGGTTTTTCAGCTCCAGGCGAACCCGGGCCGGACGGGTGAGGGAAATAGCGGCGGGGCGGTCAGTCACGGAATTCAAGGGCGAAACGTCCAAAGATGTTGATGCGCAAGGCGGCGCATTCTACGCCCTGACGCAGTGGTCAGGAAAAGTCCTGTGTTAGGGATTTGTAATCGGATTTTGAATGTTTCTGCATCCCCAGTGGCCCAATACCTCCCTCTCCGCCTACACTGCCGATCCGCCAAAGGAGCCTGCCATGCTGATTGTTGCCGACGAAAATATCCCGCTGCTCGATGCCTTCTTCGAAGGTTTCGGTGAAATCCGCCGGGTGCCGGGACGTTCCATTGACCGCGCCACCGTCGAACAGGCTGATGTGCTGCTGGTGCGCTCGGTAACCAACGTTAACCGCGCGTTGCTCGAAGGCAGCAAGGTACGCTTTGTCGGCACCTGCACCATCGGCACCGATCACCTGGACCTGGATTACTTTCAGCGGGCCGGCATCACCTGGTCCAGCGCGCCCGGCTGCAACGCCCGGGGCGTAGTCGACTATGTGCTCGGCAGTCTGCTGACCCTGGCCGAAATCGAAGGCGCCGACCTGACTCAGCGCACCTACGGCATCGTCGGTGCCGGTGAAGTGGGCGGTCGCTTGGTCAAGGTTCTGCAAGGTCTGGGCTGGAACGTGCTGGTCTGCGATCCGCCAAGACACGCCGCAGAAGGTGGCGATTACGTCAGCCTCGAACAGATCATTGAGCAGTGCGATGTCATCAGTCTGCACACGCCGTTGAAGAAACATGGCGCCCAGTCGACCTGGCATCTGTTCGATAAAAACCGCTTGAACCAGCTCAAATCCGGCACCTGGCTGATCAACGCCAGTCGTGGCCCGGTGGTCGACAACGCCGCGCTGCGCCAGGTGCTGCTGCAACGCGAAGACCTGCAAGCGGTACTGGATGTCTGGGAAGGTGAGCCTGAGGTCGATGTGGCACTGGCCGAACTCTGTGTGCTGGCGACGCCGCATATTGCCGGTTACAGCCTCGACGGCAGACAGCGTGGGACAGCGCAGATCTATCAGGCGTATTGCGATTTTCTCGGGCAGGCGGCCCAGATCAGCTTGAGTGATTTGCTGCCCGCATCCTGGTTGTCGCAAGTGACCTTGAATGCGCAAAGCGATCCCGCCTGGGCGCTGGCCATGTTGTGCCGTGGCGTCTACGACCCGCGCCGTGATGATGCGGATTTCCGTCGCAGCCTTGTCGGCAATGTGAATGAGCAGCGTGCAGCGTTCGATTCACTGCGTAAGCATTATCCGCTGCGGCGTGAGATTGATGGGTTGGCGGTACGGATCGATGGGGATTCGCCGGCATTGCAGAAGATCGTGGTGGCGTTGGGTGCGTCGGCGGTCTGAATTCCGAGTTGACCCAATCGTGAGCAGGCACCCTCAAAAGGCACTCATAAAAACCCCGGCCATCGGAGGCCGGGTCAAGAAGACGGTGGCTATATCACTGTTGTTCGGCAGGCTTGACCAACCGTTTTTCCAGTTCGCGGCAAGCGTCCTGGATCATGCCTTCAGTGATCGGTACTTCGCGCCCATCCTTGTCGATAATTGAGCAGCCCAGAGACTGGTCTGGCTGTGTGCGGATCACTTCAATCTTGTCTTCGCTGCTGTTTTGCAAGGACATGGCCTGTCTCCTCATCAGGTGGTGTGCTTACTGTAGAACCGCCAGGTGACCGGGCTGTGACAACTCCCTGCGATCTTTCCACAGCGGCAACATCAGTCCACCAGAAATACCGCGGCGTTGCCACCCGGACTTTAGACCAATACTGTCTAGGACCTAGTATTTGCGGACATATTTAACCTGACTCATTAAGATTTACAGCGTTCAAGCCCATCGACCGGTGTAGGCTTGATCGCGTCAAACCCTATTGGTTGCGCCATCGAATGATCTCCATCCTCTCTTCCCGTCAACGGCGCGCCATGCGCCTGGCCCTGCGTTTTATCGCGCCTTATCGCTGGCCGGCCTTTGGAGCCTTGCTCGCATTAATCGCCACGGCGGGCATTACCTTGTCCATGGGGCAGGGGATTCGCCTGCTGGTGGATCAGGGTTTCATGACCCAGTCGCCGCATTTGCTCAACCAGTCCATCGGCTTGTTTATGTTGCTGGTGGTCGGGCTGGCGATTGGCACCTTCGCGCGTTTTTACCTAGTCTCATGGATAGGCGAACGCGTTGTCGCGGATATCCGCCGTCAGGTGTTCAACCATCTGATTTATCTGCACCCAGGATTCTACGAAGACAACCGCAGCTCCGAGATCCAGTCGCGGCTGACCGCGGACACCACGCTGCTGCAATCGGTGATCGGCTCTTCGCTGTCGCTGTTTTTGCGCAATCTGTTGATGGTGATCGGCGGGATCGCTTTGCTGTTCATCACCAACCCCAAACTCACCAGCATCGTGGTGGTCGCATTGCCGTTGGTGATCGCGCCGATCCTGATCTTCGGCCGTCGGGTGCGTAGCCTGTCACGCCTGAGTCAGGACCGGATTGCCGATATCGGCAGCTACGTTGCCGAAACCCTGGGCCAGATCAAAACCGTGCAGGCTTACAACCACCAGGTGCAGGACGAGCAGCGCTTTGCCGCAACGGTGGAGGAGGCCTTCAACACCGCTCGCACGCGGATCTTCCAGCGGGCCTGGCTGATTACGCTGGTGATCGTACTGGTGCTTGGCGCGGTCGGAGTGATGCTCTGGGTCGGCGGAATGGATGTCATCGCCGGGAGGATTTCCGCGGGCGAACTGGCGGCGTTTGTGTTTTACAGCCTGATTGTCGGTAGCGCATTCGGCACGTTGAGCGAAGTGATCGGCGAACTGCAACGTGCCGCCGGCGCCGCCGAGCGGATTGCCGAGTTGCTGCGCTCAGAAAACATTATCCAGTCACCGACTACTGGCCTGGTGACTTTGCCTGAGCGGGTGAAAGGTGACCTGGTGCTGCAAGACGTACGCTTTTGCTACCCGTCGCGCCCCGAAAGCTATGCGGTCGATGGTTTGAATCTGACGATCAATGCCGGTGAAACCCTCGCGTTGGTCGGGCCGTCCGGTGCCGGCAAGTCGACGGTGTATGACATGCTGCTGCGCTTTTACGACCCCGCAGAAGGGCGCATTCTGCTCGATGGCGTGCCGTTGACTCAACTCGATCCGTTGGACTTGCGCCGCTGCTTTGCTCTGGTCTCGCAATCCCCGGCGCTGTTCTTTGGCAGCATCGAAGAGAACATCCGCTACGGCAACCCGACGGCAACCTTGGTCCAGGTTCAGGACGCGGCGAAAATCGCATACGCCCACGACTTCATTGAACAAATGCCCAACGGCTACCAGACCCACCTTGGCGACGGTGGCCTCGGTTTGTCCGGCGGCCAACGCCAACGCTTGGCCATCGCCCGAGCGTTGCTGGTGGACGCACCGATTCTGCTGCTGGACGAAGCCACCAGCGCCCTCGACGCCCAGAGCGAACACCTGATCCAGCAAGCCCTGCCGAGCCTGATGAAAAACCGCACCACACTGGTCATCGCCCACCGGCTGGCCACGGTGAAAAACGCTGACCGGATCGCGGTGATGGACCAAGGGAAACTGGTAGCGGTGGGGACGCATCAGGAACTGATTGCGAGCAACGCGCTGTATGCGCGGTTGGCGGCGCTGCAGTTCAGTGATGGGCACCCTGTCACAACTGACTAGGTAACCGATCAAGTAGAGCGCCATAAAAAATGCCCGCATCAATCGATGCGGGCATTTTTGTCAGTGCTTCAACGCTGGTTCATTGATCGTCAAAGTAGCGCTCATGCCAATCCACCAGCGGTTGCGGTGAGTTGAGCTTCTGTCCGTAGATCACCGAGTACGACAGCACGTTTTGCACGTACTGGCGGGTTTCGTCGAACGGGATGCTTTCCACCCAGACGTCGAAGCTCAGGTGGTCCGCCCCGCGCAGCCACCGACGCACGCGACTCGGGCCGGCATTATAAGCGGCAGAGGCGAGGACGCGGTTGCCGTTGAACTGGCTGTGGACCTGGCTCAGGTAAGCGGCGCCGAGCTGGATGTTCTTGTCCGGGTCGAGCACTTGCCGTGGGGAGGCCAGTGGAATGCTGAACTTGCGCGCAGTTTCCTTGGCGGTGGCGGGCATCAGTTGCATCAGGCCGCTGGCGCCGACGCCGGAACGGGCGTCGTCCATGAAAGCACTTTCCTGGCGGGTGATAGCGAACACCCAGCTCGAATGCAGGCCACGAACCTTGGCTTCACGTACCAGGGTTTCGCGGTGGGCCATCGGAAAACGGATGTCCAGGTCGTCCCAGTACTTCGCCTGACTGATGGTGCGGATCGCCGGGAAATACCATTTCAGGTCGTAGGCCAGTTTTGCCTGGGCGACCATTTCGTCGCGGCTGAAGTGGCGGCTGACGTAGTACCACTCGCGGCGACCATCGACGATCTGTCCGCGAGCGTGAAACTCAAGCGCCCGACGCACGCCCGGGGTATTGCGGACCTTCTTGATCAGCGCCTGGCTGAGCACCAGCGGTTTGTTGTTCAGCGAATAGGGCAACTGTGAGCGATCCGCCGCGAGGAAACCGTAAAAATCACGCTCGCGGGCGAGGCCCTTATAAAGCGTCTGAACTTCCGGGTTCTGCGGCTGCGCCAGTTCCAGACTGCGGGCCTGCCAATAGCGCCAGCGGTTGGTGATCGCCAGATCCTGCG
The DNA here is from genome assembly GCF_054330215.1 of Pseudomonas sp. Ma2-10. Classification (NCBI taxonomy): domain Bacteria; kingdom Pseudomonadati; phylum Pseudomonadota; class Gammaproteobacteria; order Pseudomonadales; family Pseudomonadaceae; genus Pseudomonas; species Pseudomonas sp. Ma2-10. Next base: position 86,345 of record NZ_JBTEYL010000004.1, on the reverse strand, counting down.
GCAAACGACGAGTCAATTGATAGGCATCGTCCCAGCGGGCCAGGCGCAGCAGCAGACGCAAACGCCATTCGGAAACCGTGTTGTCACGCAGTTCCGGGTCGTACTGGGTCATCACGTTCAGCGCGCGGCTGTCGAAACGTCGTGCGAGGGTCAGTCCGATTTCTCTGGCGATGGCCACTTTTTCGTCGCGCGAGAAGTGCATGCTCTTGGCATAACTGTCGAGCAGGTCCATGGACTTGTCCGGGTCCTGGCGCGCCAGGCGACGCAGGCCAAGGCTGACCACGTCAGACATTGGCTCATCGGCCGGGGTGAAGCGCGACGGCTGGTTGAGCAGCTCGGGTTTCTGCACCACATCAATCAGCAAGCGACCACGAGGGGCGAGGGTGGTCAGGCCTTTGACCAGGCTGTTGGCCAACGGATAGTTGCGTGCCTGGGCGGCAAGTTTGGTGCGCTCCCAGCGTTTCTGCTCGGTCAACTGACCTTCGGCAGCCCATTGTCCAAATAGAGCATCGCACGCGGCAGGTTGGGATTTGCCGGTCAGCCAGAGTTTATTGGCGTTGGCGTAACCTTCGGCTTTCTGGTTATGCCCGATCTGATACTGCGCGTTCAGGCAGTCCAGTTCGGTGAAATTGAGCTTGGGGTCGTAGTACTTGACGAAGGTCGCCCAGTCGCCGCGTTCGGCCAGCCAACGCAACCAGCGCAACTTCATCCAGTTGGCCTGGGGAAGGTCTCCGTGCTCGGCGAGGAATTTCTCGATTTCGGTATTGCTCGCGTTTTTGAGGCGGGCGGTCAGTTCGTCATATGCCAGGTACGGCGTCAGCGGGTAATCGCTGAGGGCCTGGCTGTAACGCAAATAAGGACTGGTATCCCCCTTGGCGAGGGCACGCTTGGCTTCATCGTAATACTTACGTTGGGTGGACAGGTCCACCGCCTGGGCGGTTTGAACCGCAGTGGCAGAAAGAAGAAAACAGGATAAAAGACTGAAAAGGCGGCTGCGCATTAGACGTCCGGGCAGAGAAATCAGGGCAAGTGCGGGCATTGCCTGCACTGAATTGTCCCTAGCTTAGCCTTTTGCCAACGGCGGGCGAAAGCTTTGCCGGTCTGTCAGCATCAGTTCGCAACATTTGTTATGCAGAGTGTCGCGAAGGTGAAATTGCCGGCCTTCTGAAGCCTCAAGTCAGGTAGAATACGCGCCCGGTTTTTGGAGAAGCTCATGACCCTGCTCAAATTCAGCGATGTGTCCCTTGCTTTCGGCGCTATGCCGTTGTTGGACAAGGTGTCCTGGCAGATCGCCCGTGGTGAGCGGGTGTGCATCATCGGCCGCAATGGCACTGGCAAGTCCAGCATGATGAAGCTCGTCAAGGGCGACCAGAAGCCCGATGACGGCTCCGTTTGGCGCGCACCTGGCCTCAAGATTGGCGAATTGCCGCAAGAATTGCCGGTGGCCGACGAGCGGACCGTGTTCGACGTGGTGGCCGAAGGTCTGGACGGTGTCGGCGAGCTGCTCGCGCAGTATCACCACCTCAGCCAGAACATCGTCACCGACGCCGACCTGGACAAACTGATGCACGTCCAGCACGACCTCGAAGCCCGTGACGGCTGGCGTTTGCAGCAACTGGTCGACAGCACCTTGAGCCGTCTGCAGTTACCGGCCGACAAGACCCTCGCCGAATTGTCCGGCGGCTGGCGTCGACGCGTTCTGCTGGCTCAGGCTCTGGTTTCCGAACCCGATCTGCTGCTGCTCGACGAACCGACCAACCACCTGGACATCGGTGCAATTGCCTGGCTCGAAGAGGCGCTGAAGGATTTTCAGGGCGCCGTGTTGTTCATCACGCACGACCGTTCATTCCTGCAGAACCTCGCCACCCGCATTCTCGAACTTGATCGCGGTGGCCTGATCGACTGGAACGGTGACTACGCCAGCTTCCTCGTGCACAAAGAGGCGTCCCTGGCCGCTGAAGACACCGCCAACGCGCTGTTCGACAAAAAACTGGCTCAGGAAGAAGTCTGGATCCGCCAGGGCATCAAGGCTCGTCGCACCCGTAACGAAGGCCGCGTCCGCGCCCTCAAAGCCCTGCGCAACGAGCGTAGTGAGCGTCGTGAACGCACCGGCAAGGCCAGTATCCAGCTGGATACCGCTGACAAGTCCGGCAAGCAGGTTATGGTTCTGGAAAACGTGAGCTTTGCTCACCCGGGCGGCCCGTTCCTGATCAAGGACTTCTCAATGGTCCTGCAGCGCGGCGACCGAATCGGCCTGCTGGGCGCCAACGGTACCGGCAAAACCACACTGCTGAAGCTGATGCTCAGCGGTCTGCAGCCAACCAGCGGCACCGTGGAAGAAGGGACGCGCATCGACGTGGCCTACTTCGACCAGTTACGCCATCAACTGGATCTGGAAAAGACCGTAATCGACAACGTCGCAGAAGGTCGCGACTTCATCGATATCGATGGTCAGAGTCGCCACGTGCTGAGCTACCTCGGCGATTTCCTGTTCAGCCCACAGCGTGCCCGCACGCCGGTGAAGGCGCTGTCCGGTGGTGAGCGTGCCCGTCTGCTGCTGGCGAAACTGTTCAGCAAACCGGCGAACCTGCTGGTCCTCGATGAACCGACCAATGACCTCGACGTCGAAACGCTCGAGTTGCTGGAAGAGGTCTTGCTGACCTTCAACGGCACCGTGCTGATGGTCAGCCACGACCGGGCATTCCTCGACAACGTGGTCACCAGCACCCTGGTCTTCGAAGGTGAAGGCAAGGTTCGCGAATACGTCGGTGGTTATCAGGACTGGCTGCGTCAGGGCGGCTCGCCGCGCCTGTTGGGCGTGACCGAGAGCAAGTCCGGCAAAGCCGACCTGGCCTCCGCGGTCGTCACGGCCGAAGCTGCGCCAGTCGCGGCTGTAGTCGAAGCACCGGTGGCGAAGAAAAAGCTCAGCTACAAGTTGCAGCGTGAGCTGGAAATGTTGCCGGGCCAGATCGAAGCCATGGAGCAGCAGATCGCTCTCGTTGAGGCGCAAATGGCCGATGCCGGTTTCTATCAGCGTCCTGCTGCCGAGACCGCTGCCGTGATCGCTCAGTTGGAGCAGTTGCAGGGTGAGCTCGATGTAATGGTCGAACGCTGGGCCGAGCTGGATGCCTGATTGATCCTGCTATAAAAAAGCCCGGCGTTCAGTGATGAGCGCCGGGCTTTTCGTAGGCACTGTGGCTTAGCTTTTAATCAGGCGCACAGCGAGCACATCACAGGGCGCACCGTGCAACACGTCATTGGCGGTCGAGCCCAGCAGCAATGCCAGGCCGTGTCGGCCATGGCTGCCCACCACGATCAGGTCGCAGGTTTGTTCCTTGGCCAGGTGGTGGATCTCCTGGCGTGGCTGGCCGTAGGTCAGGTGGCTGTATTCCTTGGAGAGTTCCGGGTACTTCACGATCAGCCGGTCCAGGCGTTCCTTGGCCTGATCGAACTGCTGTTGTTGCAGTTGTGACAGGTCCATGGGCACGTCGCCGCCAAAGGCCATTGCCATTGGCTCGACAATGTGGACCAGGGACAATTTCGCTCCGTTGCTCACCGACAGTTCGCGAGCGCGGTGGATTACAGGATCGCACTCTTCGGTTAGATCTACAGCGACCAGAATGTGGTTGTAGGGCATGAGTTGCTCCTCCTGAGGATTGCAATATTGGTAAGTATGGCTGGTTTCAGGCGCATTGTTTTCAAAGTGACCCAATGCGCTCATCAAGAATCGGGAGTACAGATATGACGGTCTGGATAGTGGTGTCAATCCTGTTGGTGGTACTGAGTCCGCTGGCATGGCTGCGGCCGTCGCGCCACCAGAGCGGCCGTATGGCCCTGCGCATGGAGGCGCGACGCATCGGATTAGCGATGCAGCTGGCGCCTCAGGACTGGCCGCACTGGCTGAGCAAGGAGCCGCCAAGCCCTTGCGCCCAGTACCATCGACCGCGGCGTGGCAATCGGCCAGCGTGCTGGAGTTACTGGCAAAAAGCGCCGGGTGTGTGGGTCAATCAGTGGCAGGAGGTCTGCGAGGAATCGGCGTTGCTGATTCATTTCGAAAAGTTGCCAGACAACGTTTACAAGGTCGAAGCAGACAAGCAGATGATCACGCTGTATTGGGGCGAGAAGGGCGAAGCGACGGTTTTGCAAGATATTGATGCGGTGCTGAAGGCGCTGGCATAAATGCGGAAATTTCGCGCCGCAAGGGCGCGAAACGTCCGGCAGACAGGCAATAAAAAGCCCGACATCATCGGGCTGGAGTTGGCCAGGCAGGCCGGTAATTCTGTGTGGCGCTGATCTTACGCTGGGCGTTCGCCAAAAGTGTTCAGGTTTTTTCCCCTAAGGTCCCGCCAGCGTAGCTTGTTAAACAAAGGCTGCAGCGAATTAGGGCGACTTTTCTAACTATTGATCCTATGAATGACCTCACATGCAGCCGCGTGTTGCAGGGCTTCGCGGTACGGAAATGACCGGAAAGTCGCGTTTCAACCCGTATTTTGGGCGATTGACAATTGTCGGAAATTCCGTGAAGGTGACGTACCCAAATCAAACGGGCGTATGAATTGAGCGTTTGTATTGCAGACCTCTCTTACAGAATCCCGACTATCGCGTTGGCGGGTGTGTCGGGTGGATGGGCGTAGCATTGACGTTAAACGTCCCTGCCGAGCCATTCGCCTGCGTCCGACGTGTACTGTTCAGCTTCCATATCGTGGAGATCAGTTGATGATTTACGAAGGTAAAGCCATCACGGTTAAGGCTCTTGAAAGTGGCATCGTCGAATTGAAATTCGACCTCAAGGGTGAGTCCGTCAACAAGTTCAACCGTCTAACCCTGAACGAACTGCGTCAGGCCGTAGACACCATCAAGGCAGATGCTTCGATCAAAGGTGTGATCGTCAGCAGTGGCAAGGACGTGTTCATCGTCGGCGCCGACATCACCGAATTTGTCGAGAACTTCAAGCTGCCTGATGCAGAGCTTGTTGCTGGCAACCTGGAAGCCAACAAGATTTTCAGCGATTTCGAAGACCTCAACGTCCCGACGGTCGCCGCGATCAACGGCATCGCCTTGGGTGGCGGTCTGGAAATGTGCCTGGCGGCGGACTACCGCGTCATGTCCACCAAGGCCAAGATCGGTCTGCCGGAAGTCAAGCTGGGCATCTACCCGGGCTTCGGCGGTACCGTGCGCCTGCCGCGCATCATCGGTGCCGACAACGCCATCGAATGGATTGCTGCCGGCAAGGAAAACCGTCCTGAAGACGCGCTGAAAGTCGGCGCAGTCGACGCAGTGGTTGCCCCCGAGAAACTGCAGGAAGCGGCCCTGGAACTGATCAAGCGCGCCATCTCCGGCGAGTTCGACTACAAGGCCAAGCGTCAGCCGAAGCTCGAAAAGCTCAAGCTCAACGCCATCGAACAAATGATGTCGTTCGAAACCGCCAAGGGTTTCGTGGCCGGTCAAGCGGGCCCGAACTACCCGGCACCGGTTGAAGCGATCAAAACTATCCAGAAAGCCGCGAACTTCGGTCGCGACAAGGCGCTGGAAGTCGAAGCCAACGGTTTCGTCAAACTGGCCAAGACCTCTGCCGCGCAGAGCTTGATCGGTCTGTTCCTGAACGATCAGGAACTGAAGAAAAAGGCCAAGGCCTACGACGAAATCGCCAAGGACGTGAAGCAGGCAGCCGTATTGGGCGCTGGCATCATGGGTGGCGGTATCGCTTATCAGTCGGCCTCCAAAGGTACGCCGATCCTGATGAAAGACATCAACGAGCACGGCATCGAGCAGGGTCTGGCTGAAGCCGCCAAGCTGCTGGTCGGTCGCGTTGATAAAGGTCGCATGACCCCGGCGAAAATGGCTGAGGTGCTCAACGGTATTCGTCCGACCCTGTCCTACGGTGATTTCGGTCACGTTGACCTGGTCGTCGAAGCCGTCGTCGAGAACCCTAAGGTCAAGCAGGCCGTCCTGGCCGAAGTCGAAGACAAGGTCAAAGAGGACACCATCCTCGCGTCCAACACCTCGACCATTTCCATCACCTTGCTGGCCAAGGGCCTCAAGCGTCCGGAAAACTTCGTCGGCATGCACTTCTTCAACCCGGTGCACATGATGCCGTTGGTAGAAGTGATCCGTGGCGAGAAGTCCAGCGAACTGGCCGTTGCCACCACCGTTGCCTACGCCAAGAAAATGGGCAAGAACCCGATCGTCGTCAACGACTGCCCGGGCTTCCTGGTCAACCGCGTACTGTTCCCGTACTTTGGCGGTTTCGCCAAGCTGGTCAGCGCCGGTGTGGACTTCGTGCGCATCGACAAAGTCATGGAAAAATTCGGCTGGCCAATGGGCCCGGCGTACCTGATGGACGTGGTCGGCATCGACACCGGACACCACGGTCGCGACGTGATGGCTGAAGGTTTCCCGGACCGCATGAAAGACGACCGTCGTTCGGCCATCGACGTGCTGTACGAAGCCAAGCGCCTGGGTCAGAAGAACGGCAAGGGCTTCTACGCCTACGAGACGGACAAGCGCGGCAAGCAGAAAAAGGTCGCCGATCCGTCGGTACTGGAAGTGCTCAAGCCGATCGTTTACGAGCAGCGCGAAGTCACTGACGAAGACATCATCAACTGGCTGATGATCCCGCTGTGCCTGGAAACCGTGCGCTGCCTGGAAGACGGCATTGTCGAAACCGCTGCCGAAGCTGACATGGGTCTGGTCTACGGTATTGGTTTCCCTCCATTCCGTGGCGGTGCGCTGCGCTACATCGATTCGATCGGTGTTGCAGAGTTCGTTGCCCTGGCTGACCAGTACGCTGATTTGGGCGCGCTGTACCACCCGACCGCAAAACTGCGCGAAATGGCCAAAACCGGCCAGCGGTTCTTCGGTTAAGCGCCCCCAACTAGAGTGAGAGTGAATATATGAGCTTGAATCCTAGAGACGTCGTGATTGTCGACTTCGGTCGTACTCCGATGGGCCGCTCCAAAGGCGGCATGCACCGCAATACCCGTGCTGAAGACATGTCGGCGCACCTGATCAGCAAGTTGCTGGAACGCAACGTGAAGGTTGATCCGAGCGAAGTCGAAGACGTGATCTGGGGCTGTGTGAACCAGACCCTGGAGCAGGGCTGGAACATCGCCCGCATGGCGTCCCTGATGACTCAGATCCCGCACACCGCTGCCGGCCAGACCGTCAGCCGTCTGTGTGGTTCGTCGATGAGCGCTCTGCACACTGCTGCGCAAGCGATCATGACCGGCAACGGTGACGTGTTCGTGGTGGGCGGCGTCGAGCATATGGGTCACGTCAGCATGATGCACGGTGTTGATCCGAACCCGCACATGTCCCTGTACGCGGCGAAAGCCTCGGGCATGATGGGTTTGACCGCTGAAATGCTGGGTAAAATGCACGGCATTACTCGCGAACAACAGGACGCTTTCGGCGTGCGCTCCCACCAGCTCGCCCATAAAGCGACGCTGGAAGGCAAGTTCAAAGACGAAATCATCCCGATGCAGGGCTACGACGAGAACGGTTTCCTGAAATTGTTCGACTATGACGAAACCATTCGTCCGGAAACCACCCTGGAAAGCCTGGCGGCTCTGAAGCCAGCGTTTAACCCTAAGGGCGGTACCGTGACAGCCGGTACGTCGTCGCAAATCACCGATGGTGCTTCGTGCATGATCGTGATGTCGGCGCAGCGTGCACAGGACCTGGGCATTCAGCCTATGGCGGTGATTCGTTCGATGGCGGTGGCAGGTGTAGACCCGGCAATCATGGGCTATGGTCCAGTACCGGCGACACAAAAAGCTTTGAAGCGCGCGGGCCTTGGCATTAACGATATCGACTTCTTCGAGCTCAACGAAGCTTTCGCCGCACAGGCCCTGCCAGTGCTGAAAGATTTGAAAGTACTCGACAAGATGAACGAGAAGGTTAACCTGCATGGCGGTGCGATTGCCCTGGGTCACCCATTTGGTTGCTCCGGTGCACGTATCTCCGGCACTCTGTTGAACGTGATGAAGCAAAATGGCGGCACCTTCGGGGTAGCTACCATGTGCATTGGTCTCGGCCAAGGCATCTCCACCGTCTTCGAACGCATTTAAGCGTTCCGTTGACGGAAGCCGGGGCCAAGTGCCCCGGTTTTTGTTTTTCTGAATTTATTTTTTGTTTTTATTTTTAAAAGATTTGAGCGAGGGCCAAACCATGCCGATACAACTTGGGCTCTACCAACATTACAAAGGTCCGCAGTACCGTGTATTCAGTATTGCGCGGCATTCGGAAACCGAAGAAGAAGTGGTCTTCTACCAAGCCCTGTATGGCGATTACGGCTTTTGGGTGCGTCCCTTGAGCATGTTCCTGGAGTCGGTCGAGGTTGACGGCGAACAGGTGCCACGCTTTGCTTTGGTGCAAGCCGAACCGAGCCTTTTTTCCAAGCCATAAGCTGAGTGCGGGCAAGAGCCTGCGCTTGACCTCACCTTGTAGCCACTATATATAGCGGTGCCGCGTCAGGCGCCAACCGCCTTTCACTTCTAGAATTCAGGAATTTTCTGATCCATGGGCAAATCGCTGGTCATTGTGGAATCCCCGGCTAAGGCCAAGACCATCAACAAGTATCTGGGTAACCAATACGTGGTGAAGTCGAGTATCGGCCATATCCGAGACCTGCCCACCAGCGGTTCGGCTAGCGCCAGCAAAGAGCCAGCCGCCAAGCGCGGCAAGGCCGCCGCGGGTGAAGGTCCGGTGCTCACGCCGAAAGAGAAAGCGCGCAAGCAGTTGGTCTCGCGCATGGGTGTCGATCCCGATCATGGCTGGAAAGCCAAGTACGAGATCCTCCCAGGCAAAGAAAAGGTCATCGAAGAGCTGCGCCGGCTCGCCAAGGATGCTGACACCATCTATCTCGCAACCGACTTGGATCGCGAGGGGGAAGCCATTGCCTGGCACCTGCGCGAAGCCATCGGTGGTGATGACAGCCGCTACAAGCGCGTGGTGTTCAACGAAATCACCAAGAAGGCGATTCAGGAAGCCTTCTCCAAACCGGGCGAGCTGGACATTGATCGTGTAAACGCACAACAAGCGCGTCGTTTCCTCGACCGCGTGGTGGGTTACATGGTTTCCCCCCTGCTGTGGGCCAAGGTCGCTCGTGGCCTGTCCGCTGGTCGCGTGCAATCGGTTGCCGTGAAGCTGGTCGTTGAGCGTGAGCGTGAAATCCGCGCGTTCAACCCGGAAGAGTACTGGGAAGTTCACGCCGACCTGGGCACCGCCAAGGGCGCAACCGTGCGCTTTGACGTGGCTCGCGAGAAAGGCGAAGCCTTCAAGCCGCTCAATGAAGCTCAGGCCATGGCCGCGTTGGAGAAGCTCAAGGCTTCCAGCTACAGCATCGTCAAGCGCGAAGACAAGCCGACCAGCAGCAAGCCGTCGGCACCTTTCATCACGTCCACCCTGCAACAGGCTGCGAGTAATCGCCTGGGCTTCGGCGTGAAGAAAACCATGATGATGGCTCAGCGTCTGTACGAAGCCGGCTACATCACTTACATGCGTACCGATTCCACCAACCTCTCGGTCGATGCCGTGACGATGGCGCGTACTTATATTGAAGGCGAGTTCGGCAAGCAGTACCTGCCGGAAGCCCCGAATGTCTACAGCAGCAAGGAAGGCGCACAAGAGGCTCACGAAGCGATTCGTCCCTCCGATGCCAATACCGAGCCAAGTAAATTGTCGGGCATGGAGCGTGACGCAGAGCGGCTTTACGAGCTGATCTGGCGCCAGTTCCTCGCCTGCCAGATGCTGCCGGCCCAATACCTGTCGACCACTGTCACCGTCGGTGCCAGCGACTTCGAGTTGCGCGCCAAAGGGCGCATCCTGAAGTTCGACGGTTACACCCGCGTCATGCCGCAAATTGCCAAGCCTGGTGATGACGACGTGTTGCCGGACATGGCTCAGGGCGACGCGATGAAGCTGATCAAGCTTGATCCGACCCAGCACTTCACCAAGCCGCCAGCGCGTTACTCGGAAGCGAGCCTGGTTAAAGAAATGGAAAAACGCGGCATCGGTCGTCCTTCGACCTACGCGGCGATCATTTCGACCATCCAGGATCGTGGCTACGTAGCGCTGCACAACCGTCGTTTCTACTCGGAAAAGATGGGCGACATCGTTACCGAGCGCTTGGCCGAGAGTTTCTCCAATCTCATGGACTACGGCTTCACCGCCGGCATGGAAGAGAACCTCGATGACGTGGCCCAAGGTGAGCGTGACTGGAAGAACGTGCTCGACGAGTTCTACGGCGACTTCAAGAAGAAGCTCGAAGTAGCCGAAAGCGCCGAAGGCGGCATGCGTGCCAACCAACCAGTGATGACTGACATTCCGTGCGTATTGTGCGGGCGTCCGATGCAGATTCGTACTGCATCGACTGGCGTGTTCCTTGGTTGCTCGGGCTACAGCCTGCCGCCGAAAGAGCGCTGCAAGGCCACTGTCAACCTGGTGCCGGGCGACGAAATCGCGGCGGACGACGAGGGTGAGTCGGAGTCGCTGGTTCTGCGTGGCAAGCACCGCTGCCCGATCTGCAGCACAGCGATGGACGCTTACCTGCTGGATGAGAAGCGCAAGCTGCACATCTGCGGTAACAACCCGGATTGCTCTGGCTACGAAATCGAAGAGGGCACTTATCGCATCAAAGGCTACGAAGGTCCAAGCCTGGAATGCGACAAGTGCGGCAGCGAGATGCAACTCAAGACTGGCCGTTTTGGCAAGTTCTTCGGTTGCACCAACGCGACGTGCAAGAACACCCGCAAATTGCTGAAAAGCGGTGATGCCGCACCGCCGAAGATGGATCCGGTGAAGATGCCTGAGCTGAAATGCGAAAAGGTCAATGACACTTACATCCTGCGCGACGGTGCTTCCGGCCTGTTCCTGGCGGCCAGTCAATTCCCGAAAAACCGCGAGACGCGTGCTCCGCTGGTGATGGAAATTGTGCCGCACAAGGATGAGATCGATCCGAAGTACCACTTCCTGTGCGAAGCACCGAAGAAAGATCCGGACGGCCTGCCTGCTGTGATCCGTTACAGCCGTAAAACCAAAGAGCAGTACGTACAGACTGAAGTCGACGGTAAGCCAACTGGCTGGAAGGCGTACTACGACGGCGGCAAGTGGACGGTTGAAGACAAGCGCCCGGCGAAGACCGCTAAGGCTTAACCGGAGCTGTACTGAAAAGGCCGCATGACAACCCTCGGGTTTTCATGCGGCCTTTTTGTTTTGTGCTTGCGGGAAGCGGAGCTGATCCACGACACTGTCTGATCTGTGTGAAGCCATTATTTCGTTGTGGAGGCTGCCGTCATGGCCCACGAACTCTATACCCGTACCAACCAGAAAATATACTTCGCTGGCCTGTCGCTGGAAGCGCTCGCCAGAGCCGAAGAGGGGCGGGCGATGAACGCCCTGGCGCTGATCCAGGCCGGACGTGAGTCGGCCCTGTTTCACTTGTACGGTGCGTTGCTGGGACTGTGCCATGAAATTGCCGGTTTCTATCGCTTGCCTCAGGCCAATGCGCCTCGGGCCGAGTTGCTGCTGACTCGCGAAGTACTTGAAGCCATCGCGATTCCGGAAATGGCCGAGATGGTCGAGTTGGCCAATAATCCGGAAACCTGGCTGGCCAAACTGCTGGCAGCCCATGCAGCGCTGTTTCAGCCGCCACGAGCGCCTCACAAACCTAAGGGTGACGTGACGCAGCCGCTGATCATGGCCGTTAACCTGGATGAAGAAGAGGCTCCTCAAGAGCTGAACCGGGAGGAACTGGAGAGCTGGCGTCAGAACCTCAAGGGACTGGCGATTCGATTTCGCGAAGGCCTGAACGAGTGCTGAGCACATAATCACATCGGACACTGCGTTACGTTGATCTCTTCAGGGATGGAGCATGTCTTCCATTCTGCATAACAAAAAACTGCGACAGTTGTTTAACTGCTCGAGGTGATAAAGCAACTCAGGGCGTTGGGTGGGCCGTTGGAGTTCGATAACGCCACGCCCAGGTTATTTCGTAATATCGGTTTGGGATTGATTGCCGCCACCGTTGTTTTCGTACCTTTTGTCGTGCTGGGCATCGCTTTTCTATTGGGTGGCTGGCTTGTGATGGATCACAGGTCCGGTGTGACCGACGCACTCTCCAGGAAAATCCCCCATAAATCTTCATTGCTCACCCATGGGTTAAAGGAGTCGTTCAACCCGGATGTGCAAGTGCTGGAGAGTTTGGGCGAGGAGTTCAAGGACTTCCATTGAGGATCCTACAGCCGACAGATTTTGAAATCGGTTCAAGGTGCCTACCTTGGCGCGGTTCATGAATTGCCCTTCACTTACCAGCACTTGCAGTATGTCGATCGCGAAAGTTACAAGGCCACCGTGTCAGATGGGGCGGGCGGTAACTCCCTTGTTAATGACAGCCTCAACAAAAAGTCGGTAATTATTCCATTTCCGACGCCCAGGCTTCCGTAGCTTTTGAGTACAAGCCGAACTTTTGACAGGTGGAGCGCCACAGGCTCGGTCGGTCTGGAATGCCCGCAAAATGGCTTTTTCGTAACGGCGGGCTGATTACCGCTCCTCAAGATCCCGAGCGAAGCCTGGCCGATGCCTATATAATCCCCGCCTTTCGTGGAGAACAAACCTTTATGCCAACGTCCTTTCTAGAAATTGTCGAGTTACCAGACGGCCGTATCGAGCTGCGCAGGGCTGAGGACGAGGGTTCTCTGGTTACTTTGGATTTCTCCGAGGATGCCAAAGCGTTCCTGCAGGGCCAGCACGTAGAAGTCGCCAAGGCGATGTTGAGCGTCGGCGTTCAGATGGCCGGACGCTTGGTTGAAGGCGAATTCAGTACGGATGAGGGGCCTCGGGTTCTTCATTGATCCCGCCCGTCGGTTTTTTGCTGATATCGCTGCAGGTTGGCTTCTCTATCCTTGGAGAAGCCCCGCGCTGTTCAGCGCGTGCATTATTTGTCAGTTAACCCAGTCGAATATTCAGGCTTTGTGCGTCCCCGATCCGGGCGGCGCTGATCAACTGTTGCCGTGAAGTTGTGCCCAATGGGTTGAGCCAACTGACCACTGTGTGGCTGCGGCCCAGGCGCAAGGCCTCGCAGGTCAACTGCTGAGCGCTCTGAGTGCCGCGCGGTTGCAGCAGCAGGATGCGTTCGCGGTTAAGGCCGGCGTCCCGCAACCAGGCCTGGGTCAGGCTGGCGGGCGGAGCAATTAGCGTCAGCCAGCGCGCGTCCTGGTCCTGGCTCAGTTCCCTGAGAATCGGCGCAAGAAGATTCAGGCAGTTCCCGGTTGCACCACGCAGCGACAGCTCGCTGAAGACTTCGGGCTCGGTGCTCCAGGGTGACTCGACCACGTCTTTCAGGATCGGCGCCAATGGCTGCACCATGAAAGCCTCGAACAACGGCAGTTGGGCTTGCTGTGATGTGTGTTGGAACTGCATAAAGCCTCCTTTAGCGGCGAATGACGCCGACACTCAAGCCTTCGATCACCAGGTCCTGATCTTTCAGGTTCACTTCGATAGGGGCAAATTCAGGGTTTTCGGCAATCAACCAGACTTTGCTGCCATCGCGCTTGAAGCGTTTGACGGTCACTTCGTCGCCGATTCGTGCTACTACGATCTGGCCGTTGCGGGCTTCGCGGGTGGTGTGCACTGCCAGCAGGTCACCGTCGAAAATGCCCACATCCTTCATGCTCATGCCATGCACCCGAAGTAGATAGTCGGCGCGAGGATGGAAGAACGACGGATTGATGTTGCAGGACTCTTCGATGTGTTGCTGGGCGAGGATCGGGGCACCGGCAGCCACTCGGCCAATGATCGGCAGGGTGGACTCGTCGGCCTTGGCTTCGAAGCCGGGGATGCGAATACCACGGGAAGCACCGGGAGTCATCTCGATCGCACCCTTGCGGGCCAGCGCCTTGAGGTGTTCTTCCGCCGCATTGGGCGACTTGAAACCCAGTTCCTGAGCGATTTCCGCGCGGGTGGGCGGGTAGCCGTTGTCTTCGAGGCAACGTTTGATGAAGGCCAGAATCTCTGCTTGGCGTGGCGTCAGCTTTAGCATATTGATCGCTCTGTCTTTTTATACAGTGACTGGGATTATATACAGTGGAACGGTCTTGGCAATGCCCCTTTTTTTGCTGACCGCCAGACGGCCCATGAGCCCGCTGATTCAAGCTTGAGAGTTGTATGGTTAAATAGGTGACCGACCATTCCCAAAACGAACCGTCAGGCTTGACAAGGCCTGGGCTGAAACGTATGTTTCAAACAAGTGTTTGTCAGGCGGAGTAGTCATGGCCCAGTCGGAAACCGTTGAACGCATTCTTGATGCTGCCGAGCAATTGTTCGCGGAAAAAGGTTTTGCTGAAACCTCATTGCGTCTGATCACCAGCAAGGCCGGTGTCAATCTGGCGGCGGTGAACTATCACTTCGGTTCGAAGAAGGCGCTTATTCAGGCAGTTTTTTCGCGCTTTCTCGGGCCGTTCTGCTTAAGCCTTGATAAAGAGCTGGAGCGGCGTCAAGCCAAGCCGGAGAACAAGCCGACGCTTGAAGAGCTGCTGGAAATCCTCGTCGAGCAAGCCCTGGTGGTGCAACCACGCAGCGGTAACGATCTGTCGATTTTCATGCGTTTGCTGGGTCTGGCTTTCAGTCAGAGCCAAGGGCACTTGCGGCGTTATCTGGAGGATATGTACGGCAAGGTGTTTCGCCGTTACATGATGTTGGTCAACGAAGCCGCGCCGCGCATTCCACCGATTGAGCTGTTCTGGCGTGTGCACTTCATGCTCGGCGCCGCCGCGTTCAGCATGTCCGGTATCAAAGCCCTGCGCGCAATTGCCGAGACCGACTTCGGTGTCAACACCTCCATTGAGCAAGTAATGCGTCTGATGGTGCCGTTCCTGGCGGCGGGCATGCGCGCCGAAACCGGTGTGACCGACGTGGCCATGGCCACCGCTCAGTTGCGTCCGCGCAGCAAATCAACCCCGGTTGCCGCCAAGGTTTAACCGCGCACGGGTGGGCGCGGCAGCTGACATCCGCTAAGCTAGCCGCCCATGCCGACTCTCGCTCTGAAACCGCTCCCCATTCGTATCGCCGACCTGTCGGGCATTGCCCTAGGCCGCGATTGCGTGCGAGCCGGGTTTATCGTTATCAAGGAATCTCTATGACTGCTGGCCTGCAAGGCTCGTTGATGGTGGACGTCGCCGGTACCTGGCTGACGGCTGAAGATCGCCAATTGTTGCGCCAACCCGAAGTGGGCGGCCTGATCATTTTCGCGCGCAATATCGAACACCCGCGGCAAGTGCGCGAGTTGAGCGCCTCAATCCGCGCCATTCGCCCCGATCTGCTGCTGGCAGTCGACCAGGAGGGCGGCCGGGTTCAGCGTTTGCGTCAGGGTTTCGTGCGACTGCCAGCCATGCGCGCCATCGCTGACAATCCGAATGCCGAGTACCTCGCCGAGCAGTGCGGCTGGATCATGGCGACTGAAGTGCTGGCTGTCGGCCTCGATCTGAGTTTCGCTCCGGTGCTGGACCTCGATTTTCAGCGCAGTGCCGTAGTGGGCAGTCGTTCATTCGAAGGTGATCCAGAGCGTGCAGCATGGCTGGCGGGAGCCTTCATTCGCGGCATGAACAGCGCCGGCATGGCCGCCACCGGCAAGCACTTTCCCGGTCACGGCTGGGCCGAGGCCGATTCCCATGTTGCGATCCCTGTTGATGAGCGCAGCCTCGACGAAGTTCGCGCCAGTGACCTGGTGCCGTTCGCCCGGCTGAGCAAGCAATTGGCTGCGGTCATGCCTGCTCACGTTATCTATCCGCAAGTCGACTCCCGGCCCGCCGGCTTCTCTCGCCGCTGGTTGCAGGACATCCTGCGTGGCGAACTGCAATTTGACGGCGTGATCTTCAGCGACGACCTGTCCATGGCCGGCGCCCACGTGGTCGGCGATGCTGCCAGCCGTATTGAAGCGGCGCTGACGGCCGGTTGTGACATGGGCCTGGTGTGCAACGATCGCGCGGCCGCGGAATTGGCCCTGTGCGCCGCCCAGCGTCTGAAGGTCAAGCCGTCCGAGCGCATTGCGCGGATGCGCGGCCAGTCGTACGCCAACACTGAATACCGTCAAGACCCGCGCTGGCTGATAGCCGTCGGCGCGCTCAAAGAAGCTCAACTGATTGATTAGGGCCTTTTTGTTATGACTGTTTACGCGATTATTGGCGGCACCGGCCTGACTCAACTCGAAGGCCTGAGCATTCGTCAGTCACTGGCGGTGGACACGCCGTATGGCGTGCCTTCGGCTGAAGTGCAGATCGGCGAGTACGCCGGCAGGGAAGTGCTGTTTCTCGCACGCCACGGTCATCCTCACCGCTTTCCACCGCACCAGGTGAACTACCGCGCCAACCTCTGGGCGCTGAAACAGGCTGGCGCCGAAGCGATTCTGGCGGTCAACGCCGTGGGTGGGATTCATTGCGCGATGGGTACCGGACATTTCTGCGTGCCGCATCAGCTCATCGACTATACCAGCGGTCGCGAACACACCTATTTCGCCGATGATCTGCAGCAGGTCACACACATCGACTTCAGCTATCCCTACAGCGAGTCACTGCGTCAGCAATTGATTGCGGCGCTGGCGGCCGAAGGGGTTGGCTACAGCAGTCAAGGCGTGTACGCCTGCACTCAAGGACCACGTCTGGAAACCGTCGCTGAAATCGCCAGACTGGAGCGTGACGGATGCGACATCGTCGGCATGACTGGAATGCCGGAAGCGGCATTGGCTCGTGAACTGGAACTGGATTACGCCTGTCTGGCGCTGATAGTAAACCCGGCAGCGGGCAAGTCGACGGCCGTGATTACCATGGCCGAGATCGAGCAAGCGCTGCATGACGGGATGGGCAAGGTGAAATCGACGTTGGCTCGGGTGCTTAGAGGTTGAGCAGTCGTCACAGCGGTTTGGCCCCATCGCGAGCAGGCTTGCTCGCGATGACGATTTAATAGTCGCCGCTATTTTTCCAGCTTATCCGGCAACGGTGCAAACAACGCTTCAATGTCATCACTCTGTAACTTCCAGTCGCCGGTCTTGCGCCCATCCAGCACGCCAGCCACCAAGTCGGACTTTTCCTTCTGTAGATGCTGAATCTTCTCTTCCACCGTGCCCCTGGCAATCATCTTGTAGACGAACACCGGTTTCTCCTGGCCGATGCGATAAGCCCGGTCAGTGGCCTGATTTTCCGTCGCTGGATTCCACCACGGATCATAGTGAATCACCGTGTCGGCTTCGGTCAGGTTCAGGCCGACGCCACCCGCCTTCAGGCTGATGAGAAAGATCTGACGCTTGCCGCTCTGGAAGTCTTTGACTGGTGCGCGACGGTCGCGGGTCTGCCCGGTCAGCAGCGCATAATCGACTCCGCGTTTTTTCAGCTCGTCTTCAATCAACGACAGCATTGAAGTGAACTGCGAGAACAGCAGAATCCGCCGACCTTCATCGAACAATTCCTCAAGCATTTCCATCAGGCTGTCGAGCTTGCCCGACGTGCTGCCGCGAGTGGGGGGCAGGGCGGCATCGTTGACCAGGCGCAAATCGCAGCACACCTGACGCAGTTTCAGCAGCGCTTCAAGAATGATGATTTGGCTGCGCGCCACGCCCTTGCGGGTGATCTCGTCGCGGACTTTCTTGTCCATCGCCAGGCGCATGGTTTCGTACACGTCGCGCTGGGCTTCGTTGAGCTCGACCCAATGGATGATTTCGGTTTTCGGCGGCAACTCGGTCGCCACTTGTTCCTTGGTTCGACGCAGCAGGAACGGTTTTATCCGGCCGTTGAGGTGCTGAAGTCGCACTTCGCTGGCGCGCTTTTCGATCGGCACGCGGTAATCGCGGTTGAAGCTTTTCACGTCGCCGAGCCAGCCAGGCAAGAGGAAGTGAAACAGCGACCACAGTTCACCCAGGTGGTTTTCCAGCGGCGTGCCGCTCAGGCACAGGCGCTGGCGGGCATTCAATTCGCGGGCAGCGTGGGCGGCCTTGCTGTTGGGGTTCTTGATGTATTGCGCCTCGTCCAGAACCAACACGTGAAAAGGCTGCGCGGCGAGGCGTTCGACGTCCTTGGGCAGTAGCGCATAGGTGGTCAGGATCAGGTCGTAATCGGCCAGCGTGTCGAAATGCTTTTTGCGACTGGCACCGTACAGCGCCAGCACTTTGAGTTGCGGCGTGAAGTGCGCCGCTTCATCCAGCCAGTTGGGGATCAGGCTGGTGGGCATCACCACCATGCACGGCCGATCGAGGCGTCCGGCATTTTTCTCACTGAGAATGTGCGCCAGGGTCTGTAGGGTTTTGCCCAGACCCATGTCGTCCGCGAGAATCCCGCCGACTTCCAGTTGCCGCAACGACTGCATCCAGCTCAAGCCTTCCAGTTGATAGGGGCGCAAGGTCGCGTTCAAGCCTTCCGGGGCGGTCGCGGTGAGGTCCTTGATATCCCGCAGCCGCTGGGCGAAGGTGCGAATTTGCTCGCCACCCTCCCAGAGCAACGGCAGGTCTTCCAGCGGATTCAGTCGCGTGGCATCGGCTTTGCTCAGGCGCAGCGTCGTTTCGCCGGGCCCTTGCAGGTAGAACTCGCCGAGGGTCGCCAGTACCGGTTTCAATCGGCCGAAGGGCAGGGCGACTTGCAGCGGGCCGTACTCGGAGTTCGGGCGATTGGGAATGTTCACCAGGATCAACTCGTCGTCGCGACGTCGTGCAAGGCGTTCCGGGTTGAGGATCTCGGTGTGAGAGCGCATCAGGTTCAGCAGGATCGGCAGCAGACTCAGCCGCTCGCCGTTGACGATGATTCCCAGTTCCAGATCGAACCAGTCGCGCTCCGGTGCCTGTTCTACGGTGGCGTACCAATCGTCCACGGCAGTCAGGTCGAAACCGAAGTCTTCGTCGATCTGCAACTCCCAACCCAGGGCGCGCAGCTTCGGCAGTTCATTGAGGGTGAAGGTTAGCCAGGCACTGTCGTTGACCATCTCGAAAAGTTCGCCGGCACTTTCCGGCAAGGCCTTGCTTTGCCGGGTGGCAATTTTGAAGCCGAGGATTCGCAACTGCTCCCTGTAGGTCTGTTCAACTTCCGGGTGGCGTTTTATCCGTAACGTTTGCGTCTCCTGACGAATCAGAATGTCGGTGTTCTTCTGCCCGGAAACGTATTCATCCAGATAGCTGAAAGACAACGCCGCGCGATGCTGAATATAACGTTGCATCTTGCCGTTGCGCGGTTCGAAGGCGCTGAACTCAATGCTCGCCAGCCAAAGGCGCGGCATCGGTTGCACGTTATCCACCAGCACTTGCGGCGGCGCCTTCGGGCTGCGGTTTTCCAATACGGCTTGAAGTTTCTCGAGTAGCTCGGCGTCTTGCGCCGCAGCGGGATAGGCGAGGGTTTCCTGCACTTTCAGTAGCACCGCCGCACAGTGTTTGCAGTTACTGTGGACCGGGCAAGTGCAGGTGGCATCGATCATCAACAGCGTGGCTTTGGCTGACTCGCGCAGGCGAATAGTCTGACGATAAACGTTACCGCCAGAGCCCTCGCAGGCGGCAATGATCGTGGCGTCGCCGGCCTCGACGATCCTGACGCGGTTCTCCAACGCGTAGCGACGACCACGCTCCAGGCTCTGTTCCTTGAATCGGCTGACCCAGGAAGGTGCCAGGGGTTTGCTCAGGATCGCAGGCATAAGGACTCAATCAGTCCGGAATTTCATCGGGGACTGGCCGAGGCGCAGGTACGGTGAGCGAGGTGATCTTGATCAACATGCCCAAGTGGCCGTTGTCGAGGAAGTTCAGCTGGCCGTTCTTGGTGTGGCTTTCCTGCTTCATGTGTTCGCTGGCGGTGATCATGCCGTTGGCGTCGATCTGGTTAACCCAGAGATCCGCGTCCACATCAGTGAAACGTCCCAGTTTCAGGCTCAACGTGCCCTCGATCGGGAACTGGCCGAACTGTTCTTTGCCTTCGCTGATCGCGACGTTGCTGGCTTCTTCGCCGAGCGTCTGTTGCCAGGCCTTATGCAGCAATACCGTGTATTCATTGCTGGCGGTGAGTTTTTCTACTTCGCCATTGAGACTCGGTGTCCGCAGGCTGTCGGGGCTTATGGGCTGAGCTCCGGCAGCCCAGTCTTCCGGCGCGGCGCGGCTGACGATAGCGGGCACGGCGTTTTGGCGGACCAGAATCATTTCAATCTGATACAAGTCATCGGCAAATGCCGTAGGGGCGACCAGCGCTGTTATGAGCATTGTCAACAAGGTCGGTAAGCGAAACAGGCGCATGCGGCGTCCTTCAAGCAGTTTTCGGAATGAGGTGCTCAAACAGCGCCTCTACAGTATTAAAGCGCTCTTCGGGGCGCTCCATCGGCACCTGGAATTTAAACATCGTGGCGCCTTCAAATTTGTAGCGTTTGGGCTGGCTCTGGATCAGCTTGATCAGCGTCAGCGGGTCGACCGGGGTTTGCGCCGCGAACTCGATTCGGCCACCTTGCGGGCCGCCGTCGACTTTCTTGATACCCAGTAGCTCGGCCTGCAATTTCAGCGCAGTAATGCGCATCAGGTTCTTGGTCGGTTCCGGTAGCAGACCGAAACGATCGATCATCTCCACCTGCAAGTCCTTGAGGCCTTCCTCGTCGGTGGCGGAGGCAATGCGTTTATAGAGAATCAGTCGGGCATGTACGTCCGGCAGGTAGTCCTCGGGAATCAACGCCGGTACGCGCAGATTGACTTCCGGGCCACCGCCGAGCGGCTGATCGAGGTTCGGTTGTTCGCCCTTGCGGATCGACTTCACCGCGCGCTCGAGCATTTCCATGTACAGCGTGAAACCGACGGCCTGGATCTGTCCGCTCTGCCCGTCGCCGAGCAGTTCGCCGGCGCCGCGGATTTCCAGGTCGTTGGTGGCGAGCACGAAGCCTGCGCCGAGGTCCTGTGTATTGGCGATCGCTTCCAGACGTTTTTCGGCGTCAGGCGTGATTTGCTGACGCGGCGGCGTCAGCAAATAAGCATAAGCCTGGTGGTGACTGCGACCGACCCGGCCGCGCAACTGGTGCAACTGCGCCAGGCCGAACTTGTCGGCACGCTCGATGATGATGGTGTTGGCACTCGGCACGTCAATGCCGGTCTCGATGATGGTCGAGGCAATCAGCACGTTGAAGCGCTTGTGGTAGAAGTCGCTCATCACTTGTTCGAGATCGCGTTCGCGCATCTGCCCGTGGCCGATGCCAATCCGCGCTTCCGGCACCAGTTCGGCGAGGTCGGCGGCGCATTTCTCGATGGTCTTCACATCGTTGTGCAGGTAATAGACCTGACCGCCACGCAACAGCTCACGGAGCAGAGCCTCTTTGATCGTGCTCTTGTTCTGCTCCATGACGAAAGTCCGTACCGACAGGCGACGCGCCGGCGGCGTAGCAATGATCGACAGATCGCGCATGCCTGACACCGCCATGTTCAGCGTGCGCGGAATCGGCGTGGCGGTCAGGGTGAGGATGTCGACTTCACTGCGCAGGGCCTTGAGCTGTTCCTTCTGGCGGACACCGAAACGGTGCTCTTCGTCAATGATCACCAGCCCCAGGTTTTTGATCTTCACATCGTCGGACAGCAGTTTGTGGGTACCGATAACGATATCGATCTTGCCTTCAGCCAGGTCGGCGATGGCGGCATTCACTTCCTTGGCGGACTTGAACCGGCTCATCACTTCCACGCTCACCGGCCAGTCGGCGAAGCGGTCGCGGAAGCTGTTGTAGTGCTGTTGGGCGAGCAGGGTGGTCGGCACCAGAATTGCCACTTGACGACCGCCGTGTACCGCAATGAACGCGGCCCGCATCGCCACTTCAGTCTTGCCGAAACCGACGTCGCCGCAGACCAGGCGGTCCATCGGTTTCGGCGCGAGCATGTCGGCGCGCACCGCTTCGATGGTGGTTTGCTGGTCCGGGGTTTCTTCGAACGGGAAGCCAGCGCTGAAGGTCGCGTAATCGGCTTTCGGGTCGGCGAACGCATGACCTTCGCGAGCGGCGCGGCGGGCATAGATGTCGAGCAACTCGGCGGCTACATCGCGTACTTGTTCGGCAGCTTTGCGTTTGGCTTTCTGCCAGGTCTCGGAGCCGAGACGGTGCAGCGGGGCCAGGGCATCGTCGCTGCCGGTGTAACGGGCGATCAGATGCAGGTTGGCCACCGGCACGTAAAGCTTGGCGTTTGCGGCGTATTCGAGGGTCAGGAATTCGGCGGCCTGACTATCAATTTCCAGAATCGTCAGCCCGAGATAGCGACCGACGCCGTGATCGATATGCACTACCGGCGCGCCTTCGCGCAACTCGGTGAGGTTTTTGATCACGGCATCGTTGTTGGCGTCGGCGCGTTTCTCACGGCGACGGCGCTGCATCACGCGCTGGCCGAATAACGGGCTTTCGGCGACCAGGGCCAAGGCCGGGTCGTCAAGCACCAGGCCTTCGTCGAGCGGCGCGATGGTGATCGCCAGGCGCTCTTTGCTTGCGACGAAGTCCGGCCAGCTGTCGACGGTTTTCGGTCGCAGCTTCAGGCGTTCCAGCAACTCCAGCAACACTTCGCGGCGGCCCGCGGACTCGGCGGTAAACAGCACTCGACCGGGAAACTCGTCGAGGAAGCCCGCCAGCGCCGCCAACGGCTGGGTGGCCTTGGCTTCGATGGCCAGGTTCGGCAGCTCCCGAGCGGGGAAGCGCTCGCGGCCAACGCCGGTTTCAACGTCTTGTTGGCTGGCGACCACGCGCGGCCAGTTCTTCAGTCGAGCGAAGCAATCTTCCACTGGCAGGAACAGTTCCGCCGGCGGCAATAAAGGACGGGCCGGATCGACGCGACGCTCTTCATAGCGATTGCGCACGTCGTTCCAGAAGTTCTCCGCCGCCTGCTCGATGCCCGGCAAGGAAAACACTTGCGTGTCCTGTGGCAGGTAGTCGAACAGCGTGGAGGTTTCATCGAAGAACAGCGGCAGGTAGTACTCGATACCGGCCGGTGTAATCCCGCTGCTCAAATCCTGAAAGATCGGGCAGCGACGGAAGTCGACATCGAAACGCTCACGGAAGCGCGCCTTGAAGCGGGTGACCGCATCTTTTTGGAGCGGAAACTCTCTCGCAGGCAGGAGGCGAACCGTTTTCACTTTGTCGATGGAGCGCTGGTTTTCCGGATCGAATGTACGAAGGGTCTCGATTTCGTCGTCGAGCAGGTCGATGCGGAAAGGTAATTTGCTGCCCATCGGGAACAGATCAATCAGCGAGCCGCGGACGGTAAATTCGCCGTGCTCGTAGACGGTATCGACGTAGCGATAGCCGCTGGCCTCAAGCCGGGTGCGCATTTGCTCGACATCGAGCTTCTGGCCGATGTCCAGCACCAGGCTGCTGCCGAGCAGGAACTTGGTCGGCGCCAGACGATGCAGGGCGGTGGTGATCGGCACGACCAAAACGCCATGACTCAGCTCCGGCAATCGATACAGCGCGGAGATTCGCTGGGAAATAATGTCCTGGTGCGGCGAAAACAGATCGTAGGGCAGGGTTTCCCAGTCCGGGAAATGCAACACCGGCAAATCCGAGGCGAAGAAACTCAGCTCCTGTTCCAGCCGTTCGGCACTTTGGCTGTCGGCAGTCAGCAGCAGGGTGAAGCGCTTGGCAGCGCTGGCGGCCTCGGCAATGGCCAGGCTCAGGGCGGCACCGGGCAGGTTGCCCCAGTGCTGTTTACCTGCCGCGGCAGGGAGAAGCGGTAGACGCAGAACGGGCACGGAAGGTTGAGCTCCAAGCGTTGCGACAAAGTCGGTAATTGTAACGGTCCCGGGTGCCGCCTGTCAGTTGCAGACTGTGTCTATTACTCAGGTTGGGCGAAATGTAGTGGTAAAGACAAAATCGGCCCGTTTTTTAGTAAAAATGACTGAATATGTAGTGGCAAAACGACCGAGTGTTACGGAGGGTTACAGACAAGGCAGCGTTGTCTTCCAAAAAGTGACTGCGCTGCAGGCCTCGGTTTCATTGGGCTTGAGCGGTGCGTGTTTTTTTTGAAGAAGAATTTGTTACTGGTCGTGCGACAGGCGCGCATTGCTACGGGAGGCTCTCGGCGGCATAATGTAGCCCCTTTTTTCTGCCCCTACATGTGGAAGGTTCCCGTGACTCAGAAGCCCGACCAGTGTCTTGGTGAATGGATCGACCGTGAAGCACTCGCAGAAGCGATGATTCCGCTTATCGGTCAGCTCTACCGCAATAACAACGTGGTGAGCTCGATCTATGGCCGCAGCCTGATCAATCGTTCAGTCATTGCGATTCTCAAAGCCCACCGCTTTGCCCGCCATCGCCAGTCCGACGACAGCGAACTGTCCGTCCACGAAACATTCCCGCTGCTCAAAGCAATGAGCGAGCTCAAGCTCGGCGCCGCTTCGGTAGACCTGGGCAAGCTGGCGGTCAAGTTCAAGACTGAAGGCAACGGCCGCACTGCCGAGCAGTTTGTCCGTGAAGAGTTGGCTGACGTCGTTGGTCAGCAAAACGTTTCCGCCCGCAAAGGCACCGACGTTGTTCTGTACGGCTTCGGTCGTATCGGCCGTCTGCTGGCGCGCATCCTGATCGAGAAAACCGGTGGTGGCGACGGCCTGCGTCTGCGCGCCATCGTTGTCCGCAAGGGCGCCGAAAACGATCTGGTCAAACGTGCCAGCCTGCTGCGTCGTGACTCGGTCCATGGTCCGTTCGATGGCACCATCACCATTGATGAAGCCAACAACACCATCACCGCCAACGGCAACCTGATCCAGGTTATCTACGCGAAAAACCCGACTGAAGTGGACTACACCCAGTACGGCATCAAAGACGCGCTGCTGGTGGACAACACTGGTGTATGGCGTGACGCCGACGGTCTGGGCCAGCATTTGGCTTGCCCTGGCATCGATCGCGTTGTTCTGACCGCGCCTGGCAAAGGCAAGTTGAAGAACATCGTTCACGGCATCAACCACGGTGAAATCACCGCTGATGATAAGATCGTTTCGGCGGCTTCCTGCACCACCAACGCTATCGTGCCGGTGCTCAAAGCCGTCAACGACAAGTTCGGCATCATCAACGGTCACGTTGAAACGGTTCACTCGTACACCAACGACCAGAACCTGATCGACAACTTCCACAAGGGCGATCGCCGTGGTCGTAGCGCCGCGTTGAACATGGTGATCACCGAGACCGGTGCGGCTACCGCTGCTGCCAAGGCGCTGCCTGAACTGGCCGGCAAGCTGACCGGTAATGCGATCCGCGTTCCGACGCCAAACGTGTCGATGGCCATTCTCAACCTGAACCTTGAGAAAGCCGCTACCCGCGAAGAGATGAACGAGTACCTGCGCTACATGGCGCTGCACTCCGATCTGCATAAGCAAATCGACTACGTCAACTCGCAGGAAGTGGTTTCCACCGACTTCGTTGGCTCGCGCCACGCAGGCGTGGTGGACGCTGAAGCAACCATCAGCCAAGACAACCGCGTTGTTCTGTACGTTTGGTACGACAACGAATTCGGTTACAGCTGCCAGGTGGTTCGCGTAATGGAAGACATGGCCGGTGTAAACCCGCCTGCATTCCCGCGCTAAGCGTTAGCTGCACATGAGAGCGCCCCGACTTTGGTCGGGGCGTTTTTGTTTGTGCGGTGATCATTGTCGCGATCTTGCCGGCGCGAATACCCGGGGGAATGGGTCCGTTCCCGTATTTCTATCGCATAATGGCGGACCTTGACGTTGTGTCGGGTGATGGCTCAGGAGAGGCAGGATTTGTCGAGCGAGTGGAAGGTTTTGTTCCTGGTCCTGATGGGCCTGTTGTCCGGCTGTGGCAGCGGGGACAGCATGGAAAGCTTCGGCGGCCCGACCATGGGCAGCACGTATTCGATCAAGTACCTGCGCCTTGCCGGACTTCCTGCCCCGGCCGAGGTCCGTGTTCGTGTCGAAAAGATCTTTGCTGAGGTCGATCAACAAATGTCGACTTACCGCAGCGACTCCGACATTGAACGCTTCAACGATCTACCCGCCAACCGCTGTCAGAAAATGCCCGCGCCGATCCTCAAGCTGGTGCGCATCGGTGAGCGTCTGTCGCAACAAAGCGAAGGTTCCTTCGACCTGACGGTGGAACCGTTGCTTAACCTCTGGGGCTTCGGCCCGCAGGCTCGTAATGAGAAAGTCCCCTCGGCCCGGGCGCTGGCCGAAGTCAGGCAGCGAGTCGGTTACCAGCACCTGCGTATCGACGGCGATCGCCTGTGCAAGGACGCGGCCGTCGAAGTCGACTTCAACAGCATCGCCGCCGGCTATGCAGTCGACACGATTGCCGCAACGCTCGAAGCGATGGGCATCCACAACTACCTCGTCGAAGCCACCGGTGAACTCAAGGCTGCCGGCAAAAAACTCGACGGTTCACCCTGGCGCGTCGCTCTGGAAGAACCCCGCGACGACCAGCAAGTGGCCGAGCGCATCATCGCCGTCGACGGCTACGGCGTTTCCACTTCCGGCGACTACCGCAACTATTTCGAGCAGGACGGTCGGCGTTATTCCCACTCCTTCGATGCCCGCACCGGGGCGCCGGTCTCTCACACCCTGGCGTCAGTCACGGTGATTCATCCTTCAGCGTTAATGGCCGATGGCTTATCGACGCTGTTGCTGATTCTGGGTCCTGAGAGGGGGTGGGACTATGCCGATACGCATGATATCGGTGCATTTTTTGTGATTCGTGCTGATGCCGGTTTCGTCACGCGAACCACTCAGGCTTTTGAGCGTCTGAGTGGCGATAAAACCGAATGACGACGGCGATTCAAGCAGCAACGACTGGCGTTGTAGTGCAGGCAAAACTAGCCTACGACGCGACCAAGGGTTAATGTGCGCGGCGTTGACGCTTGTATAGACTGTTGTCCGGGTTCTGCACTGGCCCCAAATTGTTCCTTCACGCCGCAAATCGGCGTGATTTAGCCGCAGGTGCCGAGGGCGCCGCGGCCTGTTCTGAGGAGTATGCATGGCTGTCTACAACTACGACGTGGTGGTGCTGGGTTCCGGCCCGGCGGGAGAAGGCGCGGCAATGAACGCCGCCAAAGCAGGGCGCAAGGTGGCGATGGTCGATAGCCGTCGCCAGGTTGGCGGCAACTGTACCCACCTGGGCACCATCCCGTCCAAGGCACTGCGTCACTCGGTCCGGCAGATCATGCAGTTCAACACCAACCCGATGTTTCGGGCCATTGGTGAGCCACGCTGGTTCTCGTTCCCGGACGTGTTGAAAAGCGCCGAAAAAGTCATCTCCAAACAAGTCGCATCGCGCACCGGCTACTACGCCCGTAACCGCGTCGACGTGTTCTTCGGCACCGGCAGCTTCGCTGACGAGCAAACCATTGAAGTGGTCTGCGCCAACGGCGTCGTCGAAAAACTGATGGCCAAGCACATCATCATCGCCACCGGATCGCGCCCGTATCGCCCGGCGGATATCGATTTCCATCACCCGCGTATCTACGATAGCGACACCATCCTCAGCCTCGGCCACACCCCGCGCAAGCTGATCGTATACGGCGCCGGTGTGATCGGTTGCGAATACGCCTCGATCTTCAGCGGTCTGGGTGTATTGGTTGAGCTGGTGGATAACCGCGGTCAGTTGCTGAGCTTCCTCGACTCGGAAATTTCTCAGGCCCTGAGTTATCACTTCAGCAACAACAACATCACGGTTCGCCACAACGAAGATTACGACCGCGTCGAAGGCGTGGACAACGGTGTGATCCTGCACCTCAAGTCCGGCAAAAAAATCAAAGCCGACGCCTTGCTCTGGTGTAACGGTCGTACCGGTAATACCGATCAGTTGGGCCTGGAAAACATCGGCGTGAAAGTCAACAGCCGTGGCCAGATCGAAGTGGACGAGGCCTACCGTACCTGCAAGCCGAACATCTACGGCGCCGGTGACGTGATTGGTTGGCCGAGCCTGGCCAGTGCTGCTCACGACCAGGGTCGTTCGGCCGCTGGCAGCATCGTTGACAACCATAGCTGGCGCTTCGTCAACGACGTGCCAACCGGCATCTACACCATTCCGGAGATCAGCTCGATCGGCAAGAACGAGCAGGAGTTGACTCAGGCCAAGGTGCCGTATGAGGTCGGCAAGGCGTTCTTCAAGGGCATGGCGCGTGCACAGATCGCCGGCGAGCCTCAGGGCATGCTGAAGATTCTGTTCCACCGCGAGACCCTGGAAGTGCTGGGCGTTCACTGCTTCGGTTATCAGGCGTCGGAGATCGTTCACATCGGTCAGGCGATCATGAGCCAGCCGGGCGAACTGAATACGCTGAAGTACTTCGTCAACACGACGTTCAACTACCCGACCATGGCCGAAGCCTATCGGGTAGCGGCGTACGATGGCCTCAACCGGCTTTTTTGAGTGGCTCCGGCCGGTGGCCTGAGCCGGCCGGGGAGACCGATTTCAGCAATTCTCGAGCGTGGCGCTGGCCAAACCGGGAAAGTCTGTAATCAGGCTGTCAACGCCGAAGTCGGCGAGTCTGCGCATTAGTGCGGGCTCGTTGACTGTCCATACCGACACATGCAACCCCTGACGCTGCGCCTTCTGCAGGCGTTCCGGCGTACACAGTGTCCAGTTCAACGCCAGAATCTCGCAGCCATAGCTTTGCGCGACCTTCAGCGGATCGAGCCAGGCGTACTCGGCCACCAATCCTCGGGACACATCCGGCACGAAGTCCAGTGCAGCTTTCAATACTTCCCGCGAACTCGAGGTGATCGTGACCTTGTCGAGCAGGCCGAAACGCTGTGCCATTTCGCGAATCGCCAGCACCGTCGTCGCGGCGCGGGTGCGTGAAGCGCTTTTGACTTCCAGTTGCCAGTGCTCGAAATCACATTTTTCGAACAGTTCTTCCAGTGTTGGAATCGGGCACGGTTTGACCCAGCCCGGGCCGCCAGTGCGCGCGTCGTAGGTGATCAGCTCGGCCGCCGTGTGTTCGACGACTTTGCCGCGACGGTCGGTGGTGCGCTTGAGTGTCGGGTCGTGGATGACCATCAACTCGCCGTCCATGGACAAGTGCAGGTCCAGTTCGCAGCGGCGCACGCCGTGCTTGAGGCATTGCTGAAAACTGGTCAGCGTATTTTCCGGTGCTTCGCCCTTGGCGCCGCGATGGCCGTAGATGAGAGTCACGGTTCTTCCTTAAATTAAATGCCTGATTCGTTTTGTTCGCGGGCCAGACGTCGTTCCTGGGCCTGCTTCTGCAATATGTAGCGCGCCAGCAATTGGCGCTGGGCATCGGTCGGGTACTCGAATTCGGTGCCGACGTCGTAGCCGTCGCCTTTGCGATCGCAATGGGTAACCCGAGCTCGCAGCAACAGGCCGAGGGCTTGCGGCATCAGCACCAGTTTGACCGACAGGTGTGTGCCCTCGGTAATGGGCGTCGGATGCTGAAAGTCGATCCCGCCTTCGGAAATGATCACCGGCTGCGGCTCGCCGATCTGCCCGAGTACGGTGATTGCGATCACCTGGCTCAATAAGTCGATGCGTTTATTCTGGGATTTCAGGAATGCGGCGAGGTTCCGGTCGCGCTCACTGATCTGGCGCAACAGATGCTGTGATTCGAATTCGCTCAGGTGCAGCTCGCTGAGCAAGTTGAACAGTGGGGAAGCATCCTGCAACACTTCCTGGCCTGCGGCTTCGGGAGCGGACAGGGGCCGAATTTCCAGTGCGATCGTGTCCTCGATACGGTAGTATTCGCGGCGATCTTCTTCATCTAATGTCGACATGGCGAACCCATGGTAGCGGCGGTGGTCTGAGTGTAAAGCTGGTTATCGACCCCCGCCACAAGGACGTTCCTTTTCCCTCCGAACAAGCCCCGACATGTTCAGACCTCTCTTCGTATTTATTGGCACGCGTTATACCCGTGCAAAGCGTCGCAATCATTTTGTGTCATTCATTTCCCTGACCTCGATGATCGGACTCGCCCTCGGCGTGGTCGTGATGATCGTGGTGCTATCGGTCATGAACGGCTTCGATCATGAGATGCGCACCCGCGTGCTGGGCATGGTGCCCCATGCGACCATCGAGTCCGGTGAGCCGATCAGCGACTGGCAAAGCCTGGCCGCCAAGGTCAAGCAGAACCCGCAGGTGACCGCGGTAGCGCCGTTTACCCAAATGCAGGGTTTGCTGACCAACAACGGCAAGGTTTCCAAGGTCCTGCTCAATGCCATCGATCCTGCGCTGGAACGGCAGGTCTCGATCATTGATAACTTCATGCAGCAGGGCAAACTCGACGACCTGGCGCCGGGCAGTTTCGGCATCGTCATCGGTGACAAGGCCGCGGCCAAGTTGGGTGCGGCGATCGGCGACAAGCTGACTTTTGTGGCGCCGGAAGTCACCGTGACCCCGGCCGGGATGTTCCCGCGCATGAAACGCTTTACTGTGGTCGGCATCTTCCATGTTGGCGCTGGTGAGCTGGACGGCTACCTGGGCATCACCAATCTGCAGGATCTGGCCAAACTGCATCGCTGGAAACCGGATCAGGTCCAGGGCATCCGCCTGAAGTTCGACGACCTGTTCCAGGCGCCACGCGTGGCGTGGAGCATCGCCCAGCAACTCGGCGAAGACCATTTCTATGCCCGCGACTGGACGCGCACCCACGGCAATCTGTATCAGGCGATCCGCATGGAAAAAGCCATGATCGGTTTGCTGTTGTTGCTGATCGTCGCCGTTGCTGCGTTCAACATTATTTCCACGCTGGTGATGGTGGTGAACGACAAGAAAGGCGACATCGCGATTCTGCGCACCCTTGGCGCCACACCGGGTTCGATCATGGCGATCTTCATGGTGCAAGGCACCGTCATTGGTGTGGTCGGTACGCTAATCGGCGCTGTGGTCGGGGTCTTCGCCGCGCTGAATGTCAGCGCCGCGATCTCGGCCCTCGAGGGTCTGATCGGGCACAAGTTCCTCAACGCCGACGTGTACTTCATCGATTACCTGCCGTCGCAAGTGCAGAGCCAGGATGTGTTGATGGTCTGCGCCGCCGCGTTGGTTCTGAGTTTCCTCGCCACCCTGTATCCAGCCTGGCGTGCCGCGCGCACCCAGCCTGCGCAGGCGCTACGTTATGAGTGAGTTGGGCATGAGTGATAAAGCAATCTTGAGCTGCCGCAACCTGGGCAAATCCTACGAGGAAGGGCCGGAGTCGGTAGAGGTTCTGGCCGGTCTGCAGCTCGAACTGCATCCGGGCGAGCGTGTGGCGATTGTCGGTACCTCGGGTTCGGGCAAAAGTACCTTGCTCAACCTGTTGGGCGGCCTCGATACACCGACCAAGGGCAGCGTCTGGCTGGCCGGTGAAGAGCTGTCGGCGCTGAACGAAAAGGCTCGCGGTTTGCTGCGCAATCGGTCGCTGGGTTTCGTTTACCAGTTCCACCACTTGCTGCCTGAGTTCACCGCGCTGGAAAACGTCTGCATGCCGCTGTTGATCGGTAAGACGGCTATCCCGCAAGCGCGTCAGCGTGCGACGGCATTGCTGGAGCGGGTAGGGCTGGGCCATCGTCTGGAGCACAAACCGTCGGAACTGTCCGGTGGTGAACGTCAGCGTGTGGCCATCGCCCGCGCCCTGGTGAACAATCCAGGCCTGGTGATGCTCGACGAGCCGACCGGCAACCTCGATTCCCACACCGCCCAGGGCATTCAGGATTTGATGCTGGAACTCAGCACCTCGATGCGTACGGCGTTCCTGGTGGTGACTCACGACATGAACCTGGCTCGCCAGATGGATCGCGTCCTGCATTTGCAGGACGGTTGCCTGACGCCCATCTGATTGGCCGAAACCCGGCGTACTGAACAGTACGTCGGGTCTTTTATTTTTATACGGTGCCCAGCGAATGTTCAGACCGTTATCGATCTTTATCGGCGCGCGCTATACCCGCGCCAAGCGCCGCAATCGCTTTGTTTCCTTCATCTCGATGACCTCGATGATCGGTCTCGCCCTGGGCGTGCTGGCGATGATCGTGGTGCTGTCGGTGATGAACGGCTTCCAGCGCGAAATGAGCTCGCGCATCCTCGGCATGGTGCCTCACGCGACCATCGTCGGCGTCAATCCGATCGACGATTGGCAGCCCGTCGCTGCGGCGGCCATGAAGAATCCTGAAGTGACGGCCGCCGTGCCGTTCACCGAGATGGAAGGCATGCTGTCCTACAAGGGGACGATGCAGCCGATCCAGGTCAGCGGCGTTGATCCGGCGCTGGAAGGCAAGGTGTCGATCGTCGCCCAGCACATTGTTCAGGGGCGTCTCGATGCCTTGGAACCGGGTGAGTTCGGCGTGGTGATCGGCGAGATCACAGCCCGTCGTTTCCGCTTGAACGTCGGCGACAAGATCACCCTGATCGTGCCGGAAATCAGCTCTGCACCGGGCGGTATCACCCCGCGCATGCAGCGGTTGAACGTGGTCGGCGTGTTCAAGGTTGGCGCTGAACTGGACGGTTCCATGGCGCTGATCCACGTGGCCGATGCCGCGCAGATACAGCACTGGGCGCCGAATCAGGTACAGAGCGTGCGCCTGGCGGTAAAGGATCTGTACGCCGCGCCGAAGGTTTCCAGCGATATTGCTGGTGGGCTGGGCGCCGCTTACAAGGCTGATGACTGGACTCACACACAGGGCAGTCTGTTCAGTGCGATGAAGATGGAAAAAACCATGATCGGTTTGTTGTTGCTGATGATCGTCGCCGTGGCGGCATTCAACATCATCGCAACCCTGATCATGGTGGTGAACGACAAAGGTGCGGACATCGCGATCCTGCGGACCATTGGCGCTACGCCACGGCAAATCATGGCGATTTTCATGGTGCAGGGCACCGTGATCGGGGTTGTCGGTACGTTGATTGGTGGTGTGCTTGGCGTGATTGCGGCGCTGAACGTCAGCGAGCTGGTGGGCTGGATGGAGCGAGTCAGCGGGCAGCACATCTTCAGTTCAGACGTGTACTTCGTCAGTAACCTGCCGTCCGAACTGCAGGGGGCGGATGTGGTGTTGATCTGCTCCGCCGGGTTCATTCTGAGCTTCCTTGCCACCGTTTACCCGGCATGGCGTGCGGCGAAAGTCGAACCGGCTACCGCGTTGCGTTATTCGTAAGCTTTGATTGCCCCACCTTGATCGCTCCCATCACGCTGTGTGGGAGCGATCAAGTTTGCGGCAGTTCAATCACAAACCGCGTCCACCCGTTATCCGATTCGCAACGAATCTGCCCGCCATGGGCGCGGATGATTGACTGAGTGATCGCCAGCCCCAATCCCGCATGTTCACTACTGCCTTCCTGGCGCGCGGGATCAGCCCGGTAGAAGCGATCAAACAACCGCGGCAGCAATGCGCCATCAATGCCGTCGCCACTGTTCTCGACCGTCAGGCTCACTCCGTTGGGCTGATCAATAATTCGCACCCGAACCTCGCCTTCGACCGGCGTAAACCGCAACGCATTGTCCAGCAAATTGGAAAGCGCCCGCCGCAACATGCTGCGATCACCTTCCACGTGCGCACTGCCTTCACGACTCAACCTGACCTGAGCGTCCTCTGCCCATGGGGCAAAAAACTCCAGCAATAAATCCGCTTCTTCCGCCAGCTCCAGCGGTTCGCGCTTGGGCATCAACAACCCATGGTCAGCCTTGGCCAGGTACAACATGTCGTTGACCAGTTGCGCCATCCATTGCAGTTCTTCGAGATTGCTGTGCAGTGCTTCTCGGTAATCCTCAATGGGGCGTGGGCGGGTGAGGGTGACCTGGGTTTGGGTCAACAGGTTCGACAGCGGCGTGCGCAATTCATGGGCGATGTCGGCGGAAAAGGCCGAGAGTCGCTGAAATGAGTCGTCAAGGCGTCCGAGCATGGCATTGAAGTTTTGGGCCATTTCGGCGAGTTCTGGCGGCATGTTTTCTTCAGGCAGGCGTGCATTGAGCGACTGCGCTGAAACGCCGCTGGCTACCGCACTCATGCGCAGCAACGGACGCAACCCACTGCGCGCGGCCCAGGCACCGAGCAGGGCGGTGGCCAGTGCCGACAAGCCGACTGTCAGCCAGATCAGGTGCTGCATGCGTTGCAGAAAGTGCTGGTGATGGGTGATGTCCAGCAGCAAGGTCAGCTGCGGCGAGTCAGGTTTGTCGAGGTACAACGGAGCGTTGAGGGCGCGGTAGTCGGTACCTTCGCTGCTCACCGTGGACAAACCCGCCTGGGTAGGTAACTCCTGGGGCAAGCGCGTCGAACTGTCATACCAGCGCTTGCCGTCGCTGCCGGTGATCCGCAGCGACAGATCAGCCTGTCGGCTCAATTCATCGGCCAGTTTGACGTTGCTTTCACTCGACTGAATGTCACGAAGTGCCCGACGTAAACCAATCAGCTTGCCGTCCAGCAACTGTTGGTCGAGTTCAACGAAATGCGCTTCACTGGCCCGACTGAACAACACCCCGGCAAACAGCGACACCACGGCGGTGCACGCCGCAAACAGCAGCGCCAGGCGACTGCTTAACGAAAGCCGGCGCATCAGGCGGGGCGCTCTTCAAGGACGTAACCCATGCCACGCACGGTGTGAATCAACTTGTTCGGGAATTCATCGTCGATTTTCAGGCGTAAACGACGGATCGCCACTTCGATGACATTGGTGTCACTGTCGAAATTCATGTCCCAGACCTGGGACGCGATCAACGACTTGGGCAGGACTTCGCCTTGCCTGCGCAGGAGCATTTCCAGCAGGGCGAATTCCTTGGCCGTCAGGTCGATGCGCTGGCCGCTGCGCTCGACCCGGCGTCGGATCAGGTCCAGACGCAAGTCCGCCAGTTGCAGGCTGGTTTCCTGAGGTGTGGCGTTACCACGGCGCAACAGGCTGCGGATCCGGGCCAGCAGTTCGGAGAAGGCGAAAGGCTTGACCAGGTAATCGTCGGCGCCCAGTTCGAGGCCGTGGACCCTGTCCTCCACCGCGTCGCGGGCTGTCAGAAACAGTACCGGCGTGTCGAGGCCGGCACCGCGCACCGCTTGCAGAATCTGCCAGCCATCGCGGCCGGGCAACATCACATCGAGAATCAACAGGGCGTAATCGCCGGTCAGCGCCAGTTGCTGGCCGGTGCCGCCGTCCGCCACCAGTTCCGTATTGAAACCGGCCTCGGTCAGGCCCTGGCGCAGGTAGTGGCCAGTTTTCGGTTGGTCTTCGACGATCAGCAGTTTCATGGGCGACTCGAGGCAAATAGAACGAACGCTTTATACCGTGGGCGGCGTTAATACAGGTAAACCTGACAAAGTTGTAATCTGGTGGTCAGGTTGCGGGCAGTCGCAGCAGTTTAGAGTTTTCCACAGACTGAACCTTATCTTGTTGGAGTATGACTATGTTTTTGCGCAATTCACTGGTGCGCGTCGGGTGTTTGCTGGCGCTGAGCTCGCCGGCGTGGGCTTCCCCTGCGCATACCTACGACTTCGGTCAACCGGCCCCGGCGGCAAAGGCGACTCGCAGCGTTGAAGTCGTCATGGGCGACATGTTGTTCACCCCCAAGGTGATTGATATCAAGGCCGGTGAGACGGTTCATTTTGTACTGGTGAATAAAGGGCAGTTGTTGCACGAATTCAACCTCGGTGACGCGGCGATGCATGCCAAACATCAGCAGGAAATGATGAAGATGCAGCAGAGCGGCATGCTCACGCCGACAGGCATGAAGGACATGGATCACGGCGTCATGGCCGATATGGGGCATGGAATGAAGCACGACGACCCCAATAGTGTGCTCGTCGAACCGGGCAAAACCGCCGAGCTGACTTGGACCTTTACCAAGGCCAGCAACCTGGAATTTGCGTGCAACATCCCCGCTCATTACCAGGCCGGCATGGTCGGCAAGTTGACTGTCAGTCAGTAAGCACTCAAAGGCGGGAGCAAAGGCTGGTAGAATCCGCTGATTCTTCAGTCAGGTTTCCGCCATGCATCCCGCAGCCGAACACTCGCCGCTGGGCAAATCCAGCGAATACATCGCCACCTACACGCCGTCCTTGCTGTTCCCGATCCCGCGCACCGCGAAATGGGCGGAGCTGGGCCTGACGGCTGAAACCCTGCCGTACAAGGGCGTGGATTTCTGGAACTGCTTCGAGCTGTCGTGGCTGTTGCCGTCCGGCAAGCCAGTGGTGGCGATTGGCGAATTCAGTATCCCGGCGGACTCGCCAAACATCATCGAATCGAAGTCGTTCAAGCTGTACCTCAACTCCCTGAACCAGACGCCGTTTGCCGACATCGCGAGCCTTGAAGCGACGTTGGCCAAAGACCTGTCGGCCGCTGCCGGTAAACTGGTCGGCGTGCGGGTTCGCAACCTGAAGGACGTCGAGGCCGAAGGCGTCGTGGCGTTACCGGGCACGTGCATTGATGATCTGGATATCAGCGTCAGCAACTATGAGCATCCGCGTCCGGAACTGCTGCGTTGCGATGAATCGCGCATTGTGGAGGAGGGCGTGCACAGTCATTTGCTCAAATCCAACTGCCCGGTTACCCGTCAGCCGGACTGGGGTAGCGTGGCGGTGGAATACCGTGGTGCGGCGCTGGATCACGCGAGTTTACTGGAGTACATCGTGAGCTTCCGTCAGCACTCCGACTTCCATGAACAGTGCGTGGAGCGGGTTTTTCTCGACCTGCAACGGTTGTTGAAGCCGGAGAAATTGACGGTGTATGCGCGGTATGTGCGGCGCGGTGGGTTGGACATCAACCCGTATCGCAGTACTGAAGACGTGCAGCTGGCGAACCATCGGCTGGTCCGTCAGTAAGAACGAAAAAGCCCCGCTAGTGACAGCGGGGCTTTTTTGCATCTGATGGGTTCAGATCCCCATATTGGCCAGGGCTTGCACGATGTTGCGCAAGGTGCCAGCAAGGGTTGGGTGTTCGATTTCGAAGCGTTCGACGGCCAGGTTCACATTGTCGGAGAGACTGGAGTCCTTGGTTTTGGTTTCGAGCTCAAGTTCCAGCTCGATTTGTTGCATCAGCGCGTGCAGGTCTTCGCGCTCGGCTTCGGTCAGCGGTGGATTCTGTTCCAATTGCTCGCGCAGAGTATTGAGCTGTTGTTGCAGTTCGCGGGCAGGCATGGCGTTCTTCCTTTTATCGATAGGCACTGGCATAGACCGCAGCAGCACGCCAAAGGTCTATGGCTTGACCTTTAGATTAATCCACTCGCGCGCAACCTGCATGATCTCGATCAGGGCTTTTCGCCCTTGAGCCGGCGCAGGCTGATGTCGGCCAGGCAGGTGTCGAGTTCACCGAGGTGATCAATCACCGAATGCACACCCAGACTGAACAGTTGCATCGTTGCCTTGCCGCGTTTGAATTCCCGTTCCTGCTGACTCAGCGCCTGCCATTCGTTGGGCGCCAGTCCGCAGAGTGAGCCGCAGGACGCCAGCCCAATAGTCCACAATCCGGCATTGAGCCCCGCTTGCAGCAATCGCGGTTCGCCGCTGACCAGCACGCAACCCTCCAGTCGTTCAACATTCAACGTCATCAAGGCTTGCCAGCAGGTGTGCGGTGCCGGCCATGGATTGTTTGTTTCGAGGTGTTGCGAAGATTTGATCCACGAAGGCAATGCAGCGGCCAGGGAATGGCTGAGGGCCGGAGGCAGTTCATCGAGCCAGGCACAGGGGATCTGCTGATGTTGCAAGCTGCGCAGGCTATCCAGCGCGCCGGGCGTGGCGTCAGCGTGCGTGGCAGAGGGGAGGCCGTGCGCCCGCGTGCGGGCACCGAAATCCACCAGGCAACCACTGAGGCCGAACAGGACGGCGGTCAGGCTGGGCGCAATGTGGATCAAGGTTTCGGCGTGCGGCATATCAACGTCCCTGAAATAGCGTCAAGGCTAGGGGGCAACGGTGACAGTTGAGTGACACTGATGTGAATCGCTCACAATCATCACGAATGATCCGTAGGCTGCCTCGCACGGTGCTGCCTTAAGAGGCTTTTCCGTCTTATACTAGCCAGCTCTACGCTTGGGCCAAGCGCCCGCGCCAGTACAATCCAAGGAGTTTTTCTATGCGCTGGAGCAATCATCTAGCTCAGTTTTGTGTGTTTGCCAGCGTATTGCTGGTTCCGTTCGTTGTCCAGGCAGCCTCGGAAGACGACCCTTGGGAAAGCATCAATCGCCCGATCTACAAATTCAACGATGTGCTCGACACCTATGCGCTGAAGCCTTTGGCCCAAGGCTATCAATTCGTGACGCCGCAGTTTCTTGAAGACGGCATCCACAACATGTTCCGCAACGTCGGTGATGTCACCAACCTTGCCAACGATATCTTGCAGGCCAAACCGGCCGCCGCTGGCATCGACGTCGCGCGCTTGCTCTTCAATACCACGTTCGGCCTACTGGGCTTTATCGACGTCGGCACCAAAATGGGCCTGCAGCGCAATGACGAAGACTTCGGCCAGACCCTCGGCTATTGGGGGGTAGGTAGCGGTCCGTACGTGATGCTGCCGCTTCTGGGCCCAAGCACCTTGCGTGACGCGCCATCCAAGTATGTCGACGGCTACACCGGCCCGTACCCATACATCCACGACGTACCTGTGCGTAACTCGATCTTTGGCCTGAACATCGTCGACACTCGCGCCAGTCTGCTGTCGAGCGAGAAGCTGATCAGCGGCGACAAGTACATCTTCATCCGCAATGCGTACTTGCAGAACCGTGAGTTCAAAGTCAAAGACGGCCAGGTTGAAGACGATTTTTGATCCCGACCGGTAAAACGAAGAAGGCGGCCAGTGGGCCGCCTTCTTTCGTTTGGCTTCCGAGACCGGTTTGGCTCATGGGTTTAAACCTTCCTTTACGTTACGGTTTTGCCTGTTCTTATAACTCCCGGTGATTTGAAATTGAAAGACGTCAAGCGACCATCGGCGTGAGCTTGAAACGCCCCGCGGATGGGAGTACCGTCTGCGCCTTAGAAGGGCACCTCTGGTGTACCTGTATGTAGGGCAAATGCTCGAAAACAGTGCAGTAGAGAGGCTAGAAAGCGAATCCAGTAGTGTGAGCCGGGACAAAGCCCCTGCCTGCTACGCAAACCTAATTCTGGCGCCGTTTGCCCACATGCCAAAAACCAGTGCCACGCTGCTGATAATCGATGATGACGAAGTAGTGCGCGCGAGCCTCGCCGCCTATTTGGAAGACAGTGGTTTCAGCGTCTTGCAGGCCAGCAATGGCCAGCAGGGTCTTCAGGTATTCGAGCAAGACAAGCCCGACTTGATCATCTGCGATCTGCGCATGCCTCAGATGGGCGGACTCGAACTCATTCGCCAGGTCACCGAGCGGTCACCACAAACCCCGGTGATTGTGGTTTCGGGCGCCGGCGTGATGAACGACGCGGTCGAGGCCCTGCGCTTGGGCGCGGCGGACTACCTGATCAAACCTCTCGAAGATCTGGCTGTGCTCGAGCATTCTGTGCGCCGGGCCTTGGATCGTGCGCGCCTGCTGCTGGAAAACCAGCGCTACCGCGAGAAGCTGGAAAAGGCCAACCGCGAGCTCGCCGCCAGCCTGAACCTGCTCCAGGAAGACCAGAACGCCGGTCGCCAGGTGCAGATGAACATGCTGCCGGTCAGTCCCTGGACCATCGACGAGTTCCAGTTTGCTCACCAGATCATCCCGTCGTTGTACCTGTCGGGTGATTTCGTCGACTACTTTCGGGTCGACGAGCGTCGGGTAGCCTTCTACCTGGCGGACGTTTCCGGTCATGGCGCCTCTTCAGCCTTCGTCACCGTGCTGCTGAAGTTCATGACCACACGCTTACTCTTCGAGTCCAAGCGCAGCGGTACATTGCCGGAATTCAAACCTTCAGAGGTCCTTGGTCATATCAACCGAGGCCTGATCAGTTGTAAGCTGGGTAAACACGTCACAATGGTCGGTGGAGTCATCGACGAGGAGACAGGGTTGTTGACCTATAGCATCGGTGGTCATTTGCCGTTGCCTGTGTTGTACACGCCAGACAGTGTTCGTTATCTGGAAGGGCGTGGTCTGCCGGTGGGCCTCTTCAATGAAGCCACCTACGAAGACCACGTACTGGAGCTGCCGCCGACGTTCAGCCTGACGCTGATGTCAGATGGTATTCTGGACCTTTTGCCAGAACCTACACTCAAAGAGAAAGAAGCGGCTTTGCCCCAGCGGGTCAAGGCAGCAGGCGGCAGCCTGGATGGTCTGCGGCAGGTTTTTGGATTGGCCACGCTAGGGGAGATGCCGGATGATATCGCCCTGTTGGTGTTGAGCAGGAATCTTTAATGAGTACCGGTAGAATCCAGTTCGCCGAGCAGGATGGCACCTTCGTCCTGAAGTTCGTCGGTGAAGTCCGCCTGACCCTGTGTTCGGCGTTGGATGCGACTATTGAGCGGATCTTCACGGCGTTGAACTTCAACGCAATCGTGATCGACCTGACCGAAACCCGCAGCATCGACAGCACCACCCTTGGCCTTTTGGCCAAGTTGTCGATCCTATCTCGGCAAAAAGTCGGCCTGCTGCCGACCGTCGTCACCACCCACGAAGACATCACCCGTCTCCTGCAGTCCATGGGCTTCGAGCAAGTGTTCAACATTGTTGATCGCCCGATCCCGTGCCCTGAGTGCCTGACCGACCTGCCAGACCAGGATCAGTCCGAAGAAGTGGTGCGGATCAAAGTGCTCGAAGCACACAAGATCCTCATGGGGTTGAACGACTCCAATCGTGAAGCGTTTCATGATCTGGTGAACGCGCTCGAGCGTCACTGATTCCATAAGCGAGCGTGCACAAAAAAGGGCGAAC
Organism: Pseudomonas sp. Ma2-10; assembly: GCF_054330215.1. Taxonomy (NCBI): domain Bacteria; kingdom Pseudomonadati; phylum Pseudomonadota; class Gammaproteobacteria; order Pseudomonadales; family Pseudomonadaceae; genus Pseudomonas; species Pseudomonas sp. Ma2-10. The sequence goes on along the minus strand of NZ_JBTEYL010000004.1, from coordinate 45,679 downwards.
CTGTGAAGGCTCGCCCTTTTTGCGTTTGCTCTTATTGGATCAGAGCTTGGCTTGCAGCAATGCTTCGAGTTTTTCCTGGTCGCGAGCGAACTGACGAATACCCTCAGCCAGTTTCTCGGTCGCCATCGCGTCCTCGTTGGACAACCAACGGAACTGCGCTTCATTCAAGTTCAAACGCGCTTCACCGGCATGGCCTGGGGCCAATTTGCGCTCCAGCTTGCCAGTGTCCGCCGCCAGCTTATCAATCAGATCCGGGCTGATGGTCAGACGGTCGCAACCGGCCAGTTGCTCGATCTGATTCAGGTTGCGGAAGCTCGCGCCCATGACGACAGTCTTGTAGTCATTGGCCTTGAAGTAGTTGTAGATGCGTGTAACTGACTGCACGCCCGGATCATCCGCGCCGGTGTAGTCGTTGCCGTTGGCTTTCTTGTACCAGTCGTAGATACGACCCACGAACGGCGAAATCAGGAAAACCCCTGCGTCAGCACATGCCGCAGCCTGAGCGAACGAGAACAGCAGCGTCAGGTTGGTCTGAATGCCTTCTTTTTCCAGAATTTCGGCCGCGCGGATGCCTTCCCAGGTGGAAGCGATCTTGATCAGCACGCGGTCACGGCCAATGCCGGCCTTGTCGTACAGGTCGATCAGACGGTGCGCACGCTTCAATACGGCGTCAGTGTCGAACGACAGGCGCGCATCCACTTCGGTGGAAATGCGGCCGGGGATCACTTTCAGAATTTCTTGCCCTACCGCAACGCCAAAACGGTCGCTGGCCAGCCCCACATCGCCCTTGCAGTCGCTGACGCAAGCGTTCAGCAACTCGGCATAACCGGGAATGGCCGCCGCTTTGAGCAGCAGGGAAGGGTTGGTAGTAGCGTCCACGGGTTTAACGCGAGCGATAGCTTCGAAGTCGCCGGTGTCGGCAACCACGGTGGTCATTTGTTTGAGTTGTTCCAGCTTGGAAGTCATGGGCGTGCTCTGTCCTATGGGTCTAATGACATTACCCGAGCGCTGACAGCCACTCAAGGGTGCGTGTACGTATCGAGGGCCCCAGCGGCAACATCCGGGAAACGGCTGTTTGAAAGGCCGGGCGCGCTGTCGGTAAATACGATGCCGAATCAGACCACAGGTTCAACCCACGCGACCGTTAACGGCCCTCAAGCAACTCAGCCGCCTGATCCAGCAACACCAAAGGCTCTTTAGCCTTGTGAATATCCACCGACAACAACTGCCGAAACTTCCGTGCCCCGGGAAACCCGGTGCCCAGCCCCAGCACATGCCGAGTGATGTGGTGCATCGAGCCGCCCGCATCAATATGCGCGGCGATATAAGGCCGCAACTGCGCCAGCGCCTCGGCCCGGCTGATCACCGGCGCCGTGCTGCCGAACAGTTGCTGATCCACCTCAGCCATCACATAAGGGTTGTGATAGGCCTCACGCCCAAGCATCACGCCGTCGAACGTCTGCAAATGTTCGTGACAGGCTTCCAGCGTCTTGATCCCGCCGTTGAGAATAATCTCCAGCTCCGGAAAATCCGTTTTCAACCGCGCCGCCACGTCATAGCGCAGGGGCGGAATGTCACGGTTTTCCTTCGGCGACAACCCCTCCAGAATCGCAATCCGCGCATGCACCGTAAAACTCGTGCATCCGGCATCCCGAACCGTGCCGACGAAATCACACAACTCCTCGTAACTGTCCCGCCCATTAATCCCGATCCGATGCTTCACCGTCACCGGAATCGACACCGCTTCGCGCATCGCCTTCACACAATCAGCCACCAGCTGCGGATGCCCCATCAGGCACGCACCGATCATATTGTTCTGCACCCGATCACTCGGGCAGCCGACATTCAAATTCACCTCGTCGTAACCGTGCTCCTGCGCCATACGCGCACACATCGCCAGGTCCAGCGGGACACTGCCGCCGAGTTGCAGGGCGAGCGGGTGTTCGGCCTCGTTGTGACGCAGGAAGCGGTCGTGATCGCCGTTAAGCAGCGCGCCGGTAGTGACCATCTCGGTGTAGAGGAGGGCGTGTTTGGAGAGTAGGCGTAGGAAAAACCTGCAATGCCTATCAGTCCAATCCATCATAGGCGCAACGGAAAACCGCCGAGATAGTGCAGGGCTTGAGTTTACTGGGCTGTAGTGGGTGTTTGGGACCATTTGGCTCAACGTATTTATAGCGTGTTTTTAGGCGTTTTCAGGCGTTTTTTCGATGGCGCTGGTACAATGTACCAATCACTTTCAGAATTGTACCAGTCGACCATGGCAACGATCAGAGCACGAAAACGCACCGATGGCTCAGTCAGTTACACGGCACAGATACGCCTGTTTCGCGATGGAGCGCAAGTCTACCAAGAGAGCCAGACCTTCGCCCGGAAACAGGCGGCACAAGCGTGGGTGCGGCGACGTGAGGCAGAGCTAGATCAGCCTGGTGCGATCGAGCGAGCAAACCGCAAGGGCGTCACCGTACAGGACATGATCAAGCAGTACCTGGATGAAATGGAGAAAGTCCGGCCGCTGGGTAAAACCAAGGAAGCCACTCTAAATGCTATCGCGGCGACGGAGTTTGGCCAGACCGTTGATTCTGCCATCAACAGTCAGCGATTGGTGGATTTTGCACTCTGGCGCATGAGCAAAGAGGGCGGCGGTGTCCAGCCGCAGACGGCCGGCAACGATCTGGCGCACCTTGGGGCCGTCCTATCGATTGCACGGCCAGCTTGGGGGTATGAGGTCGATATCCACGCGATGGCAGATGCTCGAAAGGTGTTGAGAAAGCTGGGTTACAACATGAAAAGCCGCGAGCGGGATCGGCGGCCGACCAAGGACGAGCTGGATAAGGTGCTGGAACACTTTGTAGGTATTCAGCAGCGTCGCCCTAGTTCGATCAACATGCTCAAAGTAACTGGCTTCGCGTTGTTCTCCACGCGTAGGCAAGACGAGATCGGCCGAATGCTCTGGGAGGACGTCGATGAAGAGCGTCAGCGGGTGATGGTGCGGGACATGAAGAACCCAGGCCAGAAGATTGGCAACGATGTTTGGTGTCACCTCCCGGATGAAGCTTGGCGCATTCTGAAGAGCATGCCAAAGGAGCGTGCAGAGATTTTCCCCTACAACTCGTCATCGATCGCCACTGCCTGGGCAAAGGCGTGCAAGTTTCTGATGATTGAAGATCTGCACTTCCACGATCTGCGGCACGACGGCGTGAGCCGGTTATTTGAAATGGACTGGGATATCCCGCGAGTGGCCAGTGTTTCCGGGCATCGGGATTGGAATTCATTGCGTAGATACACCCATCTGCGTGGGCGAGGTGACCACTATGCCGAATGGCCGTGGTTAGAGCGGATCATTCAGGCGCCCGTGAAGCTGGGCGCCTGGGGTAAGCAATGAGTTAACTGGCTCGGCGGTATCCGTTGAGCTGGTTGAACTCTTTCACCGCAGCTTCCCGTTGCAGATCAAGATAGGCCGCCAGATCAGTGATGTGGATACCTTTGGCGCTTTTCTGGCTCGGCTCCAGCCGAGTGATCGGGATTTTGATCTGTCCGGCCATGACCTTGCGCTGGAACATATCGGTGGTCAGGTGCGTGAAGTAGTCCTTGCATACCTGCTCTAGCGGGATAATGGCCCGGCCATTGTACTGGGCCATAAGAATGAAGGCAGTATTCATTCTATCTCCTCGCGCATGGATACTTTGCTTCTGCTGGCCGCAGATAGGTCTGGCAGTAGTGCTGGTGCTGGCCTGACAGTAAAATATGTTCCACCTATCTCGACTGTTTGAACGCCCCTAAGAAATCCAGTTATGTCGATATCAATGCCATTCTTTAAACGACGTTGATGAGCCGCTACCAAGTGTAGTATTGGCCGTTTTCGTCCTGTCTCGGTTAGTGGAACTGATCTCGCGTACAGCAAGGATTTAATTTGCTCTGGCATTGAACCCAGCCGAGCGAGGCAGTTGGATTCACGGGCCTCTATAGTCCAGCAGTAACGGCTGTCGGCAATGAATTGCAAAGCAATCGATGCTCTGGCTTCACGACCTTTTAGTTCCTTTTCCGGCGTGCTGAGGTCGTGAGTGGTTTTGTACCGGCCAGCGATTTCAAAGCGTTGTTCACAGGCAACAACTTTGCCTTCTTTCGTTATGCAAAAGAAAGAACGATCACCCTCAATAAAATCATTTTCCGATGCGGCTATTATTATTTCATACAGCTGCCCACCCGAACGTTTGTGCCATATCTTGGGTAGACTGGTGACTTTCCGAATATATGTGGTTTGAAAAAAGCCACCATATTCATCGGGCGGGGCTTGTTGTGTCCTGGTAAATCCAATGCATCCCAGTGTAGGTAAAGGGTCATTGGTAACATCGAATTCCCAATCTCCAACGTCGGTTGTGCTTGGCGCGATGATGAATCTGTCGTTGCTCGGAATATAGGGACCGATTCTTCTGATGAGGCCCATCCGCTCATTAGTAAGAGTATTTGGGCCGGCCCCTTTATTTTTTTTGATTCTGGTTTCAAAACAGGTGATCAAGGCTGCGGCGACAGAGTCTTCAAAAGAGTCACTTGTCCAGAGATCTAGGTTGCCTGAGCTAGTGAGTGTCATTGAAGTTCTCCTTGCTGTACCACGCTGAGGCCCAATCGGTAGCCCGCTGCATGGATCTGTCCGGCTAGTTTTCGACCGACGCCGGGAATGCACATAAGCTCCTTTATTTCGCTCATGTTTTGAGTGTGCGAGGTGGTTTTATACCCCACGACAGGCTGCGCGAGCGGGCGTTTCTGAGCGTTTAGCGTTGCATCAGCGAGCGCTGCCCCGCGCAGCTTTTCGTGGGGTATAAGTGCCTCGGCAGTGGCGCTGAGAGGGACAATAATGCCTGCTGCTGCGCAGCAGAGACTGTTTGTTTCAGTTGTGTCGACACGATTGGCAGTGCGGAGCAAAGCGGTCAACGCTTGGGTGGTATGCAGGTCCATCTTCATGCCGCTTTCCTCCGGTGTTCGATAGTGAGTTGGTCCATCAGGTGCTGGTGAAACGTGAGCCGTGCTTCGGTGCTGCTGTAACTTGCTGGCAGCCTGGGTGGTGAGGCGCAGCATTGAGATAGGACGACTCATGCTTCACCTCCGACCATTTTTTGGTGTTGGTTTTTCAGGTGAAGTTGCTGAAAAAACAGAGATGCTTTTTTTGCGTCCTCGAAACTTGTACGGATGCTTCCGTCGCCAGATTCGCTCTCCTTGGATAATTCCAGTTGTGTTGCTGGATCCAGCAGGGCTGCCATGGCGAGCGCTTGATCGCGTAGCGCAATGGTGTCGCGTTCGAGTTTCTTTCCCGTACGGAAGGCGCTGAATGTCTCAGCCGCGATTCGCAGTTTTTCTGCGATTTCCAGCAGGGTTTGACGTTCTGTCTCTCCCATTTTGGAGGCATCTAGGGCGCGCGCGTAGCGTGCGTAGATTGATTCGTAATGGCCGTGCCATTGATCAACAAGAAGTTGCAGTCCTCGAATCGATTCCGAGTTGTCTGCCTGTTGAATAGCCTTGCCTTCGTCAATGCCTTCAATACGGCCATCGATCAGCCCGCCGCGATAGCCTGCCCAATAGGTAAGGCCGACGAGTACGATCAGAACGATCAATGCGCAGATTTGTATTGCGTTCATGTGGTGTGCTCCTGGTGGTTTCGCTTGGCTGGTGGTGGCAGCCGTTTGTTGGTTGTTTATTCGTTGTCAGTATCGGGAGGAATTTCACGTCTCCGGCTTGTCGTTTGACGGTCGCGGCATGTCTTCGTCTGCCTTGTAGGCGCGAATGTCGATCAACGCGGCAATGTGCCTGATGTGGGCATACCTCAATGCCTTCACGCTTTCATCGATGGTGGTCACCGGAAGTTGAATCCGTCCGCTGTTGATCGCTTCCGTGAACGTCTTTTCATTGAGGTTCTTGAAGTAGTGCACGCGCAGCTTTTCGAGGGGGATAAGCACGTCGCCGAAGAGGTGGTGTAGCATCTCGACGGTGGAGCTATCCGGCGCGGGAAGTAGTCGTAGCGGTGTTTGGTTGGGGTTGTTCATACGGCTGCTCAGCCTCCTTGCGTTTAAGTCGTGATGGGTGATTCCAGGCATTCAGGCAGTGGCACTTGGTCAGTTCCCGCAGATGGTCAGGCACTTCAAGGAGCGCGGCATTGCGCTCCTCGCGTGTGAGCATGGCGACGATCTGGCGGGCGTACTCCCTAGGCCACGTCACGGTTGTCTACCGGGATTTCTGGTAGGTCCAGCCCCAGTTGCTCGGCAAGCCATCGAATGCCGGCTTGTTTCACCCTGGTTGACTGGCTGTACTGCATGCCGAATGTCTCGTGATGCCAGCTACCGTTTTTGACCCCCAGATACTCGCGATCCCGGGTCGGGAAGGCCGGAAGTTTCTGCAAGTTGAGCAGCCCCTTTTCTTGCATGAGGCTGATCAGTTTGGGGCGGGTGATGCCTAGGTATTTGGCGGTTTGGAGGAGGGTGCGATCCATGAGTCCTCCTTACGCGGCATGCGCGGCGGGAGTCGCCGCGGCTGCCAGGTGGTTGATGGATTCGGCAACCTTTTCGTAGATCTCTGCATCGGTGCCGCACACGGTGAAGCACTTGGTGCGCGGGCGTTTCACGCCGATGCTCATGATGGTGGTGATGCCGGTGCGTGTTTGGGTTCGATGGATCGCGACATGGACGGGCAGTTCAAAACCCATGTCGAGGCTCTCCACGCCACCGGTACGCACCAACTCGAACACGCGCTGTTTGTGCTCGATATCGAACCGTGCATATTGTCGGGCTGCGTGTGGAGTGTTCTGCAGATCGGCTGTGCTGGTGGCGTCGAGCGGACCGTTGATGATCTCTTCAATGAAGTCTGCCAGCTTGAGGTGCATCTTTTTTTCATTCGGCAAGGTCAGCGTGTGGCGCTCGCTGCCTGGCTCAATGACGAAGAGAGTGTCCGATGCGTTGCGTTCAACCTTCAGGCGAAACGGCACGGCTTCGCGCTTGGGGTCCGACCTGAGTACGTGGTTGAAGGTGCCACTTAGATTGACCTGGGCGTTGAGCAGTTGAAGGGCGCGGTTGTCGAATTTGAACTTGCTCATGCTGCAAACCCTCCGCCGTTCGGATCGAACGGCGCAGGAGCGGTGCGGGATTTTTGCTTGGGTTTTGTAGGGATGAATGCACAGCCGCATTTGCGAGCCAAACGGCGAATCTCGAAGATGCGGGAGGGGTCAGTAGTGGTCGGGTGGACGTACAGGGTGGCTGTGGTATGCATGATGTTGCCTCGCTCTGTGGTGGAAGAGTGAGGAAAAAATAACCTCAAAGGTTATTTTATTCAACATAAAATTAACCTTGAAGGTGTTTTTGTGTGTGGCTGGGTCTGCTCCTTTGACTTGTGACTTTCAGCAAAGCCCTATGGAAATCGTGGAACGTGAGAGCTAGTGACTGATTTTTTGATTTTTCTGTGAACGAATAGCTGCCATCTTGATATTATCGAGCGATTTAGACCTAGAGAATTTGAATGGATTCTTCAATAGAACCTCCGACGATTATTGATCTTTTTTGTGGCTGTGGAGGATTTTCCTTAGGGGCGGAGCTTGCTGGGTTTCATACACTAGCGGCAGTGGATATTGACTCCACGATCCAATCTGGGTATCGGAAAAATTATCCTCATACCAAGGCAATCGAAGGAAACGTGGCTGAGATAACGCTGAATGATTGGTATCAGTTGATTGGCTCAGTTCGACCTGACGGGATTATTGGTGGCCCTCCCTGTCAGGGTTTTAGCCGAATCGGTAAGCGTCAGAAGGACGATCCGAGAAATAATTTAGTTCATCATTTTTATAGGCATGTTAGAGAATTAGATCCCAAATTTTTTATTATGGAAAATGTCCAGGGAATATTGGACGAAGATAATGTCGATACCTTAATGCAAGGGATCGATCAGGTTTCCGGTCGATTTGAGATATTAGGTCCATTCGTAATCAATGCCGCAGATTTCGGTGCACCTACAAATCGTTATAGGGTTTTAGTAGTTGGTTATAATCCACTAGAAGTGTCTCCTCTCTCAATAGAGCAATTCACTGGTCGAAAGGTAGAGAGATTAACAACGGTTGAAGACGCTATTTCTGATTTGCCTTCGCCAATCGCCACAACTAACAGTACAGAGTTTTCTTGGAGTAAGTATCCTAAAATTGGGCGGTCAGGTATTTCTGATTATGCGAAGAGAATGCGACAACCTCCACCTGTCGGTATCGGTTGGCCTGAGGCGTTAACAAAGTTAAAGCTAGGGTTCATTTCTGGGCTCGCAGAAACGAAGCATACTCCGGTTGTTTCGGCACGTTATGCTGCTACCCCTCCTGGCAAAGCTGATCCGGTAAGTAAGTCGTATAAACTAAAGTGGGACGGGCTTAGCCCCACCCTGCGCGCAGGGACAGGGTCGGACAAGGGGTCTTTTCAAGCGGTCCGACCACTTCATCCGGTAGATGGACGGGTGATTAACGTACGTGAAGCTGCTCGGCTCCAAGGCTTTCCTGATTGGTACGTATTTCATCCTGCCAAGTGGCATAGTTTTCGGATGATTGGGAACAGTGTTTCACCTATTGTGTCTTTTGGATTGCTTTCTGAAGTGTACAAAAAACTAAAAATTTCGAAGAAGATTTCGGCTGCATAATAAGCATGGAGAGCAATTCTAATGAGTAAGGCTGAAGAAATTACTGTTGATACTCGGCCTAGTAAGGCTGTTGTTGTCGATAGTCTCACGCGTGACATTAGTATTGAAGCATGTATTTTTGATTTGATCGATAATTCGATCGATGCAGCCAGAAATACAATGATAAAGCTCAATCCAAAGGTTGGCGCAGAAGTTCTTCCTGAGAGTTATCAGGGATATAAGATTGACATAAGTATTAGTGGTGGCGTTTTTTCAATCGATGATAATTGTGGTGGTATTACAGTTCGGCATCTAGAAAAGTCAGTTCTTCGATTTGGTGAGCGTTCCGCCCATCATATGGGGATCGGAGTGTTTGGGGTCGGGCTAAATCGAGCACTATTTAGAATAGGTAGGGTGACACACCTTGACTCTGATACAGGTCTGGAGCGTTCCGTACTCGATTTTAATACAGATGATTATTTAGCGACAGATGAGTGGGATTTAAAGGCCACAAAGCTTCCATCTGCAGGGAAGGTTGGTACAAAGATTGAAATTAGTTCTTTTTCCAACGAGACCTCGCAGCTTTTTGCAGGCAGCGATTGGGTGGGGAGAATCATAGTTGAAGCTGGTAGGCGATATGGGCGCTTCATTGATAAAGGGCTTTTGATCAAGGTTAATGGTAGTGAGGTAGATAGTCATATTATTCGAATTCGCCCTGATAGCCCCTATGGAATAGATTCGAAGTTTTTTAAAGTGTCTGACGAGATATCTGTGTTAATAGAGTCGGGTCAGCATTTGCATCATCGATTTTCGGCAGAACAAGATTATAATAAATCCAGGAACGCGGGTTTGACAGGGGAGTACGGCTGGAATGTGTTTTGCAATGAGCGGGCCGTATTGATCTCTGATCGCACAAGAAAAAGCGGCTGGTTAACAAAGTTCCACACGGAATTTTATGGTTTTGTCGGGCATGTGTATTTTACTTGTAAGGATCCATCAAAGCTTCCTTGGAATACTACGAAGTCAGATGTAGATCTTAACAACGTCGCATATCAAGCTGCTTTGGATGATATGTCTAAGTTTGCTTTGAAGTGGCGGAAAAACTCCGGTGATGCTAAGCAGAAAAAAAAGGATCTGGAACCACTTACTCCCACTCCAACCGCGAATCCAGCCCCGGTTCCTGCGCCAGCACCTGCTCCGGGTCCTACCCCTGCTAATGGTCCTAAACCTAAGGCTCCAATTAAAAAGCCGATTCAAAAAATCGATCACAATCAATTTGTAACTGTGCTACCCCAAGATATAGATCAGCGTCATTGTTATGATAAACACTTGGCATTGGTTCATGAGGCGCAGAGGCTAAATCTTGGTGATCTTACTTATTCTGGTCTTGTTTTAATTCGAATGCTATTTGAGGCTAGTGCAATTTGTTTTTTAACAAGAAAGGATAGGTATGGAGAGCTGCGCGAAGTAATAATCTCCAATAGGAACGCGGAAAGAGAAAAGTCCGGGAGAGAGAAACTATCCGCGAAGGAAGAAAAGAATTCTGAGCCTACAGTTGATGAGGTGATACTTTTCTTACAAGGGCATGAGGATATTTGGGATGATGCAATAAGGAATAAAATAAAGCATAGCCTAACAAAGTTTTCCGGATTTAAGTCGACTTTGAATAGTGCTGCGCATAATACGTTTCAAATGCTTAATAAGTATGAGGCGTTCAAGATACGCGATGCCGTTCTGCCAATATTGCGCTACCTTATAGAAAAAGAGTGATAAGTGCTTTTATATATAGATTATTGGCGACAGGTGTGATTTTCTTCTCCCTTAGAGCTATCTAGGGGAGAAGTCGTACTTCACAAGTCGGAAATTTTCCATCTTGCTCTTCCGCAAATGCTCCACTCTTCTGTCATACGAATAATTCGCTCTGGCCAATCTGGATTCAGTGCATAGAGGTATTGTTCATTGCCTTCTTGCTTTAACTGCTTGAGGGTTGCAGCCTGATCTCTTGTTCTTTTCGCTGCAACAAAATGACCTGGTAATGCTTCAAGTGATGGATCAATAACGATCTTATCTCCCGCAACAAACTTTGGCTCCATACTCATCCCCTCCACGCGCAGAATGAAGGCTCGTGGGCCGACCGGTCCAGGTGCGTCGATCCACTCCTCAGCATCTCGTGGGTCAAAACTTCCATGAGCCTCACACCAAGCCCCTGCTGCAATTGATCCGATCACTGGCAGTTTGCGTCCCGTATGACTTAGCACCGTGGCATTGTTGAATTCGCCTATGCCGTAGGGCATATCGAGATATCCATCATGAAGGTGCAATGCCTTCTCAATCTCTCGAGCGATCTGATCACCGATGCCTTTGGTGGGATTTTTACCCCCAAACGCACTCACCTGAGCTGGTGCTTTGCCCAGTTGTTCAGCGATGTCAGTCAGGCGGAGCTTTCTCTCTGCCAGGACTCTTCGGAAATTTTGCAGTCGGGTATCTGAGATTTTCATGTGCCAATTCTGGCCGGATTAACCTTATGGGTGAATGTCCTTTGGGGTGTTGCAAAAATTAACCTTTATGGTTAAATTTGGCGTCGGAGGTACACCACATGAAGCTGCGCGAATATATCAACCGTTTAGATTCAGATGAACTTACAGCCTACGCCGAGCGTTGCCGGATTGCTGTGAGCTACCTGCGTCTTCACGTCAAATACGCGAGCAAGGACCCTAGCGTCTCTTTGATCAAGTCTTTGACCCGTGAAAGTGAAGGCTGCGTCTCGCTAGCTGAGGTTCTGGAGCATTTCGGTATCACTGAAAACGCTCCGGCAACCAAAGCAGCATAGTCAGAAAAAAGGCGACCCAAGGGCCGCCCAGTTCCTCCCGGCACGCACCACCACAGCGCTGTCGGGTCGCGATAAAGAAAGGCGGGCACACCACATGCTAACCGTCGATCTTTACCGCGCTTTCCAAGGCACGGATGTCTTGGTGTTGCTGCCTTTTCCACCACAGATTGGGCAGCTGTTGCGCCAGAGGTGAACGACGGATCGTTCGCCTCGCCTCGGCACGGTGCCGGTGTCGATCTTGAGATCTCGCCGGCGTTTGGGCCTCTTCAAGCCACGCGACAAATGTATCACCACTGCACGTCGCGCGGCACTGGCAACTTTTAAGGATTAATGCCATGAGCCGAATCGCTCTGAGTTGTGTAGAACGGGCGCAGCGGGAAGTCCTGCCGCTCGATCTAGCGCTTTACCATGCTGCTCGGGACTATCCCGGCGGCGCCGCTGCAATTGCCGCTACCACCGGCAGAAACGCCACCACGCTGCAGCACAAGCTGTCTCCAACCCACCCGAGCCATACCGTGAACATCCAGGAATTCGGCGAAATTCTGGAGCTGACCAAGGACCGTCGCATTTTGGATGCTGTGCACTCGCTGGTGGGGGATACGACCTGGCAGGAATTGGCCGAGGCGTACACCAACGACATGCCAGAAACCTTGACCACCGGCATTGCCGAGTATTTTCGGCAGGTCGCAGACCTGGCTGATATTTGGGCCAAGAGCATCGGCGACGGCATGGTGACGGACCATGAACTGGCCGCAATTCGCCTACAGGTGTTTCGTGGCATTCAGGGGCTACTGGGAATGTTCAACCGCGCCACCTATGTCAACAAAACGACGCGGGGTGTCGACCATGGCTGACATCGCAGATTTTGCTAATGACCTGGTGCAGGAGCGGCTTGATCAGGCGCTGGCTGCACGGAACGCCGCCAAGCCTGCATTGGCGGCGCATTCGTTTTTATTCTGCGAGGACTGCGAAGAGCCTATCCCAGAAAAGCGTCGAGTGGCTCAAAAGGGCTGCACCCAATGCTTGAACTGTCAGTCCATTACTGAAGCGCGGGAGGCCCGTCATGCTCGATGAGGTATTGAATCAATTCGCAGACTACGGCCTTGAGCCTGAACAACCGCTAATCTTTGGCAAGCTCACCAGGTGCAAAACGTCGCAGGACAAGGGCAAGGAAAAAAACGGTTGGTATGTCGTCCATGAGCATCGCACTGAGAAGAACGAAACACTGATCTTCGGCAGCTTCGGTGATTGGCGTTCGGGCGAGTCGCAAAAGATTAAGGTGAAGGCCGGGCGCATGAGCCCGGAAGAGCGTGAAGTCATGCGCGCTCGGCAGGAGGACGCCAAGCGTAAGGCCGCTGAGGTAGCGGCCAACGCGGCACGGCGAGCAGCCAACCGTGCAGCCGGATTGTTCAAGCGCATGCCGGAAAAGGGCAAGAGCGCCTATCTGGATCGAAAACAGATCGTTGGGTTCAAGGTTCGTTATGCACCTCGCACTGGCGCGGTGTTGGTGCCAATGAGCAACGTGCGGCATCAGATCGTTGGCCTACAGGTGATCTTCCCCGTTAAGCAGGAAGACACCGGTCGCGACAAGACTTATTGGCCTGCCGGCATGTCGAAAGAAGGCGCTTTTCACTTGATCGGCGGACACCCTGAGCCAGGTGAACCGGTGCTGATCTGTGAGGGGTACGCCACGGGCGCCAGCCTGCACATGGCGACCTCGATGGCGGTGGCTATCGCCTTCGATGCGGGCAACTTGCTCTCGGTGTCCAAGGCCATGCGAGAGCAGTTCCCCGGCTGCCCGGTTATCATTTGCCGCGACGATGACTGGAAAACCAAGCGTCCGAATGGCGAGCCTTGGAACCCCGGTGAGGAAAAGGCCAACAACGCCGCGTTGATCGTCGGTGGTCAGGTGGTCGCGCCAGTCTTCTCTGGCGAGCGTGAAATCAAGTGGACCGACTTCAACGATCTGCACATTGCCGAAGGTTTGGAGGCTGTCCGCCGCCAGGTATTGGCGGTGGTCAAACCTCCTGCAGCTGGTGGTTGGAAGGATCAACTGGCTCGCACCGAAAATGGCTCCCTGATCGCGCACATGCAAAACGTCGAGCTGATCCTGGGCAATGACGAGCGCTGGGCTGGTGTCATTGGTTACAGCGTGTTCAGCTCCAAAATCGTAAAGCTACGGTCTGCGCCCTTTGGCGGCGGTGCTGGCGATTGGGCCGACATTGATGACATGCGGGTGATGAAGTGGCTCGCGCAGCAATACAACCTGCGGGTCAAAGCGTCCCATGTGATCGAAGCGGTCAGTGTGGTTGCCCACGACCATTCTTTTCACCCGGTACGTGAGTATCTGGAGAAGCTTGAGTGGGACCGCGTCCCTCGGCTGGAAACCTGGCTGACGGACGTGCTCGGGGTCCATGCAAACGAATACTCAGCCAAAGTCGGTAAGCGCTGGCCGATCTCTGCGGTGGCTCGGGTCATGCGCCCGGGCTGCAAGGCCGACTCGGTGATGATTCTTGAAGGCGGGCAGGGTGAAGGTAAGTCCACTGCCATGGGCATTCTAGGTGGTGAGTGGTTCATGGACACCCCTTTTGCCCTCGGCGACAAGGACAGCTTCCAGGCGATTCGCGGCAAGTGGATCGTCGAATTGGGGGAGCTGGACAGCTTCAACAAAGCTGAAAGCACCAAGGCCAAGCAGTTCTTCTCCGCATCTACTGATACCTATCGCGAAAGCTACGGCCGCAGAACGAACGATGTGCCACGCCAGTGTGTTTTCGTGGGTACCACCAACCAAGAGGAATACCTCAAGGACGCCACTGGTAACCGGCGTTACTGGCCAGTGTTCTGCAACAAGGTCGACCTGGAAACGCTGCGTGAGATTCGCGACCAACTGTGGGCTGAAGCGGTATTTTGCTTCGAGGCCGGCGATATCTGGTGGGTGACGAAGGACGAGTCTTGGATGTTCGCCGAGGCACAGGACGAGCGGTTTGTTGTGGACGAGTGGGAAGGTCCGATCCTGACCTGGTTGGAGGAGTCGCAGATCGGCGAAACCGCCACCGGCAACGAGATCCTGACCCAGGCCCTCAAGTTGGATGTCGGCCATTGGGGCAAGCCGGAGCAGATGCGGGTCGGTGCGATCATGCATCGCCTGGGCTGGCGGAAGAAGCGCATGCCGGCTTTGGCAAAGAGCGGCATCCGGCAGTGGGCCTATCAGAAGCCTGAGACATGGGGGCGTGCGTCTGCATTACAGGCGACCCTGGTAGAGGAGCCTTGCTTTGATTAAGCGAATTGATGAGATGCTCAAGCTCTGGGCTCAGGATCTGCATTCTCCGATGAACCCCGACTGCGGCGGATCCGGTGGCGGCAACATGATTGCCATGTTGATGGAGTGCAAGGGTGAGCTGATACGTGGAACTCGCGGCAGTAGGGTGTTGCTGGATGAGTCAGTTGATATCGAGCTAATCGTCAACAAACACCTGGCACCTGAGCTAGCCCTAGTGGTGATGGAGCACTACTGCAATCACGACAGCTTTCTCTCGCAGAAGATGTTGCACTGTGGGTGCAGCGCGCCCACGTACTATCGCCGCTTGCACGACGCCCATGTGAGCATCGACGGTTTGTTGATGGGGAAGGCTGCGTGACCTCAGGCATCACTCCCTGCGCCACTGTCCTACTGTCCGGCCCTGTCCGACTGCCATTTAATGTAGTTGGACAGGCGGAGGCCGCGCCGTTGCTGGGCTGTCCTACTGTCCAACCTTTGCCCACCCCATGCACACGTAAGCATAGCGGGCACGTAGTCGCGCTATGGCGCGTACGCGTGTTTTTAGTTTTCTCTCTATACACAAGAAAATAGTAAATAAAGTAGGACAGTAGGGCGGAGCCCCCAATTTAGGCGCCTGTAGCTGTCCTACTTCGACTCTGCATAGTGGGACAGGTAGGACGGGACACCAGAAGCGATAGCCGCCTGAATGCGTTGTACCCCTGTTGTACCTGCGTCACACCCACGTTGCACCCGTATTGCTCCATGGCATTAAAACTAGCTTGCTGCCATGATAATCCACCTGTAAAAAGTACCCATCTTCGATACGTGCGACCGCAGAGAGCGGCAGGCACTACACACCAAACCCGGCCATTGCGCCGGGTTTTTGCGTTTATGGAGTAGGGCGATGACGAACGAGCAGCAAGCACTGGCAGAGATGCCGATTTGGTTAGTGATCGTCCTGGCCCTGGTCGGCGGTGTATCGGGTGAGATGTGGAGAGCCGACAAGGACGGGGCGCGGGGCTGGGCGTTGTTGCGACGCCTGGCGCTTCGGTCCGGTGCCTGCATTGTCTGCGGCGTGTCGGCGATGATGCTGATGATCGGTGCGGGCATGACTATCTGGACGGCGGGCAGCTTGGGCTGCCTGACCGCGATGGCCGGCGCTGATGTCGCCATCGGTCTTTATGAACGCTGGGCCGCCAAGCGACTGGGCGTTTCCGAAGTGCCGCCGGCCAGTGGCGAACAGGGGTGAGTAATCGCGGCGGGGCGCCGAAAACTGGCGGGGACCCTGGGGTTATTCGGAGGGTACGGGGTCGGAAACCCGCGGGAAAGTGTTAGCGGACAGTTCACCAGCTTAGTGAACTGGGGTGAACAGGTGAACCCCCCCGTATTCATTAGGTGAACAGGACATTCCATCATGACGGTAATCAGCAAAACGGAGTTTGCAGCACGGCGCGGTTGGGCGAAATCGTATGTTTCCAAGTTGGCGAATCAGGATCGGTTGGTACTGACTGACGATGGCAAGGTGGAGCTGGAAGCCACCGAAGCCCTGCTGGCCGAGTCTGCCGACCCAAGCAAAGCCGCCGTCGCCGACCGGCACGACCGGCTTCGCCTTCAGCGGGAAGCTCAAATCGCCGCAGAAGAACCTGCGGTGCCGCAAGTCGGCCAGCCGGTGGATTTCCAAAGGTCTCGGGCTCTGCGCGAGCACTACATGGCGTTGCAGGAGCAAGCCAACTTTCACAAACAGCAGGGCACTTTGGTCGAGCGCATCGCAGTAGAAACCGGCGCTTACAACGCGGGCCGCTTGTTGCGGGATCAACTGCTGGGCATGCCTCCGCAACTGGCACCGGAACTTGCCGTCATGACCGACCCCTGGCAAATCGAAAAGCACCTGACGGCCGCTATCCGTCGCTCGCTTGAGGATGCAGAACGCTTGTCCTCAGCGGATCTTGAACACGCCCTGACCCCGAGCTAAGCCCATGCCCACGGAAATCCCTAACGGTGCAGAGGTGTACCGGGAGGCGTATTTCCGTGGGCTGCACCCTGACCCGGATGTCTGGGTAGATGAGTGGGCCGACGAATACATGCGCATCCCGCGTGACACTGGTGCTGCCGAACCCGGCCAGTACCGCACGTCACGCACGCCCTATGCGCGCGAGCCCATGCGCTGCCTGTCGCCGGCTCACCCTTGCAAGCGCGTGGTCACCATGGTGGCCTCGCAATTGATGAAAACCCAGATCGCCTTGAACTGGATTGGTGGCCTGATCCACATGGCGCCGTCCAATATCTTGACCCTTCTACCGAGTCTCGGCCTGGCCAAGCGGGTGTCGTCGAGGATCAGTAAAACCATCAAGGCCACACCGGTGCTGCGCGAACGTGTGGCGTCCAGCCGCTCGCGGGATTCACGCAACACCATGGACACCAAGGAGTTCGAGGGCGGTTCGCTGTACGTCACCACCGCCGGCTCGGCCGCCAACCTGTCGGAGCTGTCGGCGCGCTACGTCTACGGCGATGAGATCGATCGCTGGGAAGTGGACATCGGCGAGGAGGGCGACCCCATCGAGCTGGCGGAAACGCGAGGCAGCACCTTCGGCCGCAACGCCAAGTTCTACTTCTCCAGCTCGCCGACGATCAAGGGCGCCTCGCGGATCTCCGACCTGTTCGAGGGCAGCGACCAGCGTTACTACTACGTGCCGTGCCCGAGCTGCGGGCACATGCAAATCCTTGAGTGGGAACGACTGCATTACTCAAAGGACTACAGCGTCGTGCATTACCAGTGCGCTGGTCCTGACTGCGATGTGCTGATCGATGAATACCACAAGGGCGAGATGCTCGCCAAAGGCGAATGGCGTGCCCATGCCGAAGGCGATGGCGAGACGGTGGGTTTCCATCTCAATGCACTGTATTCGCCGCTGGGCTGGATGGACTGGAAGTCGCTCGCCAAGCAATTCGAGAAGGCCAAGAAGGCCCAGGCCAAAGGTGATCTAGAACCGATGCAGGTGTTTTACAATACCCGTCTGGCGAAGGTCTGGGACAGCGCACAAGAGCAAACCAAAGCCGATGAACTTAGAAAGCGGGCGCGGTTGGAAGGCTTCACCCTCGGCTCACTGTCGGCTGCGGTGCTGATGATCACCGGCTCCGTCGACGTCCAGGCCAACCGCCTGGAGTTCATGGCCATGGGCTGGGGCGTCGGCATGGAGCGCTGGGTCGTCGACTATCAGGTGGTCTCGGGTGATCCCGCAGATGAACGTACCTGGGCAGCATTGGACGAATTGCTCAAGGCTAAATATCGCCATCCGTGCGGTGTTGGCCTCGGCATTCTCGCGGTGGCCGTCGACTCCGGTGGCCACCACACGGATGAGGTCTATCAGTTCTGCCGCGTTCGGCGCTGGCGGAATGTGTTCGCCATCAAGGGCGCGAGCAAACCCGGTAAGCCGGTGATTGCTCAGCGCCCGTCGATGGTCGACGTGACTTGGAAGGGCCAGACCGAACGCAACGGCGCCGAGCTGTGGTTCGTCGGTACCGACACGGCCAAGGACTGGATCTACAACCGCTATCCGTTCGAATCTGGCCCGGGTGCACTGCACTTTGCCAATGACCTGCCGGATGATTTCTTCGACCAGTGCGTCGCGGAGCGCAAGGTTGCACGGTACATACGCGGACACAAGCGCATTGAGTGGGTCAAGGGCAAGGCCGAGCGTAACGAAGCACTCGACTTAATGGTGTATTGCCTGGCCATGGCGCATTACCTGGGTCTCAACCGTTACAAGGAACACGACTGGGAGCGAGTGCGTCAGTCCCTGGCGCAGTCTGGTCTGTTCGACGACGCATTGGGCATCAAGCCTGTTCAAGGCGAACGCGTCACCGGACCAGCAACACCCGTTGCTGCACCGCAATCGGCTCCACAACCTACTGCTACGGTCGTGCAATCGCGACCTGCAGCACCGCCACCTCAACGCCGCAGCTCCACCAGCGGTTACCTGAAGAGACGCTGATATGTCCTTTACCCAAAAGCACCTCGACGCGGTTGAGGCGGCCATCGCACGCGGTGAAAAAGTCGTGCGTTACACCGACCGCACCGTGGAGTACCGCTCCATCGACGAACTGCTCAAGGCGCGCGAGGAAATACGTTCGTCGCTGATCAATGCTGCCGGGCCGCGTTCGCGCGTGGTCAGGCTGTACCACGGAGGCAAAGGAGTCTAATGGCCCGGCACTTTCCGACACTCACCCGTAACGGATTCGTGTTGTCGTCGAACATCAAGGCCAGTTACGAAGGCGCCGGGGAGGGTCGCCGATCCACTGGCTGGGATGCTCCCGACAATGGGGTCAACAGCATCAACACTCCGGCGCTGCGTAACTTGCGTTCGCGCTCCCGAGCAGCGGTTCGCAACGACCCGTATGCCTTCAACGTGATCGACAAGCGCGTCAGCAACCTGATCGGTACCGGCATCACCCCGCGACCCAAAACCGACGACGAAGCCCTGCGCAAATTGCTACAGGAACTCTGGGACGATTGGGTTGATGAATCGGACGCCGATGAGCGTACCGACTTCTACGGCCAGCAGGCCCTGGCGGCGCGCACGGTTGAAACCTCGGGCGAATGTTTTGTGCGATTGCGTCCGCGCAGTTTGGACGAAGGTCTCGCGGTACCGCTGCAGCTTCAGATACTCGCGCCGGAGTTCGTGCCGCATGACAAGTTCGAGACCACCAAAACCGGCAACCTCATCCGCGCTGGCATCGAGTTCACCCCGGATGGAAAGCGGGTGGCGTACTGGATGTACCTGTCGCATCCGCGTGACTCGTCGTCGCTGAACGCCGGTTACAACCAGTTGGTGCGCGTGCCGGCCTCGCAGGTGCTGCATATCTTTGAGCCGGTCGAGCCTGGCCAGTTGCGCGGCGTACCGCGATTGTCACCGGTGCTGAAGCGCCTGCGCAGTCTCGACAACTACGACGACGCGGTGTTGTTTCGCCAGGAGGTGGCCAACCTGTTTGCCGGATTCATCAGTCGGCCAGCGCCGGAATCTGGACAGACGCCCCGAGATCCAATCACCGGCCAACTACTGGACAACGATCGAGACGGCTTCACGCCGATGGTCGCGCTTGAGCCCGGCACCATGCAGGAGCTGGGGCCGGGTGAAGAGGTCGAGTTCTCCAAACCGCCGGACGCGGGCAACAATTACCCGGACTTCATGCGGCAGCAACTGATGGCCGCAGCGGCGGGGACGGGGACGCCTTACGAGATCCTCACCGGCGACATGCGCGAGGTCAACGACCGGGCGCTGCGGGTGGTGCTCAACGAGTTTCGGCGCCGTCTGGAACAACTGCAGTTCGGTGTCTACGTGCACCAACTGTGCCGCCCGGTGCGGGCGGCCTGGATGGACATGGCCGTGTTGTCGGGTGTCCTGGTGCTGAAGGATTACGCACAGCGTCGACGTGAATATCTGCGCACTCGTTGGGTGCCGCAAGGTTGGGCCTACATCCAGCCCGTGCAGGACGTACAGGCGCGGCGGATGGAAGTCCAAGCGGGCTTTGCCTCGCGTAGCGAGATGGTCCTGCGCACCGGCTACGACGCCGAAACGGTCGACGCGGAAAACGCCGCCGATCTGGCCCGGGCCACGCGTCTGGGCCTCAACTACAACACTCTCGACGCCGTCGTCACCAACGACGACAACAAGGAGCAACCATGAGCAAGAAAGCGCGACCGCGCATTTACAATCGCGCGGGTCAGCGCGTGCAGGTTCAGGACAAGACTTGGTACGCGTTGCAGGCCAGCGGCGAGGCCACCGAGCGAGTGATCGAGGTCTTTGTCTATGGCGAGATCGGCACTTGGGGCATTACGGCCAATCAGTTTGTGCAAGACCTGCGCGCCATGGACGACGGAGTCTCGCCAGTGATCGCGGCATTCAACAGCATCGGCGGTGATTTGTTTGACGGGCTGGCGATGCACAACGCGCTGTCGCGTCTGGGCGAGCGCTGCACCGGCCGGATTGATGCGTTGGCCGCCAGTGCCGCCAGCGTGGCGGTGTGCGGTGCACACCACGTAGTCATCGCGTCGAACGCCATGCTGATGATCCACAACCCTTACACCTACGCCGGTGGTGACGCTGAGGACTTCCGCCGAGTCGCTGATGTGCTGGATCAGACTCTGGAGGCGATTATCGCTGCCTACAAGGCCAAGGCGCCGGACATCGATGACGCCGAGCTGCGTCGCATGGTCAACGCCGAAACCTGGCTGACGGCCAATGAAGCGGTGGCCCTGGGTCTGGCCGATGAAGTCGGCGACGGCATCAAGGTCAAAGCATGCCTCGGCCAAGGCGCTGTGTTGCAGCGTTACCAGCACGCACCGGCTGAGTTGCTGGCCCAGCTCGACGAGCCACCCGAGCCGGATCCGGAGCTGGAGTCGATCGATCCGCCGTTGGTGCCGGAGGTGGTCGACTCGGCCAAGTTGGCACTGATGATCACCCAGCGCTGCACGGCGGCGGGCATCAGCAACCTGGTCGAGCCGCTGCTCAGCTCGACCCAACTCGAAAGCGAAGAGATCGTCCTGGCCGGCCTGGCCCGTGCCAAAGCGGTGAATGACCTCTGCGTGGCAGCGCGCTTGCCGGAGTTCAGCGCCGAATACGTCGCGGCGGGACTGGATGCTGCAGCGGTGCGGGCGCGTCTGTTCGACAAGATTGTCTCCAGTGGCAAGGGCTTTGAGATCGACAACAGTCTGCCGCTGGACCACGACCCGGCACCGAAGGTGCTGGCCAAACAACCTGACCCCACCTCGATCTGGGCTTCGCGACAAGCGGCTCAATCTGGAACTGCGCACGGCGCGAAAGGAGCAAGACCATGACCATCAAAAAAGAGCCGATCCACGCGGGTGAGTTTCTCCTGTCTGAGGGCGCCGGGAACATCTCGCGGGAAACGATCAACGTTGCCGCTGGCCCTGCGTTGAATCCCGGCCAAGTCCTCGGTCTGGTGACGGCCACGGGGGAGTTCGCGCCGTATGACCCGGCCGCCGAAGACGGTACTCAGGCTGCCGTGGCGATCCTCTACGGGCAGCTGGGAGAGTCGGATATCGTGCGCCGTGGTCGCGCCGTGGTGCGCATGGCGGAGGTCAGCGAAGTGCACCTGACCGGGCTGGACCCTGAGGCCGAAAAAGACCTGGCCATCCATTTCCTGATCGTCCGCTAAGACCATCAGCCGCGTTTACCCAGCCCGCCTTGAGCGGGTTTTTTCATTTCTGGAGAGTACCCATGGCCGAGATCGCCATTTTTGACGACGAAGCGTTCACCGTCACTGCGCTGACTGCTGCACTCAACGATCAACCCTATTTGCCAGGGCGCATCAGCGCTTTGGGCCTGTTCCGCGAGGAAGGCATCACCACCCTGACCGTACAGATCGAAAAGGACGGCGACACCCTGGCACTGGTGCCTGCCGGTGAGCGGGGTGGCTCTGGTCTGGTCGTCGCGGCCAGCAAGCGCAACCTGATCCCGTTCAACACCGTGCACCTGCCGGAGCGTTTCACCATCAAGGCCGACGAGATCCAGGGCATTCGGGCTTTCGGTACTCGCACCGAGCTGCAGGCGGTGCAGGATGTGGTCAATGCCCGCCTGGCCAAAGCGCGTCGTCAGTTGGACGCGACCCACGAGTTCCAGCGCATGGGTGCCCTGAATGGCCTGATCCTCGACGCCGATGGCCAAACACCGCTGTTGGACATCTATGCATCCTTCGGAGTGCAGCGTCAGAAGCTGCCCATGGGCCTGGCCGATCAGAGTACCGAGCTGCGGGTTAAGTGCGGCGAAGCGCTGGATATGCAGGAAGACGCGCTGGGCAGTGTGACCAGTACCGGTTCTCGCGCCTTCTGCGGCAGGAACTTCTGGAACAAATTGATCGTTCACAAGACGGTCAAGGAAACCTACCTCAACAGCCAGCAAGCGGCAGCGTTGCGCGGTGATGCCCGGGAGAGCTTCGAGTTCGGCGGTATTGTCTGGGAGCGCTACCGTGGCAAGGTGGCGGGTGTGTCTTTCGTCCACGACGACAAAGCGTTGCTGGTCCCTGAGGGTGTGCCTGATCTGTACATCTCGGTGTTTGCTCCAGCGGACTACATGGAGACGGTCAACACTCAGGGAATCCCTTACTACAGCATGATCGAGCCTCTGCCGTTCAATAAAGGCATGGCCGGTGAAGCCCAGTCCAACCCGCTGCACCTGTGCACCCGACCGCGTGCACAGATCCTGCTGGAGCTCTGACTATGAGCTTTCGCGATCTGGTTGCCGAGGTCGATGCGGTGGTGTTCGAAACACTGGGCGACACCGCACGGATTGAGGGTCGCGAAGAGCCGGTGTTCGGTATGTTTGCCGCGCCCTGGTTGCAGCCGAAGTTTGGCAAGCTCAACACCGGGTTACGTGAGCCGCGTTTCGAGATCCGCGTCAGCGATTCGCAGGGCTTGGTGCAGGGCCTGTTGGTCAGTATCGATTTGCCCGCCTTGGACGGCGGCGGCGATTACGACCTGCTGCAGCTGGAGCCGAGCGGTGACGGCCTGGTAGCCCTGATCCTGAGGATGCGCCCATGAGTGTCGGTAGCTATTTCAAACCCTCGGCCGGCGGCGGGATGATTTCCATCCAGTCCTCGGCCACGGACCTTCAAGCGTTTCAGGACTTTGCCAAGTTGGTACCCAAGGCTGCGGCAACGGCGCACCGACGCGCGATCAACAAAACGTTGGGTTGGTTGCGCACGCACATCGCCCGGGCCGTCAGCCGGCAAGAGCGCATCGCTGTCGCTGCTGTGCGTCAACGGTTGCGCAGCTATCCGGTTTCCGGCGGGGCTACGAGCGGCAAGTTGTGGTTCGGTTTGAACGCCATCGAGTCCAGCCGGATCGGCCGCGCACGGCAAACGGGCAGCGGCGTGTCGGTAGCGGGGCGGCGTTACCAGGGGGCATTCCTGAAAAAGGTCTATGGCAACAAGCCCGACATCTGGATTCGCACGGCGAGCAAGCACTTCAACACGGACGACTACCCAGACAGCACGGTGTCACCGGGTCGTGGGCCGAGTTCGGGGTGGGTGGCGGAAAATGGCAGTCGCTTTCCGTTGGCCAAGGCGAAAGTCTCGCTGGAGCAGGCGCGGCCACACTTCGATAGCTGGGTACAAAAGGCGGATGAGCGCCTGCTGGAGATCCTGAAACAGGAGCTCAACTTTGAGCTGCAGAAGTACCTCAAGAGGATAGGCAATGTCTGACGAACCCTTCAGTCTGGAGCAGCTTTACCAGGCGGTAGAACAGCATCTGCGTGCCCACCTGCCAGGCGTGCAGGCAGTCACAGCCTGGCCGAACATTTCGGATCGCGTGTTGCTGCCGGCGGTGTTTCTGGAACTCGCCGAGATCGAACCGGGTACCGATATCGGCACGGGCGAAACCTCGTTGGTCTGCAAGTTCGAGGCACGCATCATCGTTGACCCGATCAAGCCGCACCATCATCAACATGCCGTGCAATTGGCGACACAACTGGCCGTGCTGCTGCGTGCGCAGACCTGGGGCTTGCCAGTTGAACCCGCCGAATTCGTGCAGGCACTGCAGGATTGGACCCAGCCGCAGCTGGATGGCTACACGGTCTGGCTGGTGGAGTGGAACCAGCAGATTTATCTCGGTACCGAGCAATGGCCATGGCCAGATGATCAGCCGGGTGAATTGCGGTTGGAAGATTACGCCGTCGAAATTGTGACGGCGCCGGAGAGTGTGCCGTGAGTTACGCAAGCGCCCAGCATGACCGCATGCTCGCGGGGGTGGTTAAAGATTGTTATGTGGTGGCGGTGGATCTGACCGCATCACCGCCGGTATGTCGGGTTTCGGATGGTGAATGGATCAGCGCCTGGGTGCGCTGGCACAGCATCGCCGCCGGTAAGGCCAGACACTGGCGGGCACCGTCCATGGGCGAGCAGGGCAGTTTGATCAGTGCCAGTGGGGACGTGTCGCAAGGTACATTTGTTCCGGGCCTGTATGGCAATGCCGGCCCACCGCCAGATAACCGCGACCACGTCGAGGTCTGGCGCTTCGATGATGGCGGCTCGCTGGTCTACGACTGGCAGGCCAAGAGCTACAGCATCACCCTGCCCAGCGGTACGGTGACCATCAAAGTCGCCAGCACTGAGGCGGTCATAACGGACAGCGCTGTGAACGTAACCACCGGCAACATCAACCTGAAAGCGGCGGTGACTATCGACGGCGCATTACACGTCACGAAGGGCATCACCAGTGCTGGCGCGATCATCGACGCCGGTGGCAACAGCAACCACCACACGCATTAATTTCAACCCACGACAGCCCGCCCAGTGCGGGCTTTTGCATGCCTGGAGAAACACATGGCCAAGATCGTCGACATGCTAGTCACCGACGAACAGGTGTCCGCATCACCGATGCGGGAACCGCTACTGCTAACGACACCGGAGCTTTTGAAGTTTCGCGACAAGGTCTACACGTCGCGGCTGCTGATTGTCCCGGACTCCGACCGCACCCTACCGGTGAATAAGGGGGTGGTAGAGGTTTCGGTGTCCGATACCGACGCCGTCAAGTTCCTGAAAGCCAACGAAGAGTTCGAGCTGCTGAAGGAGTGATTTAGATGATCGGAATGGACCGCCACACCGGCCAACCCATTTCCGGCATCGCGCACTTGCGCCAATCCGTTCCAGACATTTTGGGCACGCCGTTGGGCAGCCGCCGGCATCGGCCGGAGTACGGCAGCAAGCTCCGGCGGTTCATTGACTTGCCCGTTAATGAGGGCTGGAAAAGCGCCGTTCAGGCTGAAGTCGCCCGCGCCCTGGGGCGTTGGGAGCCGCGTTTGAAACTGGATCAGGTGCGCGTCATTTCCGTTATTGGCGGGCAAATCAACCTGAAGATTGTCGGCGAGTACCTGGGCGACGGCGTCACGTTGGAGGTAGCCGTATGAGTATCGTGGATCTGTCGTCGCTGCCGGCGCCGACTGTGTTGGAGCCTCTGGACTTCGAAGAGGTTTATCAGGAGGGGCTGGGTGTTTTTCGCGGGTACATGGGCGGCAACTGGACCGCCGCGCTGGAAAGCGATCCGGTGGTTAAGGTGCTGGAGGTCGGCGCGTACATCAAGGTCGGTAACCGCGCCCGGGTGAATGACGCCGGCAAAGCGGTATTGCTGGCACACGCCATAAAGGGCGACCTCGATCACCTGGGGGCCAACGTCAATCTGAAGCGCCTGGTCATTCAAACCGAGGATCTGCTGGCGGTGCCACCGGTGCCGGAGGTCAAGGAGGACGACGACCCGTTTCGCGAGCGTATCCAGTTGGCCTATGAAGGGTTGACCACGGCCGGCCCGCGTAACAGCTACATCCTGCACGCGCGCAACGCCTCTGGGTTGGTGGCGGATGCCACGGCCGAAAGCCCGGCACCGTGTTGCGTTACGGTAACGGTGCTGTGTTTGGATGGGGAAGGCGAGGCGCCGCCGGAGCTGCTGGCCACGGTGGCCACCGCGCTGAATGACGACGACGTGCGGCCGGTAGGGGATCGGGTGACGGTGCAGAGCGCGCAAGTGATCCGCTACCAAATCGCCGCGATTTTGCACATGGCCAGCGCCGGCCCCGAAGCGGACGCCAGTTTGGCCGAGGCGAAAAGCCGATTGGCGGCCTGGATTAATCCGCGCAAACGGCTGGGCGTCGAGGTCGCGCGGTCCGCTGTCGACGCTCAATTGCACGTTGCCGGCGTTTCCCGGGTGGAGCTGGTCGGCTGGCAGGACTTGGCCCCGACAAAGGCTCAGGCGGCGTTCTGTACTGGTTGCACCGTGACGCTGGCGGGCTGATATGAAAAGCCTACTGCCGATCAACAGCACGCAACTGGAACGGGCCATGGAGGCCACGTTTTATGAGAAAACGATTGTCCCGCTGCGCGACCTCTACAACGCCGATACCTGTCCGGTGCATTTGCTGCCGCATCTGGCGTGGGCGTGGTCGGTGGATCGCTGGGACTATCGATGGACTGAGGCGACCAAGCGCGCCGCGATTAAGGCGTCTTACTACATCCATGCCCACAAAGGGACCATCGGCGCGCTGCGCCGGGTGGTGGAGCCCCTGGGCTACCTGATCGAAATCGTTGAGTGGTTCAACACGGTTCCGACAGGTGTTCCGGGCACCTTCGCGCTGAAGGTCGGCGTGCTGGACACCGGTATCACCGAGGAAATGTATCAGGAGTTGGAGCGTCTGATTGACGACGCCAAGCCTGTGACCCGGCACCTATCGGGGCTGGCCATCAGCTTGGCAACCTCCGGCCACTGCTACCTAGGCGTTTCCGTCACGGACGGTGACGAAATTGATGTTTACCCGCCGCAACCGAGAGACATTGAAGTCGCTGGGGTGATTGGTCGTGGTGGGCGTGAACACACAATCGACACTCTGGATGTTTACCCATGATTGACCAGAACTCACAGTTTTTTGCCATCCTGACCAATGTCGGCGCGGCCAAGCAGGCCAACGCCGATGCTTTGGGGATCGCATGGAAAATCACGCAAATGGGCGTGGGCGATGCCAACAATACCGACCCGTTGCCCTCGGCCACACAGACGTCCCTGATCAGTGAGTGGCGGCGGGCGCCGCTGAATCAGCTCAAGGTTGACCCGAATAATGCGGCAATCATCATCGCCGAGCAGGTCATTCCCGCCGATGTGGGCGGTCGCTGGATTCGCGAAATTGGCCTGTATGACGCCGATGGCGACTTGGTCGCAGTGGCCAATTGCGCGCCATCGTTCAAGCCGCTACTGAACCAGGGCTCAGGTCGCACGCAGGTCGTGCGGATGAACCTGCAGGTCAGTAACGCGTCCAGCGTCGAGCTTAAGATTGATCCAAGTGTGGTGCTGGCTACCCGATCCTACGTTGATCAAAAGGTAGTCGACGAGCTGGGGCGCTTGGACTTCAAACAATCGGTCAGGGTGGCCGCGACCGCTGCCATCGTGCTGTCTGGATTGCAAACGGTTGATGGCGTGGCGTTGGTGTCGGGGGATCGGGTACTGGTGCCGCTTCAGGCTGCCGCCAAAGATAATGGCATTTATGTCGTTGCTGCGGGCGCCTGGGCGCGCTCGGCTGATGCTGATCTTGGGGCTGAGGTGACTGCCTCAATGTTCGTTCCGGTCGAAGAGGGCGGCGTCAACGGCGACAGCCTTTGGCAGTTGGTAACCAATGGGTCGATTGTCTTGGGCGCTACGGCACTGGCATTTGAAATGCTCGCGGGCAGAACGGGGATTCAGGCGGGCACTTACAAGAGCCTGACGGTCGACAAGTACGGTCGCGCCATTGGCGGATCTAGCCCGAGCACGCTGGCCGGGATGGGCATCACGGACACCTACACCAAGACTGAAATCGAGGCGATGATTGCGCAGGCCTCGTCGCTGCCGGTCGGGGCGCAGGTCTCGTTTCCAGTGAATAAGGTTCCGCCCGGCTTTCTGGAGCGAGACGGTAGCGTCAAGAGCATTGCGCTTTATCCAGATCTGGCGGCGTTTTTGGGCGGCGCGTTCAACAAGGGCGATGAGGGGGCGGGTAATTTCCGGCTGCCAGAATCGCGCGGCGAGGGCGAGCGTGGCTGGGACCATGGTCGTGGTGTGGATGCCGGCCGAGCGGTGGGCAGTTGGCAGCAGGCGACCGGTGTCTATCCATTGGTTGGTAGTGACGGGAACGTCCTTACTGTCAATCTGACAGATGCTGACGGCGGCCTAAACCCTATGCCGCACCCGTCGTACACCTTGATGACCAAGACGGCGAACTACAGCACCATGCCGGTGGCTTCGCAGTTTGTACGGACGCGCAACGTCGCGGTGGTGATGTGCATCAAGGCCTGGAACGCGCCAATCAATCAGGGGAACATTGATATTGCGGCGCTGGCCGCCATGGTCCAGGCCCTTCAGGTTAACGGCCCTGTCGCTGGGACATTCCGCAACGCGAAAATGACGGTCGCGGTGGCCTCGGCCTCTGCCACGTTTACGGCTGATGAGGTGGTGGTCGGCGACGGTGTGAGTCGGCTGTCCTATCGCCTTACTGCGCTCAATAAAGCGATCAACCTTGCGACGGAGGGGGTTGGCGGCATGGATGTCGGAACCGCTCCTGCAAGCGGCTACGTTGCGCTTTACGCCATTTTCAACCCGTTGTCCGGTATGGCTAAAATTCTCGCCACCAACGCGACGGCGGGCGTTGCCCCGAATATCTACACCGGTGCAAACATGCCAGCAGGCTATACAGCTTCGGCCTTGATCGGGGTTTGGCCAACGAACGCAAGCAAACAGTTTGTCATGGGGCATCAGGTCGACCGTGAGGTACATCTGGCTTATGTGAGCGTGTTGGGTACAGCGGTGCAGCAGCCGGCGTTTACCGCGTTGTCACTGGCCGGGGCGATTCCGCCGAATGCCAAAAAGGTCAGTGTTCTAGTCAATATCACGTCGACGGCCCCCTCAGGTGGGATTCTGGACACGGCCGGATCGGCGTCGGGGATTGGCACTAAAAACTTGAACTTCACCAGTTCGGCAGCGGGTCAGTGGGGACTTCAAGCGATGCATGAAAATATCCCGCTTATCACTCCGCAGACGATTTATTACATTGCCACGAACAGCTCGGGAACCCCGGCGTTCAGCATTTTCGTCACGTCGTACACGTTCTAAGAGGGCTCCCCCCATGGCGCTTGTCCATGTTCAGTTTCAAAGTGGCGATCCAGATGCGCCAGTTGTCTCGGTGTTTGGCTGTCCTCAGGACGAGAAGGGCCATCCGCATCAGGGCAAAATCGAGGATAACGACCCTCGATATCTGGCTTATTTGGTGCCGCCCAGCGCGCCATTGCCTGATATCAAAAACGTGATCGCCGATGAGCGCTACAAACGCGAAGGTTCCGGCGTTGTTGCCAACGGCCTGTTGATCGATACGACGCGCGATAGTCAGTCGTTGATCGCGAGTATGGCGGTGGCGGCCCTGATTGATTCCGGGTATTGCTGCAACTTCAAAACCGAATCCGGATTTGTGGAGCTGGACGCTGCGCAGATTCTGGAGATTTCTTCGGCGGTGCGCGGGCATGTACAGGCCTGCTTTGATCGCGAGCTGGTGTTGCTGCGCGTGATCGAGGCGGGCGAGTACCGCGACGAAATGCTGGCCGAGGGTTGGCCGGATTCGCCGCCGTTACCTGAGCCCGTAGAGCTGCAATAAACGCCCCGCACTGACGGGGCGTTTTCTTTTCCGTTACGCGTAACACGAACATCCCTCACAGCCTCGCTTATGCGGGGCTTTTCCGTTTCTGGAGATTGAGCTTTATGAGTTTCTTTCACGGCGTTACGACCACCGATATCAAGACCGGGGCGCGCACCATTTCCTTGCCGTCGTCTTCCATTATCGGACTGTGCGACACCTTCACCCCGGGCATTCTCGGCGGCGGTACGGCACTGGCCGGCGAGCTGAAGTTGATCACCACCGAGCGCGAAGCCATTGCCGCCTTCGGCGCCGATTCGGCGATCACCAAGGCCTGTCAGGCGATCTACACCAAGGCCAAGGCGGTGATCGTCGCCATCGGTGTGCCGAAGCTGGAAGACGCGGCGCTGCAAACCTCGGCGATCATTGGCGGGGTTCTGGCTTCCGGTAAGCGCACCGGCCTACAGGCCTTGCTCGATGGCAAAAGTCTGTTTAACGCTCAGCCGCGGCTGTTGATCGCGCCGGGGCACACGGCCACTCAGGCGGTGGCCACGGCGCTCGATGGCTTGGCGCAGAAGCTGCGCGCCATCGGCATTCTCGACGGGCCTGGCACCACGGATGAGGCCGCCATGGCCTACGCCGATAACTTCGGCAGTCGCAACCTGTTCATGGTTGACCCGGGCGTGCAGTACTGGGACACCGGTCTGAGCCAGACGGTCGATGCCCCGGGCTCGGCTTGGGCGGCGGGCTTGTTTGCCTGGACCGATGCGGAATACGGCTTCTGGGCGTCGCCGTCGAACAAGGAGTTTGTCGGCATCACCGGCACGACCCGCGCGGTCGAGTACCTGGACGGCGACGAGACGTGCCGGGCCAACCTGCTGAACAACGCCAATATCGCGACGATCATCCGTGATGACGGTTATCGCCTGTGGGGCAACCGTACGCTGTCGAGCGATCCGAAATGGGCGTTCGTCACCCGCGTGCGCACGCTGTTCATCCTCATGGATGCCGTGCAGGCCGGCCACAAATGGGCCGTTGACCGCTCGATCACCAAGACCTACGTCAAGGATGTGACTGACGGCCTGGAAGCGTTTATGCGCGACCTGAAAGCCCAGGGCGCAATCATCAACTTCGAGGTGTACCCGGACACCGAGTTGAACACCGCCAGCCAGATTGCCCAGGGCAAAGTGTATTGGCGCATTCGCTTCACCGACGTGCCGCCGGCCGAAAACCCGAATTTCCTTTTCGAAGTCACCGATCAGTGGATGACCGAAGTTCTTGAAGCAGCCTAAGGGGCCTAGTCAATGATTCCTCAAACTTTGTTTAACACGAACCTGTTCGTTGATGGCGTGAACTTCTCCGGCGACGTGCCGAGCCTGACCCTGCCCAAGCTGGCCAGCAAGACCGACGAGTATCGCGGTGGCGGCATGGCCGGCCCGGTCGAGATGGATCAGGGCCTGGAAAAAATGGAGGCGTCCTTTGTCACCAAGGGCGTGCGCCGTGAGTCGTTGAAGTACTTCGGTCTGGCCGATGGCACGGCGTTCAATGCGACGTTCCGGGGTGCCTTCAAGGGGCAAAAGGGCGCCGTGACGGCGGTGGTCGCCACCCTGCGCGGCCGGCTCAAAGAGGTCGACCTGGGCGACTGGAAAGCCGGTGATCCGGCCGAGATCAAACACGCCATTGCAGTCACGTACTACAAACTCGAAATCGACGGGCGCCTGATGTACGAAATCGACATGGTCGCCGGTATTCAGGTGATCGACGGCAAAGACCAGCTCGCCGAAGTGCGCACCGCGCTCGGCCTCTAAGGGAATAGATCCAGATGACTCAAGTAAACGATAAGAAACTGCCGGCGTGGCTGGCGGTCACCGCTGAGAGCGCCGTCGTGACCCTCTCGCGTCCCAGCGATGCCAACGGGGTCAAGGTCGAGACGTTGACCTTGCGGGCCCCGGCCGTGCGCGAAGTGCGGGCGGCCGACCGTGCCTCTAACGGTGATGACGAGCAGCGCGAGCTGATGCTGTTCGCGGGCTTGGCCGAGGTGGGCCTGAAGGATCTGGAAGGCCTCAAGCTGGTGGACTATCGCCGTGTGCAGGCGGCCTATTCGCGCTTGGCACCCGATACCGATTACTCGACGTCGATGCCGGCGTGGTTGTCGATCACCACCGATAATGTGCTGGTCACGCTGTCGTGCCCGAGCGAAATCAACGGCGTCACGGTCGATAAGTTGGCCTTGCGTTCCCCGACCGTGCGCGATGTGCGTTCGGCGAATCGTGAGGCGGGCGGTGATGACGAGCAGCGCGAGCTGGTGTTGTTTGCCGAGTTGGCTGATGCGCCTGTCGCGGATCTGGAGGGCCTGAAGTTGGTGGATTTTAACCGCCTACAGGCCGGCTATTTTCGTATGGACCAAGACAACGGGGTTTGACCCCGGCGTCATAAAAATGGCCGCGAAACGTCTGGCGGCGGAAACCGGATTTTCCGCCGCTGAGATTCAGTCAATGCCGTTTGCTGAGATGGTGTGGTGGCTCACGGATTGAGCCGCCTTCGGTAAGGCTGTGCAAATGGGGGCCATGACATGGCGAACAAACTCGCCCTCGGGCTAGTGATCGGTGGTGCTGTCAGTTCTTCAGTCGGTACCGCGTTCAAGGACGTGACGGGGCGGATCAAACGCCTTGAGGCGGAAGGGGCCAAGGCACGCGTGCTGCAGCGTGCGATCGGCGACACCATTCGCTTGCGCGATGAATGGAAAAAAGCCCACGACAGCGGTTCCGCTGGGGCGTCCAAGCTGCTGGGCCGGTTGAACTCCAATCTGGACAGCTTGAAAAAGCAGGGCGTCGAAGTCGGGCGTCTGGAGAAGTCCTATCGGGCCATGGGTCAGGCGGCCAATAAGGCCGAGCTGAAGGCCAAGGGGCAGCAGCAGCTGGACGCCGGCAAGTCCGGCATGAAAAAGGCGGTCGGCGCCGCTGTCGTCGGTGTGGGCGCTATGGCGGTGCCGACCAAGGTCAGCGCGGACTTCGGCGCCATTGTGCGTGACATCGCGATCAAGGCAGGGATTGCCAACAAGCCACAAGAAAAGGAGATGTCACAAAAGATCATCGCCACCTCGCGTGACACCGGCATGGCGCGCAACGACGTGGCCGACGTGGTCAACCAGTTGGTTGGCGCCGGTATGGAGTTGAGCAAGGCCCTGGAATATGCGCCGGTCGCGGCCAAGTTTGTCGTGGGGCAGGGGTCCAACGGTGTCGACACGGCGAAGATGATCAACGCGCTGGGGCAAAACGCCAAGATCACCGACCCGAAACAGATGCAGCAAGCGCTGGAAGCGATTGCCTATCAAGGGCAGGCGGGCAGCTTTGAAGCGGCCGACATGGCCAAATGGTTCCCTGAGCTGTTGGCCAACATGGGCAGCCTGGGTATCACCGGCATGGATGCGGTGACGCAGTTGGGCGCCATGCTGCAAGTGCAGATGAAGTCGGCCGGCGGCGCCGATGAGGCGGCCAACAACCTCAAAAACTGGATGGGCAAAATCGGCTCCGGCGACACCGTCAAGGCGTATGAAAAGGCCGGCATCGACTACAAGGGTTCGATGCAGACCGGTTTGCAAAACGGGATGTCCACGCTGGAAACCAGCATGGCGCTGGCGCAGAAGTACATCCAGGCCACCGATCCGAAGCGCGCGGCGGCGATGGCCAAAGCGACGTCCGAAATCAGCCAGCAAGCTGACCCGGAGAAAGCCAAGGCCATGATGGCCTCTCTGGAAGAGTCTCTGCGCACTGGCGACCTGTTCGCTGACATGCAGGTCAAGGCCGCGCTGTCGGCGTTCATGCAGAACAAGGCGCTGTACAGCCAGCTTAAAAACGATTCGCGTGATGCCACGGGCATCCTCGACAAAAACCTCAGCGAGCGGCGTGAGGCGTCGTCGCAGAAGTGGGCCGAAATGGCTCAGTCGATGGATGACGCCATGCGCAGCGTGGGGGACGCCCTGCGCCCGGTTACGGACACGGTGGCCGAGGCGCTGACCAAGGTCACCAAAAGCATTACCTCAATGTCTGACAGCGCGCCCGGGGTGGTGACGGGGATCGCGTTGGTCGGTGGTGGATTGGTCACGCTCACGGGCCTGTTCAGTTCGTTCAAGATGGGTAAAGGGCTGTTCAACCTGGCGCGCGGCTCGCTTGGGGGTGGCAAGGCCGGCGCGGTGCAAAAGGTCTTTGTCACCAACTCCGAGGATGGGGGTGGTGACGGCGAAGGCGCCAAGGGCAAGACCGGCAAAGCGCTGTCCCTGGTGGAGACTGGGTTGAAGGCGGTGGCGGCTTTCACCGGCAAGGGGGCCGAGGGCGCCGACGATGAGGCGGGAGGCAAGAAGCCCGGCAAGTTGGATGTGGTGTCGACCGGTCTGGAACTGGTTTCGCTGGTCAAAGACGCTGCCGGGGGCGGTGACGACGACGCTGGCGGTGACGGCGTTAAAAAGGTCTTTGTGGTCAACGCCTCGGCGTTGGGCGGCGCGGAGGCCGGTGGTGCGGGTGGCCAGGGTGGTCGCCGGCGCCGGGGGCGCAGCTCTTCGCGGCGCCGTGGTCCGCCCGCGCCGCCTCGGCCGCCGATTCCTCCAGTGCCGCGTGCGGGCGCGCTGTCCCGACTGGGGGCGGTGGCGGGAACGGCAGGCAAATTCGGCAAGCTGATCCCCGGCGGTGCGTTGATGGACGCCGGCGCCATGGCGCTCGATACCTATCAGAACGCCAAGACGCAGGACGAAAAGGCCGAGGGCTACGGTGAGGCCGCCGGTTCGCTGGCGGGCACCATGGCCGGCGCGGCGGCGGGGGCGGCCATTGGTTCGGTGGTGCCGATTATTGGCACCGCGATCGGTGGCTTGATTGGTGCCTATCTCGGCAGTCAGGGCGGCCAGATCTTGGGCGGCGCCGTGGGCAAGTCGGTGTTTGGGGGTGGCGAGGAAAAGCCGGCTGTTGCGGCCACGCCGTTGCTGATGGCGCCCCGACCGGGTCCGGTGGTGCCGAGTCTGGCCACCATGGGCCAATCGTTCAATGGTGCGAATGGCTCCGGCGCGTTACTGATGGCCTCGGGGGCAGCTCCGCAAGGGCCGGTGCTGGGTGATGTCGCGCGCTCATTGGCGGTGTCGGCGGCGGCCAAGCCGGCGGCGGTGGCGATCCAGCCCAAGGAGCCGGAGAAGCCGGCACCGACCAAAGTGGATCAGCAGTTCCAGTACTCGCTGAACATGCCGGTCACGGTGAACGGTGACGTCAAAGATCCGCAGCGTATGGCGCAGGATCTGATGCCGCACATGCAGCGGCTGATGGCGGACGCGGCGAAACAGAACGCTACCAAGCTGTACGACGAACCCCATCTGTAAGGAGGCCGCATGGCGTATATGGAACAGTTGCAATCGGGGCTGAAGTACTTGATCGAGGCCGGGGAGGCTGGGCGGCGTAGTGCGGATGGCATGCTCGGCCCGGTCAACGGCGCGATCAGTGAAATCACTGGCGCGGCGTCCGAGCTGGAAAACATCCCGTTCGTGGGGCCGGCGATCGGCGCCAAGCTTCAGCGGGTGATGCGCGGCGTCGACGCGGCCCAGGCCAAGGTCGGGCAGGTGGTGGCGGTGTACGGCCGGGCCACCCGGGCGGCCGCCGAAGTACAGGAACGGCTGGGGACGCTGAAGGAACAGGCGGGCAAGGCGGCGACGGCGATCAACAACATCGCCGGCAAGGTCAGCCCGTCGTTGGCCAACATCGTGCCCACCAGTTCCTTTGCCGTGGATGCCACGCCGGCGCCGGAAGCGGTGAAGCCGTTCCCGCACTTGCTGATCATTCAGCCCCGTGACCCGAAGCTTCAGCCGTATTTCTTCAATCTGGACACCGCGGCCTTCGACGAGCTGAGCCGCTCGACCGAATTCCGCTGGGCTTCCCAGGAGCGCTTGTCGCGCCGCCCGGCGCAGCAGGCCATCGGGATGGGTGAGGAAAAGCTCACGCTCAAGGGCACGATCTACCCGGGCTTCAAGGGTGGGATCAAGCAGCTCGACACGTTGCGCACCATCGGGGCCCGGCTTCAGCCGCTGACCCTGACCACGGGCTATGGCGAGGTGATTGGGACGTGGTGCCTGAAGACCATCGCCGAGGAACAGGGCGCGTTTTTGCACGGCGGGATTCCGCGTAAACAAGGGTTCACTCTGGAGTTTGGGCGCTATGGCGACGACATGCAGAACGTCTGATGGGGACATGCTCGATGTCATTTGCCATAACGTTTATGGCCATCTGAACGGCAGCACCGAAGCGGTGCTGGATGCCAATCAGGGGTTGGCGGATGAGCCGCAGCCCTACCGCACCGGCGTGGTGATCTATCTGCCGGATCTGCCCAGCCCGACCGGGGAGGGGGTCAGCTTGTGGGATTGATGGTCTACACTCGTGCCGCTTGATTCCTCAAGCTCCTTTCTTTTTTTACCCGCCTTGTGCGGGTTTTTTTTTGAGCAAAATCCATGACCCCTATGTTTCGAATCGTGGCCGATGGCGCGGATGTAACGGCGAAGATCAATGATCGGTTGTTGTTGCTGCGCACCTCTGACAAACCCGGGATGGAGTCCGACGAGTTTGAGTTGCGCATTGATGACCGAGACGGCCAGGTGCTGCTGCCTCGGCGTGGCAGTTCGATCGAGATCTACCTGGGCTATGCCGAAACGTCCTTGGTGCGCCTGGGGCGTTACGCGGTGGACACGGTCGAGGTGTCGGGTCCGCCGGACTCGATCGTGATCAAGGGCAAGGCCAGCGACATGCGCGGCAGTGGCAAGACCATTCGTAGCGGCAGCTGGGAAGACGTGCCGCTGTCGACGATCGTGGCCGACATCGCCGCGCGCAATGGCTGGCAGCCGGTGTGTCCGGTATCGACGAAAGTTGCCCGGGTCGATCAGCTCAACGAGTCTGATTTTAATTTCATCACTCGTCTGGCCAAGCAATACGACTGCACGGCCAAGGTGGCCGACGGCAAGCTGTTGGTGATGCCGCGTCAAGCGGGCCAGACGGCCAGCGGCAAGGCGTTCGGCGCGATCACCCTGACGCGTAGCGACCTCAGCCGCTGGCAGTTCAGCCTAGGCGATCGCAACTCGCACAAGGCCGTGGCGACCAAGCACCAAGACAAGAAGACCGGCAAGCTCGCCATCGTCTCGGTGGATAACGACGACGCCCCGGATGGCTTGCCGGCGGTGCATACCGATCGGCATATCTACCCGAACAAGACCGCCGCCGAGGCGGCCGCCAAGGCGCGTTTAGCGGCGTTCAATCGTTCGACCGCTGACGTGCGGTTTGAGATGCCAGGCCGGACCGACATCTTTGCCGAGCGATTGATCAACGCCCAGGGCTTCAAGGTTGGCCTTGATGGCGAGTACCTGGCGGATTCGGTGGAGCAGGTGTTTACCCAATCCGGCTGGTCGACCACCGTCGAGTGCAATGCGGGCAAACAAGGCAAATCCAAGGGTAAGAAAAAGACAGCTAAACCGCCGCTCAAGGTGGTGAGCGTCGAGAAGCAATAACGCAACCCATCGCCGCCCCAGTGCGGTTTTTTATGTCAGGAGTGTGTATGTCCATTACGGAGCAACAGCTACAACGCATCATGCCCAACGCCCGCCGCCAAGCGGGCGTTTTTGTATCCGCCCTAAACGCGGCCATGGCGCATCGGCAAATCAATACGCCGAAACGTCAGGCGGCGTTCCTGGCCCAAGTTGGCCACGAGTCGGGTCAACTGCAGTACGTCCGCGAGCTGGGCGGCGATCAGTACCTGAGCAAGTACGACACCGGCACTCTGGCCGTGAAACTGGGCAACACCCCGGAAGCGGACGGCGATGGCCAACGCTATCGCGGTCGCGGCCTGATTCAGGTGACCGGCCATAGCAACTACCTGCGCTGCAGCCTGGCATTGTTCGGTGACGAACGTTTGCTGCGCACCCCTGAGCTGCTCGAGCTGCCGCAATGGGCGGCCGAGTCGGCGGCGTGGTTTTGGTGGGTACGCGAGCTGAACGCCCTGGCGGATCGGGATGAGTTCGAGGCGATCACTCGCAAAATCAACGGTGGTCTCAACGGCCTGCAAGATCGGCTGCAGCTGTGGAAGCGGGCGAGGGCAGTGCTATGCGTGTCGTCGACCTGATTCCTGCGCCGTACC
Organism: Pseudomonas sp. Ma2-10; assembly: GCF_054330215.1. Lineage (NCBI taxonomy): Bacteria > Pseudomonadati > Pseudomonadota > Gammaproteobacteria > Pseudomonadales > Pseudomonadaceae > Pseudomonas > Pseudomonas sp. Ma2-10. Next base: position 7,659 of record NZ_JBTEYL010000004.1, on the reverse strand, counting down.
GGCTGTTAGCCGTTTGCGTGCTGCTGACCGCATTGGTCGGCGGATCTGCCGCGTCGGCCTGGAAGGTTCAGGACTGGCGCTACGGCCAGCAACTCGCCGAACAGGCCAGCCTGCACAAAGGCGATCTGATCGCCATCAGCAACGCCGCCGCTGACCAGGTGCGCACGGCACAGGACAAGCGCCTGGCCCTTGAGCAGCGGCTGTCGACCAGTGAACAAACCCACTACAAGGAACTCAGCGATGCTCAAACCAACCAGGCTCGCCTGCGTGATCGCCTTGCCACTGCTGATCTGCGGCTGTCAGTCCTACTCGACGCCACCGATGCAGCCAGTGGCAACACAGTGTCAGCCGCCACCCCCACCGGCGGCGTGGTTCATGGCGGAACACGAGCCCAACTTGACCCAGCGCATGCTCAACGAATTATCGGCATCACCGATGCCGGCGACCAAGGACTGATCGCCCTGGCGGCCTGTCAGACTTACGCCAAAGAAGTCTCAACAGCGAAGTGAAAAAGAGCGACCGGAGTGGATGCGTCAACATCCATCCCGGCCGCCGTCCCTGCAGATTGTCCCTGCAAGTCCAGCCAAGGCTCTTGCTCCGTGCACAAAGCGCGGCGAGCCTAGCACCTGTTTATCCATACAGTAAAGGTCTTGCTCTCAATGTCCACACCCATCATCCCTTGGATGGGCGGCAAACGCCGCCTGGCCGATCGCCTCATCCCGCTTTTTCCACCACACGAATGCTACGTCGAAGTCTTTGCCGGCGGTGCCGCGCTCTACTTCATGCGACCCCAGGCCGCGCCCGTTGAAGTCCTCAACGACATCAACGGCGACCTGGTCACGCTGTATCGCGTCGTGCAGAACCACCTGGAAGAATTCGTGCGCCAGTTCAAATGGGCGCTCAGCTCGCGCCAGGTGTTCGAGTGGCAGAAGATGACCCGCCCCGAAACCCTCACCGACATCCAGCGCGCCGCCCGATTTTTCTACCTGCAGCACCATGCCTTCGCCGGCAAGGTCACCGGGCAGACGTTTGGTACCGCGACCACTGGTCCGGCCATCAACCTGCTGCGGATCGAGGAAAACCTCTCGGCCGCCTGGCAGCGGCTGTCCGGCACCTACGTCGAAAATCTTCCCTGGCTTGAATGCGCCGAACGTTACGACCGCGCCCATACCTTCCACTACATGGACCCACCTTACTGGCAGACCGCAGGTTATGGCGTGGACTTTCCGTTCGAAAACTATGATCGCATGGCTGACTTCATGCGCCGTTGCAAAGGCAGGGTGATGGTCAGCATCAACGATCACCCGGACATCCGTCGCGTGTTCGAGGGTTTTCACTTCGAGACGCTGGATATCCGATACAGCAACACCAATCAGCGGCGAGGAAAGGCAGAGGTCAGCGGTGAGTTGGTGATAATGAACTGGGAACCTGCAGCTTTAGGAGAATTGTTTTAGGCAGAAAGCGGTGTCTGCTTTAACTTTTATAGATTGACGCGCCGACGACCCCCGACTATGAGTGCTTGAGTTTAACTTTAATCTTTAGGGGGTGGTTGGCTGAGGGGTTTTTTCATGTCATATTGATATTGCATGAAAAAATAAAAATACTCGGGAGGGTTATATGAAAAAACTAACTTCGCAGATAAGTTCGATGCGGTTTGTGGTGATGGCAATGTTAAGCCTGTTTAGTGCTAATTGTTTCTCTAATGGCGAGCTTCTACCCGAAGATACACTACTCGCTAAACTTCCTGGTTCCGCGCGCGTGGTTGTAAAAAAGGAAATGAACCACGTTAACGCCTATGATCGAAATGTTGTAAGTTTCGATGGTCGAACAGTCTATGAGGATATAGTTGGCTCTAGCAATCCATGCTATTCAAATCAGGTTAATTGTTTTAATAAAGAATCGTTTCCATGGTTGTCTTTGATGGGCCATCACACCTTGAGTGTAGGTGAGGTCTTTTCGATAGCTTATAAGCCGGCCAGTTCTAGCTCTGATCTTTTCTCTTTAAATGGTTATGTTTTGCAGTCGGGCGTGAAGACTGAAGATTATCTTGGTTTTCATATTCCTTCGGGCACAAAGAATCAAGCGCCAAGGACAGTGGGTGATTTCAATAAATTGACTAATTACACCTTTCAGTTTGTTTATGATGATCCGAAAAAGTTTGAGCTATATCCGGGGATGGATAAGGAAATTGCGCTAGAAATAGAAATGAAAAAAATTACTGGCTTGCTTAAGAGTCAGCAGTATGAAGAAGCATTGCCTCGGTTTCAGCGCGTGTTCATGGCGCTGGATGCGAATAATATGGAGATTGATGAGGTGCTTGCCTATTACTATATTTTCACGTTAGATAAAACAGGCCGGAAACAATCAGTAAAAAATTTATCGGAAGGTTATTTCGCTACATGGGGTAAAAAAGGTACGCACTATAGCGAGGTAGTTGAAATGGCAGGTAAGCAGTAATTTATTGGTTGATTGCTTTATAATCAATTTTCATCGTGGTTTAGCGTTTAATTTCTCTGTTCTGCTGGGGTTGTTATGTTAAGTATGCAATCAATGCGCCGCAGTGCTTGCCGTTTAAAACTGGCTTTTTTTTACGGTTCATTCTTGTGCGTGGTCCCTTTTCAGTCGCCCTCTGCGGATACGAAAGTCATCGTAGCGGAGGGCAGTACTGAGACCTGTCATGTTCGTTCTATCGCATTAAATGTTGCGCATACGGACGCAATAAATGATGCGCATAGTGAGTGCGCAGCTCTAGGTCCTGAATGGAGGTTCGGTAAATTGAAGCATGCGGGGTACGAGCAATGTCAGCGGTGTGGTAGCTCTGATGAATTTGAGTGCAAGGTTACGCAGGCAACTTTTGAGTGTAAGCGGCCGGATCCGAAGAAAAAAGTTAATAAAGAATCAGAAGCTGGCAACCCTTCAAGTACGATAAAAAATGCATTTGGAGAGCTTGAGGGTAATAAGCCAGCGCCTACGGCTACTACACCGAAAGGGCCGTTCGGTGCGCTAAACGAACTAGATGATCTTAATAAAAAAATCAAAGCTCAGCCAGTTAGGATTTTGTCTCCTGCGAACAACGCCACTACGTCCTCTAGGATTATTGATGTATCAGGGGATACCCAGGGCTATGCCACGAATAGTGTCTTAAACGTGCAGTTTAATGGTGCCAGTCAACAAGTTCTGACATCTGATACCGGTTCGTTTGACACCAAGGTTGCTCTTAAGTCGGGGCGAAATGAAATCAAAGTTTGCGTCCGTGAGAAATGTTCAACAGTGGAAGTGAACGCCGATATCGAAAAGCTTTCACTTATGGCAACGCTTACGTGGGAGGCTGGTAGTGACCTTGATTTGAGAGTCGAAACACCGTCCGGAAATACTTGTAATTTTAAGAAGCAGTCTACACGTGGGGAATGCACTCTAGACATTGATGATACCAAAGGGTTGCGACCAGAAAATATATCTGTTCCGCTTGAGGCTCCAGCAGGAGAGTATAGGTTTACTGTGATTAACTTTAGCGGTAAAGGTGGTGTGTCCGGTAGGATTCAGACTTATCATAATGACAAGCCTTTCATAACTAGGAATTTTATTACTAGTTCTCGCAAGGGCGAGGTCGAAGCGACGGTTGTGTTAACGAAGTGAGGTTAACTTAGCCGGTCTAGTTTTGTTAGAGCCAATAATCTTCGTGGCTCAATCCTCGATACGCAATTGCCTGGAAGGTAAAGTGCTGAATGTCAAAGATGGTGCTGTCAACGCCGAGGTAGTCATCGAGTTGGCCGGTGGCTCGAAGGTGTACTCGATCGTTACCCGTGACGCCGTTGCCGAGCTGGGTTTGAAGCCCGGCGTCAGCGCCACTGCGGTTATTAAGGCTTCCCACATCATTTTGGGTGTACCGGCCTAAAAGATCACGGGTGTCCACACTGGAAGTCTTGGCGCTAATTGGTGCAGGGATGTTGTAGATCAGCCATGTCTGGCGGCACTGTTATGCCACCAGACATAGGTAGTCAACTGAGTGGCCTCTTTTGGCCCAGGCTGTGTAAAAACGCTGATGCGGTTTTTGAGGTCCTCGCTTCTACGTTAAATCCGAATGCGCTCGGCCAATCAGCAGTCCTGATTTTAGGCAGGAGCGTGATTTTCGTGCCGATTTTGATTGCAGCATCTGCAAGAAGGTGTTTTTACACAGCCTCGGCCGAAAACAGACAGTCACGACCTGCAGATTTATCGAGAGTGTGCAGGTCGAGCGGGGCGGACAGCTTTAGGGCAAATTTAGGGCATATTGTGGGCCGGAGTAGGCCGCGATATGCCACTTGCTAACGGGTAAAGCACTGAATTCGGTGGCCTGAAGCGGTCTAGCGGGACGTTGGAAGGGGTTAGAATCTCTATCCATGCCTCATTAACCTGAGGCCCAAGCGACCGCGTGCGACTCTACGCACTCCGTCAGCAAAAACAGGCATTGATTTTCAACCTGCAAATATGTCAAAAAATCGCAATGGCTGATCGCCTCGCCCACGCGTTGCCATTAGTGTGCCATTATGCTCTGCCGTCCCGCGTCGCCAAAATTGAACCTTCTACGTACATCCGCCATTTACGTTGAGCAACTCTAGCACCCGGTAGTTGCGAAAATAGGACTCCACATGATCAGTAATTTGACGCTGGAAGATTTTCTTCACCGCAATAGAATCAGTCCAGACCAGTGGGATGCAGCTGCTATTGATTGGGAAACGTTGATAGCAATCGGTAATGATTATGAACGCCATGGTCCTCAATTGCGGGAATATGCCGGGATGCTCGCAAGGGTAATGCAGCAATATAATGGAGTACACTCTGTTCGTTGGCGCATTAAAAACTCCGAACATATGCTGGAAAAAATTGTTAGAAAACGGGCAGAAAAATCAGATAAGTACCTTGCAATAAACGCGCAAAATTATTACTCGATTATTACCGATCTTATTGGTATCAGGGCCTTGCATCTTTTCAAAAATGAAGCCCTCGAAATCGATGCATCCATACGTGATAATCAACAACTAATTGATACAGAACAGCCGCTGGTGTATACCAGAAAAGGCGATACTATCTCAGAAGATGTCTTCCCCAAGGACCGTTTCGAGCATCGTGAACATCCAGCCGGCTATCGATCAGTGCATTATATTATTAAAGCGCAACCTCAAAAGCGTCAGGTCTTTGCCGAGGTCCAAGTTCGAACAATATTTGAAGAAGGCTGGAGTGAAGTTGACCATCGGGTACGTTACCCGAATTTCAATGCGGACGAGATGGTTAATGTGTTTTTGGCCATATTTAACAGGTTGGCGGGACAGGCTGATGAAATGGGTAGTTTTGTACAAGTGTTGGCCCAAGCATCCACCACTACACAGGCTGAGCTAGCCGCTGCTCATGATGAAAAAAGAAAATCCTTGGAGGCCATGGAAGCGCTGGTTTCCGAGCTGGAGCAGAAGACAGAGCAGCACGCTCAGTCACAAGGCGCCGTTCTTAAGCTTAAAGAAGAGCTTTCTCGTATGAGATCGGCAGCGGATGTTGCGGAAATGAATACTAGCGTATTCTCCGGAAAGTGGATGGAGAACATTCAGCGGAATAGCGATTTTGCTAAGAATTTGGTCGATATTGACTTCGCAGCACAGGCAAGATCTGTTCTAGGGCATACGTTAGAACCCTCTAAATATCTGCAAGGCTTACATGGTTTGGAAAGCTTGAAAGGTTTGCAAGAGTTAAAAGGCTTGCATGAGTTAAAGGGCTTACAGGAGTTAAAGGGCTTACAGGAGTTAAAGGGCTTACAGGAGTTAAAGGGCTTACAGGAGTTAAAGGGCTTACAGGAGTTAAAGGGCTTGAAAGAGTTGAAAGGTTTGGAGACGCTCAAAGAGTTGCTTGATAGCGTAAATATTGCCTCTTACTCTCCAGTTATAGACCAAGCACTGCAAGTATCTAAAGCTACCCGTAAGAAAAAAGCAGAAGGTGAGGGAGAGAAGTGAACGGAAAAAAATTTACCGTTAAGGGCGGATTTATTTTCTATTAATCGTAGCGTTGCAAGAGCGATCTAATGACGCTTCTAGCCGATTGCCGTCACTCAGAAGGCGGTATTCGGCGTCTAATAGCCCTCGGTTAACCGTTATCTAATTTCTTGAGGCGAGCCAAGCCTTGTTTGATAAATCCCGCATTTTCACCGATGGTCTCCAGTGCGACGCGAACATTTCCTCCCGCTTCCGCCGCGCCCTGGGCTTCTGCTACCAAGGTCAGCTCCATGATGGCTGCCTCCAAGGCCAGTTGATTGTGATAGATCCTTGCCAACACATCCGACAGTGAGTATTCGCTTGTCACGGTTACCGACTCCTTTCGAAAAAATTCAAGCATAGCAGCGACAGTGCTCGTGATTGGGCCCGAAAATGGTTGCTTAAAATTTGCTATTGCCGATGGAAGAAGGTGTGAATTTTAAGATGGGGTAAATGATGGTGGTACGAAATTGGTACGCAGGTTTTTGAACAGGGACTATTAGCCTTTGTTTATGGGGGTATTAGGTTTGGTAGTTCCAATCCATCATCGGCGCGACGGAGAAGCGGCGGGACACTGTAGGTGGCGTGGTTGTTGGGTTTGAGGCGTATTCTAGGGGCATCGGTTCATGTCAATTGGTGGCCGATAAAACTTGTTTTTGCCTGTTTTTGCCTGTTTTTGCAAGCTTGGTGCTAAAATTTAGCACTGAATGATCAGCTTTTAGCACTGGAGGTGAGCGGAGTGGGAACGATCACTAGGCGCTTGAACAAAAGCGGGCAGGTCAAGTACACGGCCCAGATTCGGTTGCGACGAAAAGGGGTAATAGTCTACCAAGAAAGCCAATCGTTCGACCGAAAACAGGTGGCCCGTGCCTGGATGACCAGGCGGGAGGCTGAGCTGGCACAGCCTGGCGCTCTCGATAGCGCATCACGCACGGCCGTGCCGCTCAAGAAGATCATCGAGCGCTACCTTGAGGAGTACGAAAGGATTCGTCCGCTGGGCAAGACCAAGCGTGCGACCTTAAGCGCGATCAGCGAGACTTGGTTGGGTGGCGTCCTTGATAGCGAACTGACAAGCCAGAAGTTGGTCGAGTACGCGCAGTGGCGCTTAAGCAAGGAGGGCGGCGGCGTGCAAGCTCAGACTGTAGGCAATGACCTTTCGCACTTAGGGGCGGTGATGGGAGTTGCCAGGCCGGCTTGGGGCTATCAGGTTGATCCAGTAGCGATGAGTGATGCCCGCAAGGTTCTGCGCAAGCTGGGTATGGTCAGTCGGAGTCGGGAGCGTGATCGGCGGCCGAGCAAGGACGAACTGGATAAGCTGCTTTCCTGCTTCTTTGAGCTACAAGACCGCAGGCCTAGCGCTATCCACATGCCCAAGGTGGTCGCCTTCGCGATCTTCTCGACCCGCCGGCAGGAGGAAATCACCAGGATTCGTTGGGAAGACCTGGACGAGCAACGCCAGTCGGTTCTCGTCAGGGATATGAAGAATCCTGGGCAGAAGATCGGCAACAACGTCTGGTGTCATCTGCCGGATGAAGCCTGGAAGATCCTGCAGAGCATGCCCAAATTGCGGATTCCACGACACTTGGACACTCAGCCCACGATCATTTGGACACTCGTTCCATGCTCACTTGGACACCTGATCCACGTCCACTTGGACAGGCAG